>CAZJCZ010000040.1:0-2594 GCA_964544575.1 uncultured Flavobacteriaceae bacterium | reverse complement strand
ATACGAACATTATAATAAGGGTGTAAATAGCTGGATACAAAAAAAAGGCTTCCACAAATTCGCCCTTTACTAAATGTATTATAGAGCGTTGCATTCCACAACCCGTACATTCCACACCAAACTGTTCTTTCCATTGGCAGGCCAACATATTTTCTTCTAGAAATGAAATTATGCCCATAATAAATTAAGGTATTTCCTCAGTTATAAGTTTAGTTTGGTTTTTTGACCCGAAAAAATAACTATCATATTGAATTGTATTACCATTTTCATTAGTTAATTCCAATAATTCAATCGTGAAAGACGTCAAATAATACTCCGTATAAGTGTTCGCCAAAGGGCTTCTGGGTTCACCTAATGGAGTACTAGAGTCTGAATCAAGATAGTCTGGTATATCATCTAAATCAGCATCTTCTGTTAAAGATTCATTTATTGTAAGCGTACCGTCACCATCATCTTCATCATCTAAATAATTCGGTTTACCGTCATTGTCGGTATCATCATTCGAAGGGTCTCCATCATTATCAGTATCTTCATTCTTCGTTAAAATACCATCATTATCGTCATCAGAATCTATATAATTCGGAAAATCATCCAAATCGGTATTCTCTTCTAAATTCGTTTCTTCGACGTTATCATTATCATCTTCTGACTCTAAAGCAGTAGTAACTTTTAGCGTTCCAGAACCTAACCATTCGTTGATTACCAGTGGTGTAGTAGGTGGTATATTTTGGCAAAAATAATTGCTTGTAGGTTCTGTATCAAAAGTACGATAGGTTATTGAATTAGTTCCGCTTTCACTCAGCGTGTAAGTTTCATTTTCTTTGATTTCTGTAAAAAAAGAATCATCGGTATTATCTTCGTTAAACTGAACAACTATGGATTCGGTTCCATTAATTTTAAAAAGAACAAGATTACCACAATCTTCAATTGATTCATCGGAAAAATTAAATCCAGGGATATCAATATTTCCATCATCACAAGACAATACAAATAATACTACAAGAAACACAAATATTTTTTTCATCTGAACAAAAATACTAGAAATACCATACAATAAGAAAATACGAGCCGGTAAAATTTGATTATTTTTGCAATGATGAAACAAGTTTATTTAGATAATGCTGCAACAACGCCAATCGATAAAGAAGTAATTACAACAATTACTGAGGTAATGATGGACGTTTATGGCAATCCTTCTTCTTCACATCAGTTTGGAAGAAAAGCCAAAGCTGTGGTAGAAGAAGCAAGAAAAAGTATTGCCAAACATTTTTCGGTTACTTCTGGAGAGGTTGTGTTTACAGCCGGTGGAAGTGAAGCTGATAACTTAATTCTAAGAAATGCTGTGGCCAACTTAGGTGTGGAAAGAATTATTATCTCTACAATTGAGCATCATGCCGTTTTGCATACAGTACAGGCCTTAGAAAAAGAATTTGGTATTGCTGTTGATTATGTTGATCTTGACGATAAAGGAAGGATAAATTATGAGCATTTGGCTGAACTTTTGCAAGTATCAAAAGCTAAAACATTAGTCAGTTTGATGTATATTAATAACGAGCTAGGTAATTTATTAAATATTCAGAAAGTATCAGCCCTTTGTAAGGAAAATAGTGCTTTATTCCATTCTGACACCGTTCAGGGAATTGGTTATTATCTTATAAATTTACAAGAAATTCCTATTGATTTCATAGCTGCCAGTGCACATAAGTTTCATGGGCCTAAAGGAGTTGGATTTGCAATTATTAAAAAAGGAATTGGTATTAAACCCATGTTAATAGGTGGAGAGCAGGAGCGGGGTGCAAGAGCAGGCACTGAAAATGTCCAAAATATTGCGGGTATGCGTAAAGCTTTAGATATTGCTATTGACAATTTGGCCATTGACAGAAAGTATATTGTAGAGTTGAAAAATTATTTTATTGAGGGATTAAAAACCTTAGTGCCAAACATAGTTTTTAACGGATGTTCAGATAATTTGGAAGAGAGTACTTATAAAATTGTGAATGCGCGCTTTCCTAAAGAAATCCCTATGTTTCTATTCAACCTAGATCTAAAGGGTATAGCTGCCTCTGGTGGGAGTGCCTGTCAAAGTGGTAGTAATAAAGGGTCGCATGTATTAAATGCGATTTTACCTGAAAATGAAGCTCATAAAACTTCCGTTCGTTTTTCATTTAGTAAATATAATACCATTGAAGATCTTGATTATACTTTTAAGATGATTAAGGAATTGATTAATTTTAAGAAGAGCTAGAATTTGTACCTTATAACATCAAACGTGGCTTTTTAAAACCTGGTATATTTATAACACTCATAAAAAAACCGAAGATCAACTCCGGTTTTATTTATAAATTATTTCTTTTTACGTTTCTGTACTTCTTGTTGCGTTTGTGCTTGCTTCATGGCATCATCTAAACGTGACCTAAACTTACTTTTCTTTTTCTCAGGTTTCGCTTTGTTTTCTTGAATTTGAGCGTGAATTTTATCTTCATCTAAAATATAGTGCTTAATTACCAACATAATAATAATAGTTAATAAGTTAGAAACAAAGTAATATAAACTTAAACTACTTGCATAATTGTTAAAGAAAAACAACATCATTA
>CAZJCZ010000039.1:2865-16442 GCA_964544575.1 uncultured Flavobacteriaceae bacterium | reverse complement strand
TTTATTTCCTGCCAGAATTGTGATATTTTGTTGGATTTATCAGGCATCTGGTATTCCTGTTGTCTGTGAATAAATATTACCTAAAAATAAAAATACGAAAACGAGAGGGAAGTAATTTTTTACCATAGTTGTAGACTTGGGGAGTTGGCAATCAACTAAGTTATTCCAAACATAATTGCTAAGTCATGATAAATATCATAGTGCATAAAAACGATAAGTATTTTACTCAATATTGAGTATGCCTAAACTCATTAATAGGTCCTTTGACAAAAGTCTGAGAGACACCTCCTACCATCAATATGGTACATACATATCAAAACTTCCTCTTATCCGGAAAATCTTAAGAGATAATAGTAATAAAAAGTTATTATTATCGATAATTTAATTGTCGTTTAATAAAACATATCGATAGGAAAACAAAAGCTTACATCATTTTTACACCTCAATTATTGTATAACACTATATTTACTGGCAAAGAAAAATATTGTATCGGAAAGTAAGGAATCATTTTAAAATTCAAGAGATGGTAAATTATCAATGGCCTCATCTTGAAGTTTTTGTACATAGTTTAGGTATTTTAATGTACTTTTTGTGGATCTGTGCCCCATCGCATCAGCTACAGTCTTTAGATTGGCTCCATTCATAAGAAGTAAACACGCAAATGTATGACGGGCACAATAAAAAGTAATGTGCTTATTAAGGTTAGCCCTTTGTGTCCAATAAAGAACATTCTTATTTACTCCTTCAACACTAATAGACTGAACATCAAAAATATAATCATCTTTGTATTTTCGTTCTCCTATAATCTTTAAGGCTGTTGAGTTTAATCGGTTATTTATAACATGTCCAGTTTTTTTACGATGAGTTACCAATCTGTCATTTTGGATATCTTTCCATTTTAAATCGCGTATCTCCGCCAAACCTAAAGAAGTATAACATGCAAAAAGAAAAGCACGTTTAACTTCTTGGTTACCACATGTGGTAGTTGCTAATAATTGAAGCTCTTCTATATTTAAAACTTGTTTTTTTATGGTGTCATCTCTGTTTGGGTTAGTAAACCGTATTTCGGCAGTTGGCATCTCTCTAAAGTATCCCTTTATTTTAGCCGATTTTAAAATTTTCTTAAATCGAGAAAAATAATTATGTGGAGTCTCTCCTGATAGACCAGCATCATAAATTAGGTAATCTTTAAACTTTTCCATTACACTTGGGGTTATCTGAGAAATATTTAGGTTAGGATTGTCTACAAATTTTTTAAACTGTTTAGTTGCGCTATCTATCATGCGAATATCACGCTTACGATATTGTTTTAAAAAATCATTGGCGAAGACAAAAAAGTTAAGTTTTTTCAAGTGTATAGGGATATAGCCAGTTTCATTGGACAAAAGTTCCAATTCTCGGTTTATCCGAATCTTTTCAATAATTCTTTTCTTTTCGTTTTTGGCTGGATCTTTTGGTATTATTTTAATTTTAAGAAACTCTCTCCATCGTTCTCCCTTATGATGAATATCTAAAAAGTAATTCTTATTTCCTGATTTTGATTCTCTGCATCTTAATTGTACTGCCATAAATTGGGTGACGTTTTAGTGACGAAAATAAGTAAAAAAGAGTGAAAAACGGAAAAAACGAAGATCAAGTTATTAACATAACTGCCTGATAATCATATAATTTAGTGTGTTTTGATGTGTTTTAGTAAACCTCTCCTTGACCTAGCGAGGGTACTTTATATCTTATAAGCATTTGACAATGAGTTCCCTCAATTTTGGACTAACCACCAGACTAACGACAATACACTTAATTTAAGTGGTTACGGGTTAATAAATTAATGAATTATTGTTATCTTAAAAATACTAAATTTTTAAATTGCTCCCTATAGGTAAAAGTATCAATTCCTTATTTTTTTTACCAAATTTAGCGATGGCTCGTTTATGATTAATTTTTATATATCCGAAAGTATCATAATGACAGCCAAGAATTTTATTACATTCAATAAAATCTGACGCTACAATGGCGCTATCTATACCCATTGTAAAATTATCACCTATTGGCAAAATAGCCAGGTCAAGTTCACCAATAACTTTAGGAATTAGTTTCATATCATAGGTCAACGCAGTGTCTCCCGCAATATAAATTTTATGATTTGACGTTTCTACAACAAATCCTGCAGGATTGCCTCCATAACTGCCATCCGGGAACGAACTGGTATGAATTGCATTTACCATATGCAATTTTCCAAATTCAAATTTCCAGGTACCACCATGATTCATGGGATGTCCTTCAATACCTTTATTACCGAAATAATTTACAATTTCAAAATTAGAAACGATTTTTGCTCCGGTATTTTTAGCGATTGCTTCAACGTCTGAAATATGATCACCATGTGCATGGGTCAACAGTATATAATCAGCTTCCAATTTATTGATGTTGATTTTTTTAGCTAATTCATTATCCGTTATGAATGGGTCAACAATTAATGTTTTTCCATGGGCTTCGATGCTAAATGAAGCATGTCCTAAGTAAGTAATTTTCATTTTAAAAATATTTTATTGATAAAGTTAAAAAAAAATCTGTGATTAGAATTTTTTCCAATCACAGATTTAAAAAATAGTATCGTATATACTAAAATTTATAATTAACTCTAAAAGTGAAATTTCTACCGGGCTCAAAGATCCTGCCTGACAATAGCGTAGAATTTTTATATGAGAAATTTAAATGTTCATAATAGGCAGTATCAAAAATATTCAAAATAGAAGCTCCTATTGTTAAATTTTTAAAGGGCTCAACACCTACACTAAAATCAAAGGTTGCAAAATCATCAGACTCTTGCTCCATAAAGCTTGCAGAAATTCTATGCTGTGCAGCTACAAAGCGTGATTGTAAATTAAACCAATAATTTTTCCTTTTGTAATTCAGGGCTGCATGGGCAGTAAGCGGAGTAATTTGGGGTAATGGTTCATCAAAATCTTTGTTTTGAGCATATGTATAAGATATATCTGATGTGAATTTAAAATTATCAGTTATTCTATAGTTCCAATACAACTCAAAACCTGCCTGTGTGGCTTCATCAATATTTATAAATCGCTTGGCGTATTGAGGCTGTGCACTGGGCATAAATTTACGAGGTATGTTTTCATCCACCACTGGTACAATATAGTCTTCAATAAAAGAGTAAAACAAACTGCTACCCACTTCAATACGTTCAAATTTTTTACTGAATGATAATTCGATCTGATTATTTTTCTCAGCATCCAAATTTGGATTCCCTACATATTCATAAGGATCTACACCAACACTAAAATGGTTGATATAACGCTCTATCATTGAAGCAGTTCTAATTCCGCGACCCAATGACAATTGAACTTGTGAATCATTTGCTTTATACTTGATTGAAAGGTTACCACTTATATTTGTTTCATTGGTATCTTCGATTTTACCGCCGTAAAGGTCAAGAAAATCTTGTTCCGGATCATTTATTGTTGAACTTATAAAATCAGATCGAATACCTGCAGTTACAGTATAATTATCCGATAATTTAAAATTGCTTTCAGCAAAAATTCCAACGTCGTTTACTTTCGAATCCTGCCAGATCTTATCAATAAAAGTTTTAGGCTCAGGTAAGGGGTTTCCATTCATTACTTTTACCAATCTAATCCTGTTCCCCTCACGTCCTATAAAATTTGCATCTATACCTGTAAATACAAAAGTATTTTCATTAGGAGAAATTACTATTTCAGCCTTACCTCCATAAGTTGTTGCAAAGACATTAGAATTTGCCTCTGTCATCATAAAGCTAGGCCGACCTTCATTTGTCATTAAATGATCAACATGGGAGTAAAACCCTTTAACAGAAACGGCATTAATATTCTCTGAAATATCAGTTATTTTATAATCCAACCCTATTAAATAACTATCATCATAAGGGGAATCCATTGGCAAACCTGCATGTTTTATATCCCGGCCAAATGATTGCCTCCAAATCAACTGAAATCGTTGTTTGGCGGTTAGTTCATATCCGGCTTTTATTGAATAATCTGTAGTTTTAAATGATGAAGGTACTTCAATACCATTTCCATCCTCATAATTACCATAATTTCTATATTCACCATTGATATTAATATCAAATTTATCGGCCTTATATTTAAGATTTCCATGAGTGGAAAGATTATCTCCATTAAACTCATATCCACTTCCAATCGAACCACTCAACCCATTTTTGAAAGTTGAGTGCTTTTTAGAAACCAGATTGATGATTCCACCAAAATTTTGCCCAAATCTAACTGTAAAAGGCCCTCGAACAATCTCAATTTTTTCAATTTCATCCGGAATTACATGTGTTGTTATAGGGTCCATTCTATTAGGACAAGCATTTAACACTTTCATTCCGCCATCGTATTGCACATTTAACTGTTCGTATCTGAATGCTCTAAAAACGGGCTCCGAAGCATAGGCTCCACGTTTCTGTATACCAAAACCTTTGATATCTTTAAAAAGATCACCAACATTTCTCGGTTGTGTGGTTGCCTTTGTATTGTCTACAATTACATTCGATTGAGAAATATCCTGCAATACATTAGCCTTTACAATGATATCATTTAAATTTATTGATATAGGTTGCAACCGAATTTCGTAGATATCAGAAGATACTTTTAAAATCTTTTTTTGATAATTTATATGAGAAATAATTAACACCGCGCCCTTTGAAGCATTTAATGTAAACTTTCCATCGATATCAGTGATTGTAAATATATTTGATTTTTTAATTTGAACTGTAGCATTTTCGATAGGACCATTGGTTTTAGCGTCCATAACTACTCCGCTAATAGCAGTCTGTTGTGCAAATAATACTGCACTTGATGATACCATGAAAAGTACCATGAATAAAATATTTTTCATTGTAATATTATAGTTTAAAACATAAGAAATTAACTACTTAAATAAAGTAGTATAGATGTATTGACTTTTATTTAAACTAAAGTTTGAGGAGGGCGAAATACGGAATTGATATAATTTTTACATTTTTTATTTTCAATTGTATTAGAATCCATTTTACTTGAAAAGTCTAGTACAAAAAGAAAGTATTTATTTTGATATAAAGAAGTTATAGGGTAATCATCCAAATTAATTGTTGGCACAATTGGAGTATTCTGATCTGAATTAGCCGGTGCTGTTTCTATAAGATTCTTAGACAGCTGACATTTACCGTTACATTGTAACTCAGGTTTATCTTTATTTATACATAAAACCTTTGAAAAATAATCGTATTTAAAACCATATTCTACCAGTGGTACGACAGGTCTGACCATCGCAATTAGATATAATAATAGAAATATATAGCTCCCGATAAGTTTTTTCAAGACAATTAAAATTAAAAAGATAAAATTATCTTTTATTCATTTTAAGAATTATGATATATATCATATAATTTGTCCTATTCCAAAAAGTAAAGCAAATAAAAATGTACTTAGCGCCAATATTTTTAATTCAGGGTCTAATTTTTTTGCATCAACATTTTTATATACCGTATATAAATGTTTAAAAATGGGAATAAATGCTATTACAAATAAAAATTGTTTTGGAGACCTGAAATGTAACATTACGTAAATAAGAGCTAATAAAAATGAAGCTATCAATAAGTAATAATGATAGTATTTTGCGAACTCATCACCTATTTTAACTACCAAGGTTTTTTTATTCGCTTTCGTATCAGATTCTCTGTCACGCATATTGTTCAAGTTCAAAACACCAACGCTAAGTAATCCTACCGTTGTTGCCGGAAAAAACACCGTTACATCTAACACTTTAGTATATAAGAAATAACTCCCCACGACACTTAGCCATCCGAAAAACAGAAAAACAAAAATATCTCCATAGCCACTATAGCCATAGGCCTTTTTACCCATGGTATATTTTATGGCTGCAGCAATACTAGCAATGCCAAAAGCTAAAAATAAAAAAAAGAATAAAATATGTTCTTGTCCAAAAGAAAGGTAAATCAGTAACAAGGCTATCATGAAGGTTATAAAACCAGTCATTTTTATAACTGCAAGCATTTGTTTAGGCGAGATCTCACCACTTTGTAAGGCCCTTTTTGGCCCTATTCTATCAGCATTGTCAGTTCCTTTTATTCCATCTCCATAATCATTCGCAAAATTTGAAAGAACTTGGAAACCAATAGTGGTTACCATAGCTAGCATACATATTCTCCAATCAAAATACCCATCAGCATATGCTAAAAAACTACCAACTATGATTCCAGAAAGTGATAAAGGTAAAGTACGAAGACGGGCAGCTTTGATAAAAGCCTTAATCATTATTTTAAATATTGTGTTTCTTCACTTAATTCTAAAGCCTCTCTAATATTCACTCCTTCGCCATAAGACTGAGCAATGATAAAACAATCTTTAAAACCTAATCTTCTCATATCATCTTTCAAAACAACGGCCTCAGCATATGTTATAAAGTTACCTATTGCATATTTGTTCAGACCGCCTTCTCTATACTCCTTCATATGTGCCAGGTCATCAGAAAAAAGGTTTGCTTTAAAATTTGAAAAAGCACCTATTTGAATACTATACACAATTGTTTGGCCAACTAAACCAGATCCATCGTCCTCAGCGTATTCATCAAAACCGCCAAGATTAACAGCCTCTTGCAATAAATTAAGTGAATCAATATTTACCAAAGTTAAATTGTTTTTTTGAAGATATTTTTCATCTGGCACATTAGATTTGTTGACAAATGACCATAGAAACATTATTAATAATAATAAACCAAAAGCCCCTAAAATAATTCTATGTTTTCTTAGTATAGAATTATTTTCTTCTTCTTCTTTAAGAAGGGTATTTAATTTATAAATAGTACTATTGGCTTTATCGACTTCCTCGTAAATATTCACTAAATTTTTATCTTTAATATATGGCATGACCAGATGGGTTTTTACTATAGATCTTGGGCATTAGCAATAAGTTCTACAATATCTAATACTTTTATGTTATTTTCTTGTTCTTTAATTTTAATTCCATCAGTTATCATGGTATTGCAAAACGGGCAACCGGTTGCAATGATATCTGGTTTTATATTAATTGCTTCTTCAGTACGTTCAATGTTAATGTCTTTAGTCCCTTTTTCTGGCTCTTTAAACATTTGAGCTCCACCTGCACCACAACACAATCCGTTGCTTTTACAGCGTTTCATTTCAATCATTTCAGCCTCCAGTTTTCGTATCAACTCTCTAGGAGCTTCATAAACTTTATTGCTTCTCCCTAAATAGCAAGGATCATGAAATGTTATTCGTTTCCCTTCATAAAAGCCTCCTTCAATAGTAAGTCTACCATCACTTAATAATGATTCTAAAAATTGAGTATGGTGCATTACTTGATAATTACCTCCTAACTCAGGGTATTCATTTTTTAAAGTATTAAAACAATGTGGACAGGTAGTGACAATTTTTTTTACTTCATAAGCATTCATGACCTCAATATTAGTCATTGCTTGCATTTGAAATAAAAACTCATTTCCGGCTCGTTTTGCAGGATCACCAGAACAACTTTCTTCAGTACCTAACACCGCAAAATCAACATTAGCATTGTTCAAAATTTTAACAAATGCCTTCGTGATCTTTTTTGCTCTATCATCAAAACTACCGGCGCAACCAACCCAAAACAATATTTCAGGTTGCTTACCCTGGGCCATAAATTCAGCCATGGTAGGTACGTTCATTTTAAATTAATTTAGAGTTACTTTAATTTACGTAAAAATACTTTTTATTTTTCTATTTATCTTTACTGTTGTCAAAAAATTCAACAGTTATTTCCTTATCAACTAAATCCAATCAATATAATTCTATTCATCTTTCCAATTTAATCTATCCATTTGATTGTATTGCCATGGAGCGCCATTATTTTCAATATTGGTCATCATACTATTCAATTCTTGCGAAGCCGAAGATTTCTCCATCACTTGAAATCTACGCATATCAATAATTATAGAAAGGGGATCGATATTGACCGGACATTCTTCTACACAGGCATTACAGCTTGTACAAGCCCATAACTCTTCAGTTGTTATAGTATCTAACAAACTCTTTCCGTCATCAATAAACTTACCATTTTTATCAATATTTTTTCCAATTTCCTCAGCTCTGTCTCTCGTTTTCATCATTATCGCCCTTGGAGACAACTCTTTACCTGTTTGGCTAGCAGGACAAACGGATGTGCATCTACCACACTCCGTACAGGTATATGCATTTAATAACTGAACCCAATTTAAATCTGTAATATCTTCAACTCCAAATTTATCAGGGACCTCGTCTTCTTCAGACTCAGCAGGTGCTGCAAAAGGATCGGCATTAGGATCTAGCATCATTTTTACTTCATTAGTAACTGATTCTAAATTATCTAATTTTCCCTGAGGGTTCAAATTAGCATAGTATGTATTTGGAAATGCCAATAATATGTGTAAATGCTTTGAATAGTACAAATAATTTAAAAAGATTAAAATACCTGCAATATGTAACCACCAGGCTACACGCTCAATAAGGTGCAAATTTTCAGGGTTGAATCCGTCAAACAATGGTGCCAAAAACTGACTGACAACATTACCTGTATGAGCTTCTTGAAAATGAGTGTCTGTAGCATTCATGACTAAAAACAATGACATCAACACCATTTCAAAATATAGAATATACAGGGCATCATTTTTAGGAAACCCTTTCATTTCTTTATTCCAAAAACGAGGAATTCGAAGCACCATTCTTCTGATCCAAAAAACAGTTACAGCAACCAGCACTAAAACAGCTAATATTTCAAAAGAACCAATTAAAAAACTGTAGAAACTCCCCAAAGAAGAAAATACTCTATGCGTACCGAATAGACCATCAATAATAATTTCAAGTACTTCAATATTTATAATTATAAAACCTACATAAACTATGAAATGCATTAAGCCTGCAATAGGACGTCTCACCATTTTAGACTGGCCCAAAGCAACATATGCCATATTTTTCCAACGTAAATTAGAATTATCAGATCTGTCTAAAGATTTACCTAATTTGATATTACGAATTAGTTTTTTTATGTTTTTTGTAAAAAAAACAACTCCGAATGCAAGTAAGACTGCAAAAAGAAAATTCGGTAAGTATTGCATTTAATTTTTAATTCTTTATTTATGATTCCAATTTTCATCATCGCTGTCATTAGGGGATAAACCTAAGACATCTCCTTCTGTTGATACGCCCAGCCCTAAAACCGTTCTATTAGCATAATTAAAATAACTAATAACTTGATTTATTTCTAAAATTTGCCCGTCACTTACACCTTCATTTATTAATTCATCTATCTGTTTTTCAGATATTTGTGTTATGTTTTTGGTCAAATTTTCGGCATATCGTAAAACTAAGGAATAATCTTTATCAAAAATGGTTTCGTAAGAATTAGTTATCAACTTTTTTTTAATAAGTTCTGCTTTAATGTCATCATTTAATAATCTCTTTAACCCTTCAAAATGATGATCTACACAATAATTACAATTATTAAGTAAACTTACATATACTCCAATAGTTTCTAAAAACCATTTTGGCATCGTATTATTTTTATGATGCAAAACATTTTTATATAAGGCCATATGGCCTATCATAGTGTGAGGTCTTAAACTATGAGCTAACATTATATTGTCTATGACATCATTTGGGCCTTTTACCTTATCATACAACCGTTTTAAAGAACTATCAGCTTCTTTATATGGAATTGTTTTGATAAATGACATATGTTTATTCTTGAATTTCTTCTTCGGTATATGGTTTTGGTTTTTTTCCAAAAAGAGAAAAATGAACAAAGCGCTTGGGATTCAATTTCATTTCACGAAGTAGTTCTTCCATTTCTTTAGAAGCACCTTTAAGATTATTATACAAACCTTCATCTTTTAACAATTTACCCATTGAACCTTCTCCTTTATCTAAATTGGATAAAATGTTATTAAAATTATTCAATGTTGTTTCTAATTTTTGAACTGTAGATTTAAGATTTGCGTCATTTAGTGAATCGGTCAAATTGACCAATTTAATTGAAGCAATATTGGCATTATCTAAAATAGAGTCTATTTTACCATCTTCGGCTAATATCCTATCCAGTGATTTTGAAGCGGTTGTAAAACTAGTAAGCGTTGTATTTAGTTTGGCAATAGACTGTTGCAAATTAGTCTTAGTTTTCGTATCAAAAACTTCATTAAAACCTCCCAACAATGAGTCTGCATTAATAACAAAACTTTGAACTTTGGCCTGCAAAGGAGCAATTTGGTCATTTAGCGCCCCTAAAAAACCAGCTTCAACATTTCCTATTAATGTATCACCCGAAACAGCCGTATCACCTTTTAAAGATGTTAAAAGTTTAATAGATTTACCACTAATAAAATCGGGGCTATAAATTTGAGCGATACTATTTTTTGAAAATGTAAAGTCATTTTCCAAAGAAAATTTTACAACAAGAATACCTTCTTTTTTAGGGTGAAAATAAATGTCATTTATCATTCCAACTTTTAATCCATTAATGGTTACAGGTGCCGATACAACCAGACCTTGTACATTATCATATTGTGCGTAATAAACTCTATTACTTTCAAAAAGGTTAATTCCCTTTAAAAAACTGAATCCCCATATAAAAACAGCAATGGCTAAAACGGCAACAATTCCTGTTTTAAGTTCTCTTGATAATTTAGGCATGATCGTTTTTATATTAATAGCAATAATACTAATTATTTCTGTTAGAAGAAAGCAACAAGCTCATTTAATTAGATTTCAAAACTTCAGATACAGCAACCTTTTTTTCGTTTTTAAAAGCAACTACAAAAGCCGTTGGAAATCCTTTCTTACGAACTTCATTTTTAAGCTCATTTATCTTAACATAATCAGAAGTTTTACCATAATAATATTTGTGATGGGCCCCTATTTTAATACGATCAACACCTTTTAAGCCCTTAAAATTGTACGGTTCGGTTTTTAATTTTCTCGCACTAGAAGCAATTTGCACTCTAAAATTAACCCCTTTGATGATTCTTGTTTTAAGTTTTGATTCTTTGGCTTCTTTACTTGGATCAGGTTTTACTTCGACTACTGTATTTTCATCCAACTGTTTTTTGTAAGATTTTATTGCTTCATATATGGCATCTGCGATTTCTTCCTGACCTTTTCTAGAGTTGAGATATGCCCCTTCATTTTTATTGGTTAAAAACCCAGCTTCAACTAATACGCTAGGCATAAAAGTGTTTCTTAACACCAAAAATCCGGCTTGCTTTACCAACCGGTCTTTTCTTTTTAACTGACTTGTAAAATTGTTTTGTATTAAACTTGCAATAGAAAGGCTTTGATCTAAATACTCTTCTTGCATCATCGTCAAACCAATTACAGCCTCAGGAGAATTAGGGTCAAACCCATCGTATTTTTCCTTATAATTATCTTCTAATAGAATAACTGAATTCTCTTTTTTAGCTATCTCAAAGTTTCGATCGTTTTCATGCAATCCCAACACAAATGTGCCAGCACCATTTACAACGGATTTGCCAAAAGCATCACAATGAATGGATACAAATAAGTCTGCCTTCGAATTCTGTGCAATTGCACCTCTTTCATGCAATTCAATAAACGTATCGTCCTTACGAGTAAAAATTACTTCTATATCCTTATCTTTATCTAATAATTTCCCTACGGCAATAGCGATCTTTAGCACTATATCTTTTTCATAATAGCCATTCCCTAGGTTACCTGGATCAGTACCCCCATGACCGGCGTCTAACACGACTTTAAAGTTCTCCTGAGCTGAAATATTAAAAACTTGTAAAGAAAAAAAGAATAAAATAAATACAAAAACGAGCTTCTTTTTACCCGTCCTTTTTACCAAAATATTAATCATAAATATTATCTATTTAACTATTCTTTAGGCAATATCACTTAAAAAATATATGTAAGTTTGTAATTTCAAAAACTAAGCCATTTTTAAATTTTTACAAAAATACTATTAATAGCATTGCATACAAATTTTAAGCATATAGTTTTTGTTTTCCTTTTTTATTGTCTGGGATGTCTGTTCAGTTTTAGTCAAATAACATCGAAAAGTAAAGATTCCATAAATATTGATAAGAATAATTTAGTAATTAATGCGCAAGATTCGACAAAGACGGATAGTATTATACCCCCTAAAGAGCTTTTAGAAGATATTATCAAAAAAAAAGCAGTAGATTATATTGCAAATGATTTCAGAAGTCGTAAAACTACATTATATAATAATGCCGAATTGTATTATCAAGATATTGAATTAAAAGCCGGTATCATTATCATAGATTATAAAAATAGTTTAGCCTTTGCAAAAGGAATTATAGACAGCTCAGGTGTTTATTTACAAAGACCACAATTCAAACAAGGAATTCAAGAAAGTGATCAAGATTCACTCATATATAATTTTAAAAATGAAAGAGCGATAATATATAATACAAGAACTGAACAGAACGGAGTCATAATTAGAGGCCAAATTACAAAACGTGAAAACGATTCAGTTCTTTATATAAACAAAGCTCATTTCACTACTTCGACCAAAGAAAAACCTGACTATGAAATTGTAACTAAAAACATTAAGGTAGTACCTGGGAAAAAAATTGTTGGAGGCCTATCACAGCTCTATTTAGCTGATGTACCTACGCCTGCAATACTACCATTCTTTTATGCACCCATTTCTAAAGAGCGGTCTGCTTCAGGTTTCTTAATTCCATCTTGGAGCGAGAACAACTCTCAAGGGTTCTCATTACAAAACGGAGGTTATTATTTTGCCATTAATGACTATGTAAATTTAGCGGTATTGGGAGATGTTTATACCAACGGGAGTTGGGGCTTGCGTTTTGAATCAGGTTACGCATTGCGTTATAAGTTTTCGGGGAATTTCAGGCTACGTTTTGAAAATTTAATTACAAGTCAACGAGGTTTTAGTGATTATAGCAAAAGAAATAATTTTAATTTACAATGGTCGCACAGTCAATCAACACAATCAAATCCAAATTCACGATTTAGCGCTTCTGTTAATTTTGGTAGCAGTCAATACTTTAGGGAATCATTAAATGAAATTAATATAGGTCAAACAGTGACAAATACGTTTAGCTCTTCTATTTCATATTATAAAAAATTCGTGGATACTCCATTTAACATGAATATGTCTTTAACACATACTCAAAATACCAACACTGAACGAATTGATATGTCTCTGCCATCTTTACAGATAAGTATGGATCGTATTTATCCGTTTGCACCAAAAGTAGGTTCGAAAAAAAACCCAATTCATAATTTGGGGCTATCTTATAATTTTGATCTTCAAAATAGAATTTCTACAACTGAAGAATTATTCTTAAAAAAAGAAATGTTTGATGATGCCCGTTCCGGAGCAAAACATACTGCTTCCTTAAGCACTAATTTAAAAGTATTAAAATACATCACGCTATCACCTAGCGCCAACTATAAAGAAGTTTGGTATCTTAAAACAACCGATCAGCAATATGATGAAACTAATAATACTGTGGTTAAAGATACTGTAAATGGATTTGAA
>CAZJCZ010000039.1:0-2765 GCA_964544575.1 uncultured Flavobacteriaceae bacterium | reverse complement strand
GCAATATGATGAAACTAATAATACTGTGGTTAAAGATACTGTAAATGGATTTGAAGCATTTAGAGAATATTCTGGTGGTGTTTCAGCTTCAACTACCCTGTATGGTATGTTCAATTTTAAAAAAGGTAGATTAAAATCCATCCGGCATGTAATTAGACCGTCTGTTTCGTTTAATTACAGACCCGATTTTAGTTTTTATTATGACGAAGTACAACAAAGTGAGGACCCTGATGATGTGAGAGAATTTAGTCCTTTTGAAGGGGGCGTTTTTGGACAGCCATCCAGGGGATTATCAAATAGTATTGGTATAGGAATCAATAGCACATTAGAAGCTAAAGTAATGCCTAAAGATTCTACTGAAACAGAAGCAAAAAAAATCAGTATTTTAAAAAATTTAAATTTTAGTTCTAGTTATAATATTGCCGCAGACTCGCTACAGTGGAGCCCAGTTAGAGTAACCGCGGGTACTACCCTATTTGATAATAAACTAAACTTGAACGTAAATGCTTCGTTAGATCCTTATGCACTGAATGCCAATGGTACCAAAATCAATACCTTTAACATTAACAATGGTGGTAGTTTATTCAGGTTGACCTCGGCTAATCTTTCAGCAAGCTATTCATTGTCTAATGAAACGTTCAGTAAGAAAAAGCCAGATAAGAAAAAAGAGGCGAGTACAACTACTTCTGATCCAAATTCTGTTAGCTTATTTGGCAGTGGTATTACAACAAGAAATGAAAAAGACGATCAGGATGAAAGTAATGATAAAGTTGCAAAATTATTTGGAGCCACTATTCCTTGGACGATGAGTTTGCGCTATTCTATGGGCTATTCTAACTCTCGAAGGCAAAATGAAATTTCTAATAATTCCTTACAATTTTCTGGAAAAGTGGAATTATCCCCTAAATGGAACGTTGGATTTTCATCCGGATATGATGTTAAAAGAAAGGGAATAACCTATACCAATTTAAGCTTTGAGCGCGATTTAGATAGTTGGCGGATGAGTTTTAACTGGGTGCCTTTTGGAAATACTACTTATTACTTCTTTATAGGCGTAAAATCTTCCATTTTAAGTGATCTTAAATATGATCAGCGTAAATCTCCAGATAGACGTTTATTTTAATTGATATAAATTCTCATATTTGATAGATTTCTGACGTATTTTTATCCCTGTAAAAACAATTCAAAGTCTCAAAATAAAATAGATACTAGATGAAAAAAATTATTAATACCAAAAAAGCACCGGCACCTATTGGCCCCTACAATCAGGCAGTTTTAGTAAATAATACCTTATTTACATCGGGGCAAATTGCGATCAATCCGGAAAATGGAAAACTTGTTTTAGATGATATTAAAACTGAAACAAAGCAAGTAATGGAAAACATGAAAGCCGTATTATCAAGTGCAGAAATGACCTTTGAAAACGTCGTTAAAACTTCTATTTTTATTGCAGACATGAATGATTTTTCGGACATCAATGATATTTATGGCTCCTATTTCAATAATGAAACAGCTCCTGCGAGAGAAACAGTTCAGGTAGCTGGTTTGCCTAAAAATGTAAATGTTGAAATTTCAATGATCGCTATTAAATAGCGTCAATTAATTTATCAGTAGTAGCAGGGTTTGAAACCCAAGGGATATTACGTATATGCCATAATCTCAATAGCAATTTCCGTTTATTATTTTAAATTTTTAGTGTGATAAGTTACTAATCCCTCAATAGGTCTTCGAATGAAATTACCTACTTTAAAACCCATTTCGGCTCCAACTTCTCTAATTTCTTCCTGAGATAAGAATGCAATAGTCCCTGCAAAATGTACTGGTGCATTTTTTAATTCTTCTTTAAACTGAAAAATCATATTTTTTGCTAACGCTCTAACACCCGTTTTTATCAATTCTTTAATGTATTCAGATTCTTTATGAAGAAACATAAACTCCGCAAAATTAGCCAAATAAGCATTTGGATTGGGTTCTTTATATATATTATACTTAATAAAATCTTCATCCATATTATACTTTTCCGCAAATGAAATTCGCAATTTTACAGGCATATGTTTATAAAAATAATCCCTAATTAACTGTTTGCCATAATAATTACCACTGGCATCATCCATCAAAATATAACCTAAAGATTTTACACGCTGGTCCGCTTTATGACCATCATAATAAGTACAATTAGAACCTGTACCCATTATGCAAACTACGGCTGGTTCATTATCATTGATGGTCGAATAAACTGCAGCTAATGTATCTTCTTCTACGGTAACTTCAGCATTTTGAAAATAAGATCTCAGCACTTGTGCTAATGCCAAATTAGGTGCTTCAGTACCACATCCTGCTCCATAAAAAAAGATCTTTTCAACTTTTTCTTTATTGCTTCTTAGCACATCATTTTCCTGAATTCTTCCCAATAATTCGTTAGTTGTCAATATGGCAGGATTTAATCCCTTTGTTCTTACTTTTTCAAACAATTGAGATCCATTTTTGTCTACGGCTATCCAATCAGTTTTTGTAGAACCACTATCAATAAGAAAAATCATACATTATAGTTTAAGTGTGTAAAGTTAAAAAATGAAATATAAAAAAGAGCTTAAATGAAATTTAATATTCTGTTTAACTTTAGGTTTAACCCACAAGAAATGATGACTAATAAATCTCTAAATCTTGGAGAATATTTATAACTATAAAAAGAAAGAGTTAAATCACAAGGTCAGCTCTTTTTACTTTTATTAACTAATGTTAGACCAAATAGCCCTGTTTTTAGT
>CAZJCZ010000038.1:15740-16854 GCA_964544575.1 uncultured Flavobacteriaceae bacterium | reverse complement strand
GACTCTAATAAGGACCAATCGTATTTTTTGTGTCAGTTATCTCAAGAACAATTGGCAAAATCTTTATTTCCAATCGGTGAATTGACAAAACCTGAAGTCAGGAACATTGCCAAAAAATTGGATTTAATTACGGCTGACAAAAAAGATTCTCAAGGATTGTGTTTTATAGGTAAAGTACGTTTGCCTGATTTTTTACAACAAAAATTAAAACCAAAAGAAGGTAGTATCGTGCAAATTCCAAATGATGCCATAATGTATAATAGATCAGAACGTAATTTTGAATCCAAAGAAGCTGAATTAATTTATAAGGCAACCAAATATGAATATAATCTAACAGATGGAAAGATTGTCGGCAAACATCAGGGCGCACATTATTTCACAAAAGGACAACGGAAAGGACTTGCCGTTGGCGGTACTGTTGAGCCTCTTTTTGTGATCGATACTGATGTGAAGGAAAATATTATTTATACGGGAGAAGGTAAAGAACATAAAGGTTTGTATAGGAGTACTTTATTTGTTAAAAATGAAGAAATTCATTGGGTCCGTGAAGATTTGACTCTTGAGGATGGTGAAAGTTTGAATGTTAAAGCTAGAATACGATATAGACAAGCCCTTGAAAATGCTATTCTTTTTAAAGTGACCGAAGGATTATATGTAGAATTTGAAAATGACCAATCTGCAATTACCGAAGGTCAATTCGTTGCGTGGTATGATGACGATGAATTATTAGGTTCTGGAGTTATTTCTTAACTTTACAGCAAAGCAAATTAATTATTAAAGTTTGAAAGATAAAATATCAATAGTAGTTTTTCTACTTGTTTTCAATTTTTGTTTCTCTCAGGAACATGCTTGGGTATATTTTAAGGATAAACCTGAAGAAACAACATACTTAAATAATCCATTAGCTATGCTTTCTCAAAAGGCACTGGATAGAAGAACTAAACAAAATATTG
This sequence comes from uncultured Flavobacteriaceae bacterium, assembly GCA_964544575.1. Taxonomy (GTDB): domain Bacteria; phylum Bacteroidota; class Bacteroidia; order Flavobacteriales; family Flavobacteriaceae; genus Aureibaculum. The sequence goes on along the minus strand of CAZJCZ010000038.1, from coordinate 15,901 downwards.
TCATAGATTTAAAAGATGTTCCTATTGCCAAACCATATATCGATGCTGTAGTTAATGCTACTGGTATTAAAGTAATGGCTAGGTCAAAATGGCTTAATGCGCTACACATTACAGGTTCAGAAATGGAAATTAATGATTTATTAGGTTTGACATTTGTAGAT
>CAZJCZ010000038.1:13506-15640 GCA_964544575.1 uncultured Flavobacteriaceae bacterium | reverse complement strand
CATTACAGGTTCAGAAATGGAAATTAATGATTTATTAGGTTTGACATTTGTAGATTATGTGGAATTTGCAGCTAATGATTTAAATAAGAATTCATTATCGGTAAAGCAGGCTCAAGATAAATTCGAAATTTCAGAAAATTTCAATTACGGTAATTCTTTAAATCAAATTGAAATGCTGAAAGGTGATTTTTTACATCAGCAAAATAATACAGGTCAAGGCATGACTATTGCAGTGTTGGATGCTGGATTTCCAGGTGTAAATTCTTTTTCAGTTTTTCAGCGAATTCGAGATAATGATCAAATATTAGGCGGTTATGATTATGTAAATAGGTCTGTCAATTTTTATACCGGAATTTCACATGGTTCTTCTGTACTATCTACAATGGCAGGTTTTATTGATGGCCAATTGGTTGGTACAGCTCCTGACGCTAACTATTATTTGTTTATTACAGAAGATGCGTCACAAGAAACTCCATTAGAAGAAAGCCTATGGGTAGAAGCAGCCGAAAAAGCAGATAGTCTTGGTGTTGACATAATTAATACCTCTTTAGGTTATACTACTTTTGATGACGCTCGGTATGATTATGCTTATGCTGATATGAATGGTAATACCGCATTTATAACTCGAGGCGCAGATATTGCCTTTTCACGCGGAATGATCATTGTAAATTCAGCCGGAAATTCAGGTAATAATTCCTGGCATTATATAAATGCTCCTGCCGATGGATTTAATGTACTGGCTGTAGGAGCTGTAGATCAACTTGAAAACATAACAAGTTTTAGTTCATTTGGACCAACGTTTGATGGGAGAATTAAACCAGATACCAATGCTAAAGGAGGAGGTGCTACGATAATAAATAGTTCAGGAACAGTTTCAACTGGTAGTGGTACATCGTTTGCTTCACCGATAATTTGTGGAGTAATAGCATGTTTTTGGCAAGCCTACCCTGATAAAACAAATGCTGAAATTGTTCAAATTATTAGAGAGTCAGGACATTTATATGATACGCCTACTGATCATGATGGATATGGAATTCCGAATTTTGAAACCGCTTTTAATACATTAACAGTTAGTGATGATATTTCTTTTGGCTTTAACTTTTATCCCAACCCATTTAAGGACTTTATACAATTCCAGCTAGCAGATAGTATAAATGATTTTCATATCTCAATATTTGATATTTTAGGAAAAAAATTATCAGAAAAACAAATCACTAAACAGGAACCACTTGTAAGCGTAAATAATTTAACTCAAGGGATTTATATAATGAGAGTTGACTTAAAAGGGGAATCGAGTTCATTTAAAATTGTAAAAAGTAGATGAATAATAAAATTACTCAACTTTTCAATATCGATTACCCAATCATCCAGGCTGGTATGATCTGGGCGAGTGGTTGGAGATTGGCATCAGCAGTGAGTAATGGGGGCGGTTTAGGATTGATAGGAGCGGGATCCATGTATCCTGAAGTGCTATTGGAACATATTCAAAAATGCAAAAAAGCTACTAACAAACCTTTCGGAGTAAATGTACCTATGTTATATCCTAACATTGATGAAATTATGAAAATAATTATTGATGAAGGAGTTAAAATTGTTTTTACCTCTGCCGGGAACCCTAAAACCTGGACACAACTCTTAAAAGAAAAAGAAATTGCGGTAGTACATGTTGTTAGCAGTGTGAAATTTGCCTTGAAAGCCCAGGAAGCAGGTGTTGATGCTATTGTTGCCGAAGGATTTGAAGCTGGAGGCCATAATGGTAGAGATGAAACTACTACATTCACGTTAATCCCTATGGTAAAGGAAAAGATAAAAATTCCATTGATTGCGGCGGGAGGTATTGCTACCGGTAGGGGTATGCTGGCTGCTATTGTATTAGGTGCGGATGGAGTTCAAATTGGGAGTCGATTTGTTGCTAGTAATGAAGCTTCATCGCATCAGAACTTCAAAGAAAAAGTAGTCGATGCTCAGGAGGGCGGTACTTATCTAACCCTTAAAGAATTAGCGCCTGTACGGTTGTTAAAGAATAAATTTTATGATGATCTACAACAGTTGTACAAACGAAACCCGACGATTGAAGAAATAAAAGAATTACTGGGTAGAGCACGAGCCAAAAAAGGTATGTTTGAGGGTGATC
>CAZJCZ010000038.1:0-13406 GCA_964544575.1 uncultured Flavobacteriaceae bacterium | reverse complement strand
GCAGAAATCATAAAAGATATTATAAAAGATTTTGAAAAGGCTAAAAGCGAACTTTGTTAGCTATTTTTCAGGTAACTTAATATAGTACACTTTACGCGATTTATTGTTCAATTTGTTTTCACGTAACCATGGGTTATGTATTTTCAGTACTTTATAGTTAGTGCCAAATTTTTTGGCGAATAGAGCAATATTATTAATAACTGTATCAACTTTTACAGGATAGCTAGATGGTAATTGGTACAGATCTTCCTGATCAAACTGAAAACCATATTTTTTTGGATTACTCAAAATTTCTTTGGCCGCTAAAATCCTAGGCACATAACGTTGCGTGTTCTCACCAGCGAGGACTTCATAATAACTAGTAACTTTTTGTTGACTGAGTTTTTTTGCTAATCCGCCATTACCATCATGATAAGCTGCTGCAGCCATTGTCCATGTACCAAATTTCTTCTTTGCTGCTAACAAATAGTCACAGGCTGCCCTAGTTGCTTTTTCTAAATGATATCTCTCATCAACATTGTCATTCACTTCTAAACCATTATCTTTAGCCGCACCTATTAGTAATTGCCACATACCCTTAGCTCCTGCGGGCGATGTAACATTTTGTAAATTACTTTCGATCACAGCTAAATACTTAAAATCATCAGGAATTCCTTTTTCTTTTAAGATAGGCTCTATAACAGGAAAATATTTATGAGTGCGTTTGATCCATAATAATCCGTTAGATTGCCAATAGGTATTTACCAACAATTCTCTATCAATACGCTCCTTAATATCGGGTTTGTATAAAGGTACTTTTTCTCCTGCAAATTCTAAATTATCAGGAATTTTTATGGCCTTAATTGTATATGAATTACTAGTACTCTTAAATTGAACTTTTTGTTTCAATTCATTATTTTCTTTGGGATCTTGTTGCGTAGCGTTTATCAAAACACCGCTAATAACAATGATACTTAGTACAATTAATATTCTAAAAGAATTATTCATAGCGAGGAGTTTTATTAAAATGGTGATTTAAAATTAGCAAAAAGTTGAGCATTTTTATCTTTTTCTGAAATAATTGGATCTTTAATACCCCAATTAATTTTTAAACTTGGATCATCCCATAATATAGAATCTTCAGATTCCATATGATAGTAGTTAGTGCATTTATAACTAAAAATAGTATTATTTTCTAAAACGAGAAAACCATGTGCAAATCCTTCAGGAATATAGAGCTGATTTTTATTTTCCGCAGATAAAACATGTTTGAAATGATGGCCATAAGTGGCTGATCGTTTTCTAAGATCGACGGCCACATCTAAAACACTGCCAGTAATAACTCTAACTAACTTTCCTTGAGCATATGTAGGTTTTTGAAAATGCAACCCTCTTAAAACGTTTTTTTGGGACATAGATTCATTATCCTGAACAAACTCAACATTCAAAATAGTTGCCAGATCCTTTTTATTATAACTCTCTAAAAAATAACCACGATTATCCTTAAATATATTAGGAGATATTATCAATAAATCTTTTATGAAAGTTTTTTCAACATGCACAGGCTAAATTTTATAAAATTTAAAATATGGGACGCAAGATACTAAATAACTTCAATTAATATTTTAGAAATTTCTTTGGCTTTGTTTAAAATCATAACATGCGTTCCTCCCTCAATAATAATACATTTTTTGATATGTTTTATTGGAAAAATGCCATCATTATTTCCATGGATATGTATTATTTCTGGGTTCGCTTCTTCTTGTTGCCAATTTAAAATAGTATGAATGGCCCATGGCAAGTAATTTTCATCTCTCATAGATAGATATTTACGGTAAAGATCTACCCTCTTTTTTATAGTATCACCAAAGGTGTATTTAGCATATTCTTCAATATTTGTAACAACCTTTGTAGGGAAAAGTTTATATGCTTTAGTAGCTTTTGCAACTCTCAGTCGTTTAGGCAGTTCATTTGTTGATTTAACACTCGAAATAATAACTATTTTCTTTGTAGAAATGAACTTGCCTATTTCCTGCACCATAACGCCACCAAAAGAGACGCCTATCAAAATAGGGTTTTTATGTAAAACATTCTCACACATACGCCTGGCATATTCAGTGATGCTTTCGTTTAAAGATAGTGGTACCAGCCAATCCAGATAATGAATTTCAAATTTCTCATTGGGTAAATCTAAATTTTCAAAAATTGAAGAACTAGCAGCCAATCCGGGAACAAAATAGATATGAGATTTTATTTTCATATGCTGAAAACAGGTTCTTCTTTCCATTCAAAGCGAACTATGCCATCTTCATCAATTTTAGTCAGTTGAATATCGTGAAGTGTATTAATCAGTTCAGGATTCCACGGGGTTTTTACTTTCACATAATTTTCCGTGAAACCAGTAATATAACCTTCTTTATTTTCACTTTCAAAAAGCACTGTTAATTCTTTGCCTAATTGGCTTTCATAGAATGCCCTACGCTTTTTAACAGACAATCCTCGTAACATTTTACTCCTTTTTTGACGTATATTTTTTGGGATAACTCCACTCAATAAAACGGCTTCAGTATTTGGTCTTTCAGAATAAGTAAAGACATGTAAATAGGATATATTTAGGTCATTTAAATAGTTGTATGTTTCTAAAAATAGCTCGTCTGTTTCTCCAGGAAACCCTACAATTACATCTACACCAATACAAGCATTTGGCATGATCTTTTTTATTTTTTTGACCCTATCTGTATATGTTTTTTGCAAATAACGACGCTTCATTTTTTTAAGCATGATGTCGCTTCCACTTTGTACAGGAATATGAAAATGTGGGACGAAACTATTTGAGTTTGCTACAAATTCAATAGTTTTATTTTTTAATAAATTTGGTTCAATCGATGAAATCCGTAAACGATGAATTTCCTTTATCTGATCTAAAGCTTCTACTAACTCAAAAAAAGTATGTTCATGATTTTTATTGCCTAATTCTCCTTTCCCGTAATCGCCAATATTTACACCGGTAAGAACTATTTCTTTAATTCCTTTCTCAGAGATTTCTTTTGCATTTTTAAGTACATTTTCTAAAGTATCACTTCTTGAAATACCGCGAGCAAGAGGAATAGTACAATAAGTACATTTATAATCACAACCATCTTGCACCTTTAAAAATGCCCTTGTACGTTCACCAATAGAGTAGGAGCCTTCATAAAAATTTGCATCTTCTATTTCACACGAATGTACTTCACCATTTATATTTTTTGATAGGTCATTTATATAGTCGGTTACCTTAAACTTTTCTGTGGCACCTAATACCATGTCAACACCATCAATAACGGCTAATTCTTCCGGTTTTAATTGTGCGTAACAACCTACAGCAATTAAAAATGCATTTTCATTTTGTCTCAAGGCCGATTTGACTATAGTTTTAAAACGCTTATCGGCATTGTCAGTAACAGAGCACGTATTAATTACATAAATATCTGCTTTTTCGCTAAAGTCTACATGCATAAAATTTTTATTCTCAAAACTTCTGGCAATTGTTGAAGTTTCAGAAAAATTTAATTTGCAGCCCAAGGTATAAAAAGCAACTTTTTTTTGTGCACTCATTACTGTATATTTACGGTTGGCAAATTTACAATAATATTACAATTGTTTCCTTTGTATGTATAATTTTTGAAACAAAATGGCTTTTATCTATTGAGCTTACTATGGAGAATTTTGTGCTGTTTCATGGACTGCAAGGAAAACATAATTTAGAAATATGATAGCAAGTACACCGAGACCTCCATATTATGCTGTAATTTTTTCAACCATACGTACCGATATGGATGAGGGTTATGAAGAAACCGCTCATAGAATGGAAGAATTAGCAAAACAACAAGGAGGCTATTTAGGTATAGAATCTGCTAGAAGTGTGATAGGAATAACAGTATCCTATTGGGAAAGTTTAGACGCAATTACTAAATGGAAAAATAACATTGAACATGAGGAAGCAAGAGAGAATGGAAGGGCGTTGTGGTATCATAAATATCAATTGAGAATTTGTAAAGTTGAACGTGATTATGGCTATGAAAAGTAGAAGTAGGTTTTTATTCAATAACCTAAGTGGTTTAATTATAATTTTACTTTTATTGGCCTGTTCAAATAAAAATAAAGAACAAGATGATAATCAAGTTTTTCGTTATAACGAGCATTCCAATATTTCTTCTTTAGATCCTGCCTTTGCTAAGCAATTATCGGATATATGGGCAATAAACCAGTTGTTTAATGGTCTGGTCCAATTAGATGATAAATTAAACGTAAAACCCGATATCGCGAAAAAATGGTCAATTTCTGAAAATGGGAAATCATATATGTTCACCCTGCGAAATGATGTTTATTTTCACAAACATAAATTATTCGGAATTGACTCAACAAGAATTGTAAATGCCCATGATTTTGATTATAGTTTTAAAAGATTATTAAATGAGGATATTGCTTCTCCAGGACGTTGGGTGTTGCAAAATGTAACGAATTTTGAAGCAACAAGCGATACAACATTTGTGGTTAATCTTGAAAAACCTTTTCCACCATTTCTAGGCTTATTAACTATGAAATATTGTTCCGTTGTACCGAAGGAGATCGTTGATTATTTTGGAAATTCATTTAGATCAAACCCTATAGGTACGGGTCCATTCAAGTTTAAACTATGGGTAGAGAACACCAAGTTAGTTTTACGAAAGAACAATCATTATCATGAAAAAGATTCCGAAGGAAGGCAACTACCTTATTTAGAAGCTGTCTCCATTACCTTTTTACCAGATAAACAAAGCGAATTTTTACAGTTAGTGCAAGGGAATGTTGATTTTTTATCAGGTTTAGATCCTTCATTTAAAGATGATATTATAAGTTCAGATGGTAATTTAAATGAACGCTATGCAGCTAAACTCACGATGGAATCAGGGGATTATTTGAACACAGAATATTTGGGCATATTAATGGATGCGGATAATTCTGAAGTTTCATCTCTTAATATCCGTAAGGCAATAAATTATGGGTTTGACAGACAAAAAATGATTCAGTATTTGCGAAATGGTATTGGAACGCCGGCAGTTAATGGATTTATTCCAAAAGGATTACCCTCGTTTTACAATTTTGAAGGTTATTCTTATCAACCCGATAAAGCAATAGAGTACATAAATTTATACAAAAGTGAAACTGGAAACCTAAATCCTGAAATAACAATTACTACAAATAGTCAATATGTAGATTTATGCGAATATATACAACGAGAACTTGAAAAAATTGGTTTAATTGTCCATATAGATGTTGTGCCTCCATCTACCTTGCGACAATCAAAAGCAAGTGGTAAACTGCCCATATTTAGAGCGAGTTGGGTAGCTGATTATCCTGATGCTGAAAACTACTTATCATTATTTTATAGTAAAAATTTTGCACCTAATGGGCCTAATTATATGCACTATAAAAATGAGGAATTTGATAAATTATACGAAAAAGTATTTATGACAACTAACAAAGACGAGAGGTATAAATTATATCAACAAATGGACAGTCTAATTATTGAAGATGCGCCGATTGTACCATTGTATTACGATCAATTTGTACGATTTACTCAAAAAAATATAAGAGGATTAACTACTAATCCTATTAATTTATTAAATCTAAAAAAAGTTTCTAAAGATCAAGAGTAGCTATAATAGGATAATGATCAGAAAATCGTTGTTTTAAGTTTTTATGATCAATTACTTTGATATTTTCATCAACAAAAATAAAATCTATCCGCAAAGGAAATTTTTTAAACTCGTAAGTCTTTCCAAACCCTTTACCTGCTTCTAAAAAAGTATCTTTGAGCTCATTTTTAATATTTTTATAATCCCAGGAGTATGCGGTATTGTTTAAATCACCAGCTAAAATAACTTTGTATTGACAATCCTTAATGTGAACGTTTAGTGTGTCAACTTGCTTTTGATGAGTTTTAAATGAATTTCGTAATCTTTTAATAAGTTTTTCAGAATCTTTATGTCCAAAAAAATCTTCATCTGGAACCACGCCTGTAGATTCCAAACGAAAATTGTAGATGCGTAGGGTATCATTTTCTCTTACAATATCAACATAAATTGCATCCTTGCCTGATCGATTAAATCCAATAGCACCTTTATTAATAACTGGATATTTAGAATAAATGGCTAAACCTGACTGAACATTTTTGTTTGATAGGTGGTTGTAAAAATATGGGTAGTTTAATTTAAAACTTTCTACACTTTTGAACTCTTGAAGCATTAAAATATCTGGATCTTCATTAATAATAAGTTCTTTTATTTCGGAATCTATATTTTTTATTTTCAACCAATTAAACATATTGAATTTTCTGACATTATAAGTCATAATTCTTATATGATCTTTATTTACAGGATACTTTTCATTATTGAATTTATAAAGTTTTGGAATAAATAATAAACTTAACAACAACACAAAAAATGATAAGATAACTTGCTTTTTAAAACCGGCAATAATCCAGAATATGACGAAAACAAGATTTATAATTATTAAAGCTGGTGTTATTAAACTTAACAAAGCAATTAGCCCAAACTTCTCCGGCATAAGGCTTGGAATAAAAAAAGAAATTATCAATAATATCGCAAACACATTGTTTATTAGAAAAATGAATTTGTTAATAGAGGACAACTTTTTCATAGATGTAATGACTTATCAATATTATTTTTTTCCAACAGAAAATAAAAAATCTTTTTCTTCTTTAGTTAAAGTTTCATAACCGGATTTACTGATCTTATCCAAAATTTCATCAATTTTTCGTTGATGAGCATTCGAATTTTTAATAGGCTTTTTAGGTTTCGGTTTTTTATAAACTGTTTTTAAAGGATTTTGTTTTTTAGTTTTAAAAATGCTAGAAAATAAATTAGAAATGTTTTTACCCTTATTTGTTTGATTGGTTAATAAAAATCCAATCAAAGCTCCTCCTAAATGTGCTAAATGCCCCCCGGTATTACTTACTGGGATCTGAATGACATCCAACAAAATAACCCCTACGGCAATATACCATAGCTTAATGCTTCCTATAAATCTGAAATTCATAGCATAATTAGGTATTTTGGTGGCTAATCCTACCAAGATAGCGGTTACGCCAGCTGACGCTCCAACTAAATAAGCAGTATTTGTTTTGAGCGCTGGAAAGTAATTATAGCTCAACATATAAATTACCCCGCCAAAAATAATCCCCAAAAAATAATAGGTTAAAAAATCTCTTTTCGAAAAGAAATCTAAGAACAAGTTACCAAAATAAAAGAGAATAATTAAATTGAATAGTATATGCCAAAAATCGCCATGCAAAAAACCATAAGAAATTATGGACCACGGTCTTGAAAAAAAGTTGCTAAAATTGGCAGGCAAGGCAAACCAATTAAAAAATGGATCTTCCCCCCATTGCATTAAAGAAAACAACGCTTTAGTTAAATAGGCGATTGCAAATACAGCTATATTAATATAAATGATCTTTTCAACTATAGTAGCTGATTTAAATTTTCGCTGTATTATATTTAATAAATTATTCATTATTGGATCACTGCTAATTTAAGGCTTCTTATTTTGAACTTGGCATCATTTATCCCACCGTTTGAATTGATTTGTTTTCCAATACCACATAATTATAAATCCTATGATTGCACCACCCACATGTGCAAAATGAGCTATTCCTCCACCAAAAATAGAAAATCCTGTTACTCCTGAAAATAGATCTAACGCAATTAAAACCGGAATAAAATATTTCGCAGAAATAGGTACTGGCAAAAATATCAAAGCCAATTTCGCATTTGGAAATGTCATTCCAAAAGCGACTAAAACACCATATATTGCTCCTGATGCTCCAACTGCAGGAGTATTATAAATTTGATAGATCTCCATCAGTTTTTGTTCAGGGATTTGACTCAAAATATCTGAATTATATTTTCCACTGGTTAATAAACTTTGTATGTCTGAAGTTCGTAAACCAATGTTAATAAGATCATTGTGTATGCTATTGAATTGAAAATAATTAACTGCAGTATATATTAACCCTGCACCTAATCCGGCAGAAAAATAGAAAAAAATGAATTTATTTCTACCCCACATTTGTTCTAATGGCGAACCAAATGCCCATAATGCATACATGTTAAATAGAATATGCATAAAACCACCATGCATGAACATGTGTGATACAAATTGCCATATTCCAAAATTTTCATTTTCCGGAAAATATAAAGCTAAAAAATTGTTTAAATCAAGACCTAGTAATGAGCTGGCAGCAAAAAAAAGTGCATTTAATATGATTAAATGTTTAACAGTTTCGGTGAGTCTTCCCATAGCTATTTATTTCTTCAAAAGTATTTAGTTATCAAATTTTAGTTGAATCTCCTCCAATGAGAGATTAATAAATGTTTTTTTGCCAAATGGAGAATGATTGGGTTCTTTACAAGTAAAGAGTTTCCCTAGTAATTCTTCTTGTTCTCGACTAGTAAGTTTTGTTCCATTTTTTAGTGCTAAACTTTTTGCAAGGCTTTTCGCTATGGTGTCTAATTGACTAAAACTGGATTCAGGCACTTCATTTTTAATAGTTTCAAACAATTCTTCAAATAGTACTTGAAGTTTATCCTGATTTACATTTGCGGGAATACCATCTAGCGTAATTGTATCATTTTTTATTGATGAAAACTGAAATCCCGCACTCTCCAATTCCGGTTGAATCTCTTTACATAATTTAATATCCGCTTTATTAAAAACTAATTCTAATGGAAATAATAATTGCTGACACGATGTATCTTCAATGGTCATTTTAGTTAACAAGTCTTCATATAAAACACGCTGATGTGCTAAATTTTGATTGATAAAAACTACTCCTGATTTGATAATACTTATAATATATTTTTGATGAACTTGATAGGTTTTATTTTTTATTTCATTATCAGACTCATCAAACAATTCTTTAGAAACTATTTGTGCTTCAACTTCAATATTTTGAATATTAACTTCTTGACTATTTGTTCCTGCATAAAGTGATTCCCATTGCGCAGATTTTTGTTTTTCAAAAGAATTGGATGAATTTGAGCCTTTTTCTAATTCAAAAGGATTAAAATTTGGATCAACCTCTATTTGTGGATTTGTTATTGTTTTTTTATCCTTAAAATGATAAGGTACATCCATTGTAGCATCCCTGTCAAAATCTAATATGGGTGTCACATTGTATTGTCCTAAACTATGTTTAATCGTAGAACGTATGATAGCGTATAATGCCTGTTCATTTTCAAACTTTATTTCCGTTTTGGTCGGATGTATATTGATGTCAATACTATGTGGTGGAACAGTCAAATATAAAAAATACGAAGGATGATAACCAGGTGCCAATAATCCGTCAAAGGCATTTACAACCGCATGATGCAAATAACCGTTTTTAATATATCGGTCATTCACAAAAAAGAACTGTTCACCTCTTTTTTTCTTCGTAAACTTTGGTTTTGAAACAAAACCATTAATGTTTATAATATCAGTAGTTTCTTCAATTGGCACTAATTTTTCATTCGTTTTACTTCCAAAAATAGCTACAATTCGTTGCTTTAAATTACCTTTTCTTAAATTTAATGATTCGCTGTTATTATTGTATAAAGTAAAGTTAACAGATGGATGTGCCAATGCAATACGGTTAAATTCATCTATTATATGGCGAGTTTCGATCGAATTAGATTTTAAAAAATTTCTCCTAGCTGGAATATTGAAAAATAAATTTTTGACCGCAACACTTGTCCCTGTTGGAATGGAAATTACGTCTTGTGATTGTATAACACTACCTTCAATTTTAATATGAGTCCCTAATTCTTGATTTTCTTGTTTAGTCTTTAATTCAACGTGAGAAACTGCGGCAATAGATGCTAATGCTTCACCTCTGAATCCTTTAGTATGGAGGTTAAACAGATCTTCAGCAGTTTTTATTTTTGATGTAGCATGACGCTCAAAAGAAAGTCGGGCATCAGTTGTACTCATTCCGTGACCATTATCGATAACTTGAACAAGTGTTTTACCTGCCTCTTTGATCAATAGTTTTATTTCTGATGCACCAGCGTCAATTGCGTTTTCAAGTAATTCTTTTACTATAGAAGCAGGCCGTTGTACTACTTCGCCGGCAGCAATTTGATTGGCAACATTATCAGGAAGTAGTTGAATGATATCTGACATTATTATTGTACGAAAATTGATAGATCAAAATCTATGATGTACAAGAAAATTAAAACCAGAATCGCAATTATTATCAATATTCTTTTGTTAGTACCCTTGCTTTCTGAATTTTTCAATTCATTTATAGCATCTGTAAATTTTTTCTTTAGATTTTTATTTTTGCCAGTAGTAGTTCTAAATCCGTCAAACTTATGCTTTATTTTATATGGATTTCCTTCTCCACCGTAATATCTAGGCTTATAGTCAAACTCTTTATGTTCTCGTCTAAAAATTTTCATTCTTTAAGGTAAAATAGTCAAAATATGTAAAGCAATAATCGAACCAAATTTACTGCCCTGTCAAAGTTAAATAATTAACGGGAAGTGGCAAATTTTGTTTATAACAAGATAGTTAAAACTATCCTAAAGTTGCCATTTTAATTGCAGCTATGGCACATTCTACACCTTTATTACCTAACTTTCCACCGGATCGTTCTTTAGATTGTTGTAAAGTATCATCTGTCAATACGCAAAAAATAGTGGGTGCATTAAACTGTAAGTTTAGGCTCTTTATCCCTTGAGAAACGGCTTCGCAAACAAAGTCAAAATGCTTGGTTTCACCTTGTATAACACAACCTATCGCAATTATGGCGTCATATTTTTGCTTTTGTAATAAGTATTTGCAACCGTAAATTAGCTCAAAACTGCCTGGAACATCGAGGCGGGTAATATTGTTTTCTTTTGCACCATTTTCCAATAAAGTCTCTTTGGCGCCAGTAAAAAGATTTTCAGTAATGCCGGTATTCCACTCAGAAACAACAATTCCAAATCGAAGATGTTTGGCATTTGGGACTATTGTTTTATCGTAATCTGATAAATTAGTGGAAGACATTTTGTCTAGTTTTGCCGAGCCAGTTGGGCTCTATTAATATAAATGTCAATTTTTAAACCTTCATCAGATTTAGGATATTCTTCTTTTATTTTTGAGAATAATTCTTCCGCTTTTTTATAATTACCTAGATCCATTGCTAAATTACCGGCCTTAAACAAATACATAGGTGAGGTAAAGTCATTACTTTTAAAATTTGCGGCCTTTACATAATATTCTAGGGCTTCTTCAGTTTGATTAATTTCAGAAAAAGCATCACCAATATTGCCTTTAGCAAGTGCTCCTAAAATTTCATCATCGGTAGAAAAATTACCCAAATGTGTAATGGCATTTTCGTAGTCATTCATTTTCAAGTATGAAATACCGGCCATATATTTGGCTAGATTTCCAGCATTAGTACTGCCATAGTTATCAATAATATCTAATAGACCATATTTGCCATCAGCTCCATTTAATGCTAAATTATACAATGAATCAACGGCTGAAGGTGCGTTCTGTGCCTGGTCAAAAAAGCTTTTTGGATAAGCTAACTCATCAGCAGCTTCTTTTTCGTTAGGCTCTTGAATATATTTGTTATACCCTAAATATCCCAGGATCAATGCCGCTATAATAAATAAACCAGCAAAAAGGGGCTTACTATTTTTCTCAACCCACTGTTCTGATTTTGAAGCTGTTTCATCTAAGGTTTTAAATACTTCTGCAGTAGTACTCTGATCTTCAATTTTTGAACTCCCACTTTTTTTTACTCCACCTTTTTTCTTATATGTTGCCATTTCTATATCAAAATTTGTGTCCGCAAAAATATAATTTTTTATTGAAAAAATATCCTTAATATTAATGTAATATTTTGTTTTTTTGCAGAGTTAGACTATTCCGTGATGTATCTAAAGAAAATTGCCTTATTAAATTATAAAAATTTTGATTCAGTTGCATTTGAATTTAATGCTAAAATCAACTGTTTCGTTGGTTTTAATGGTGTGGGCAAAACAAATGCTTTAGATGCTATTTATCAGTTGGCCTTCACTAAAGGATATTTTAACAGCATTGCTGTACAAAATATACAACATGATAAAGATTTTTTTTTAATAGAAGGAACCTTTGATCTTAACGAAAAAGAAGAATTAATTAGTTGTAGTATTAAAAAAGGTCTTAAAAAGGTTGTAAAACGTAATGGGAAGGAATATGAAAAACTTTCTGAACATATTGGTTTAATTCCGTTGGTTATCATTTCACCCAATGATACGAATCTAATTTCTGAAGGGAGTGATGTGAGACGAAAATTTATGGATAGTGTAATAGCACAATCTGATAAAGTATATTTGCAACATTTAATAGCTTATAATAAGGTGCTTTCCCAGAGAAATTCTTTACTGAAATACTTTGCCCTTAACCATACGTTTGATGCGTTGAACATCGAAATTTATAATAAGCAACTAATTGAATTTGGAGAGCCAATTTATCAGAAGAGAAAAGAGTTTTCTAAAAAATTTGAACCAATTTTTATTGATAGATATAAGCACATAAGTTCTGAGAATGAAAATGTAACCTTTTCTTATAAAACGAACTTAGACATCAGTTCTTTTGAAGAGCTGTTGATATCTAATATAGAAAAAGACAGATTGTTGCAATACACATCTGTTGGGATTCATCGAGATGATTTGTTATTTTCTATAGATAACTTTCCTATTAAAAAATTTGGATCGCAGGGGCAACAGAAATCATATTTAATAGCTTTAAAGCTCGCTGAGTTCGATTTCGTAAAATCACAATCAAAATTAACTCCAATTTTGCTTTTGGACGATATTTTTGATAAATTAGATGAAAATAGAGTTGCTAAAATTATTGCACTAGTAAACGATGGAAATTTTGGACAACTTTTTATTTCTGACACGCATGCTGAACGTACAGAGAATGTGATAAAAAAAACGAAACAACCCTATAAAATGTTTGTATTAAAATAAAATATGAAGACCAAAAGAAATAGTGAATTTGCCTCAATTAAAGACATCATGCAAGATGTTTTACAAGAAAACAAATTGCAGAAAGGAATGGACTTAGTGGCCATCAAAGAGGCTTGGGTTGAAGTGATGGGCAAGGGTGTAAATAGTTATACAAAAGATATTCAATTCAAAAATGGTATGTTATTAGTGAAACTAACATCTTCTGTTTTAAGAGAAGAATTGAGTTATGGGAAAGATAAAATTATTCACTTATTGAATGAAAATTTGCATAAAACGCTGATAAAAAGCGTTAAGCTTCAATAAGAATGCATTTATTTATTATATTTGCTAATTGAGAAAAAGATAAAAAGTCGCTAACTTTAATGAGATTATGATGAAAAAATTACTATGTAC
>CAZJCZ010000037.1:4103-17026 GCA_964544575.1 uncultured Flavobacteriaceae bacterium | reverse complement strand
GATATTTTGCCAATTACAAAAGCGAAAATTGTCATTGCTAAGACAATTCCAATGCCAAAACCAATGATATATAAGGTTGAATCGATTTGAGTGTCAAAACTTAAAACAGGAATAAATATCAAAAAATGAGCAATACCGGCCAATCCATGTAAAAATCCGATGGAAAACGAACCAAAATTACTTTGCCTCAACGTTTTACTATGAACGTGATCATGTGTTTTTTCATGTAAATGTAAGTGCTTATGTGTATGAATAACAGGCGAATTTTCACTGTGAATGTGCAAATGCTTATGCTTTTTATCTTCTTTAAAAATTTTATAAAAAGCCCAAACCCCAATTCCGATTAAAACCAACCCTACTAATTGTTCGCTGTAATTTGATATTTTCTCAACCGGAATTAATTCTTTAAAAATAATAAACAATATTCCTATTGATAACATCCCAACAAGATGACCAATGCCCCAAAAAAGTCCAATTTTCCATGCTTTTCGCTTAGACTCGATCGCAAAAGGAGTAACTGCGGCTAAATGATCGGGACCTGTAATTACGTGAAGCATAGAGGCAATTAATCCAGCAGTGAACGGAAATGTAATATCCATTATTCTTTAGTAATTTTAAGTAATAAAAATACTAATATTTAAATGAATACAAACTTAATTATTAAAGAATTCGAGTTAAAAGAATCGAAATATTCTTATTTTAAAATAACAAAAAGCTTTGATAGAAATATATAAACTTATAATTTAGGTAAAAGTATTTATATTTCACAATTTCAGATATTTAAATGGATCCAATATTTAGTTATTATCCTCCTGCATTTTTATCTCATTCCATACTTTTATCTCATCATCCTTGCTTACACCTTCCTTGATCTCTACATTGATCCCATCACTAACACCCAAGGTAACATCTTTTCGTTCAAATTGCTGATCGCCCGTTTTAATTTCAACGAATGGCAATTTTGTTTTTGCATCAAATTGAATCAATGCTTCTTTAATTGAGAGTACGCTGTCCGCTCTTGCCAAGATAATAGATGCATTAGCACTTAAACCTACTCTAATAAAAACACTATCCTGCTTTTTTAGAGTGCCTTTAATTTCAAATTGGATAGCACCATTTTCTAATTTTCCTTTTGGAGCGATATAATCTAATACGGCATCAAATGTTGTATTCTCTACCGCGCCTACAGTAATTTCTAAGGGTAATCCTTCTTTTATTTTACCAACATCTGATTCATCAATTTTTCCTTCGAAAATCAATTTATTAACATCTGCCAACGACGCTATTGTAGTTCCTTCATTAAAATTATTACTTTCAATAACTTGGTTTCCAACTTCGACCGGCACTTCTAACACCATCCCGGAAACTGTTGATCTGATCAATGTATTTGCTGAATTACCCAACCCCTTCGTTGAACCAGTTCTGACAATATCATAATTTCTGTTTGCGGCATTATACGATTGTAACGCTTGTTGAAAGGCCACCTCTGCTATTTCTACATCTTGTTTCGAAATAACACCTTTATCAAACAATGATTTTTGACGGTTATAATTACGTTTTTGATCATCTAAGGCAATTTTATTAGTTTGAATTTGATTCTTTGCATTATTCAATGAAGATAAATTAGGTATTACTTTAATCTTAGCGATCAAGTCCCCTTGATTTACTATATCTCCACCCTTAACATAGACCTCTTGGATAACCCCTGATATATTGGGTTTGATCAAAACTTCTTCCAAAGGAAGTATACTACCCGTAGCAACCGTTTTTTTAATGATAGTCTCTGTTGAGGGTTTTTCTGTTTCATACACCACTGGGTCTTCGGCATTCTTTGAATATAAATAGTACATCGCTCCTGTAAAAGTGACTACTATAAAAACTAATATAAATATCGTTACTGATTTTTTCATTTTTTTCCTTTTATTAATTATAGATTAATCCGTTCTAAGGGCTTCAATTGGTCTTACTTTAATTGCGTTTTGAGCAGGTATAAAACCTGCGAACAAACCTGAAATGACTAATATGGTGAGCGCGGCTGTAACAACCCCTAAATTAACACTTGGGTTTGCAAACATATCTACCGGCCCGCTACTATCTATCGCCAAATTGATCAGGTAGATCAAGAATGACGAAAAAACAATACCTGCCATACCAGATATTATGGTTAAAAAAACTGATTCGGTAAGTATCTGACCTCTAATACTCCATGGTGATGCACCCAATGCTCTCCTGATACCGATCTCTTTAGTACGCTCTTTTACTACTATCAACATAATATTACTTACACCAATTACACCCGAAAGCAATACTAAAATACCTACAAAATAAGCAATTACCCTTATAGCTGTAAAAAGACGTTGTACCTTACTATATTCTTCATATAGATCAAAATGACCAATAGCTCTTTCATCATCCGGATGAATTTTATGATTCTTTCTTACAATGTTGAATATTCTTTCTTTTATTAATGTTATCGGCGTACCATCTATCGCAGTAATCGCCATCCATCCTACCCTATTACCCATATTAAAGGCTTGTGAAAAAGCAGTAAACGGCACATATATTTGTTTTTGATCTTCTTCACCATCACCGCCAGATGATTTTTTCTTATAGGTACCTATTACCATAAAATTAACACCTTGTATCTTTATGTATGTGCCTATTACCTCTTCATCTTTATCATATAAACTGCTTCGAACACCATCACCTATAATGGCCACTTTTCTTTTCTCCTTTATATCAGAGTGATTTATAAACCTTCCAGATGTAATATCCATTGGTTCTTGCTTAATGATCTCCGGATAATCACCGTATACATCAAAAGCACCTGTTTCTATACCTCTTACAACGTTGTTAGAACCATTAAACCCGCCCAACTGGTTTCTAGGTGATATGTAAAGAAGATCAGGAACATTTTGTCGAATTTCATCAACATCGCCAAGAACATAATTAAATCGTCTGTCTTTTGGCATTCCTTGATAAGCTTTAGTCGCTGTTCGTGTCCACATAAACATCGTATTCGTCGCTATATCACCAAAATCAAGATTTACACCATTTTCAAACCCTTTGCCGGCCGCTAATAAGATTATCAATATAAAGATGCCCCAAAAAACCCCAAAGGCTGTTAATACAGTTCTAAACCAGTTAGCTGACAGCACATCCAATATTTCTTTCCAACGATCTCTACTAAACATATCTTTTATACTATTCTTCTTTTAATGCTTCTATAGGTCGAATTTTTGCTGCTTTCCATGCCGGGAAAAAACCAGCCAAAGCACCGGCAAGAATTAACAAAAAAACCATACTCAACGCTATCGAAAAATTTACTGTAGGGTTCGATACATAATCTACTTCTACATTTGGCCCTACAATTTCTAATAGACCCATGCTAAGTATCAATCCTGCAAAACCAGAAAAAGCTGTCACAAAAATAGCTTCGTGCAAGATCATCCCTATGATCGACCAGGGTTTTGCTCCTATGGCTTTTCTAATACCAATTTCCCTCGTACGATCTTTTACAATAATCAACATGATATTACTTACACCCACCACACCTGCAATAATAGTACAGATTCCGACAAACCAAAAGAATAATGAAATATTGTTTGTCAAGGTATAAAAACGCTTTGCCTCCTCGAGAGCACTATACACATTAATTGCACTATTGTCATCAGGTGCAACCCTATGTTCTTTCTGTAAATATTGTTTTAGCTTGGATGTGAATTTATTAGAGGCAAATACAGCCTCATCAAAATTTTCTTGTGGTGCCAATGTAAATGCCATATTGGCCACTTTATTTTGTCCGTTAAAAACACTTTGTGCTGTAGTTGTGGGGATGTATATTCTATTTTCCTCTCGCTCTCCACCTTCATCTTCATATACCCCAACAATCTTAAAATTAATATCAGATAACTTCAGAAACTCGTTTAAAGGATCTTCAACCTCCTTCATCAATTCTCGTTTTATCTTTTTACTGATAATAACAACCTTCTGCAATTTATCCATATCGGTCTGATTCAAAAAGCGGCCCCTTATCATTTTTACATTTTCAATTTGTTGGTATTCAGGACTTACTCCTTGTATACCATAAGCGCCAGATTCCTTCTTATAATTAATTGACACTCCCCGCACTCTAAACACTCTGGATTTGTATTCTAACTCATCAGCGAAGGCTTTTGTGGAATAATCATAATTTGAATTTCGCAATTCAATACGTCTTCCAGGGTTTAATCCATCATGCTCTTTGGTAGTCACCTGTGTCCATACCCAAACCCTATTAGTTGCGTCCGCCTCAAATTCTTTACGGATACCATTTTGGAAACCTTGTCCAAAACCCAATAAAATCACCAAAATAAAAATTCCTGAGGCTACAGAAAGGCCAGTCAGGAAAGTACGCAGCTTGTTCTTGTGTATACTATCAAATATTTCTTGCCATCGGTCAATATTAAACATGTAAAGAATAGTTTTTAAATATATGAGTTGTGATTGTTAAACCATCTAGCTAATAGACGAAAGATGATATACAATTGTTACAGAAAAAAGAAGAAAAAATATAGACTTGAATTTTAAATGATAGATCCATACTTTTAAAAACATAATTTATCTGAAAATTAATTGATGATATAAATCATTTTATTTTATTAAAGTATATAATAGCTTTGATATCATCATCATCATCTAAAAAAGATGAAAAATTCAATTCAGATCCCTAAGAGTATCAAAACCTTTTTTATCGAAATTGGTGAGCTATCCTATTTTGCCAATCGATTTTTTAAAGAAGTATTTACCAGACCTTTTGAATTTAAAGAGTTGTTGCGGCAATGTTATAATATGGGCAATCGTTCATTGCTATTAGTTGGTGTAACCGGGTTTATCTTAGGACTCGTTTTTACGCTTCAATCAAGACCTACCTTAATGGAATTTGGTGCAGAATCATGGATGCCCTCAATGGTCAGTATTTCGATTGTACGAGAAATAGGACCTGTAATTATCGCTTTGATCTGTGCAGGAAGAATAGGTTCTGGTATTGGTGCAGAGTTAGGCTCTATGCGCGTAACTGAACAGATCGATGCCATGGAAGTGTCTGGTACTAACCCATTTAAATATTTGGTAGTAACCCGCATTTTGGCAGCGACATTAATGTTGCCTTTGCTTATTATTTTTGGAGATGCAGTTGCATTATATGGTTCTGCTATCGTAGAAAATTTAAAAGGTGATGTCTCATATATGCTTTATTTTAATAAGGTTTTTAATGCCTTGAAATTTTCAGATGTGATACCGGCCACCGTTAAATCCTTCTTCTTTGGATTTGCTATTGGATTAGTAGGATGTTTTAAAGGTTATAATTGTAAAAAAGGAACTGTAGGTGTTGGGGAAGCCTCTAATTCAGCCGTTGTTTATACCTCTATGTTGCTATTTGTAATTGACTTTATTGCTGTTTTTCTTGCGGATATATTCTTTGAAATATAATTATGACAACGAATCATAACATAGCGCCCATATTAAAAATCAAAGATTTAACGAAGAGCTTTGGTGAAAATCATGTTCTTAATGGTTTTTCAATGGAATTATTTGAAGGCGAGAATTTAGTTATCATGGGAAAATCTGGTTCCGGAAAATCGGTAATGATAAGATGCTTGATGGGATTAATGCAAGCAGATAGTGGCTACATTGAAATCATGGAAAAAGATATTACTAAATTAAGCCGTAATGAATTTGATGTATTACGAACTGAAATAGGTTTTCTTTTTCAAGGTAGTGCATTATACGATTCAATGACCGTTCGAGAAAATTTAGAATTTCCACTTCGCAAACACAAAAGAAAGTTCGAGGATACAAATAAAATGGTACTTGAAGCATTAGAAAGTGTTGGTTTAGCTGATGCAATTGATCTAATGCCTGAAGAACTTTCGGGAGGGATGAAACGAAGAGTCGCGCTCGCAAGAGCAATAATATTGCTACCAAAAATCATTATATATGACGAGCCCACGACGGGTCTTGACCCTATAACTGCCAAAGAAATTATTGAATTGATGAAAGAGATACAACAAAAACATGGTTCTTCATCTCTTATTATCACACACGACGTAGATTGTGCCAGGGTAATTTCTAATAGAATGATCTTATTAATTGACGGAATTAATTACGCAGAAGGCAGCTTTGAAGAATTGTCTTCTTCAAATGATAAAAAGATTCAAGCATTTTTTAAATAAAAAAGGTATGAAAAAATCAAATGTACAAAAATTCAATCTCGGGTTATTTATAGTTATAAGCACAATTATACTAATTACGGCTCTCTATTTTATAGGGAATAGACAAAATATTTTTGGAAAAACATTTCGGATAAGTACCGTGTTTAAAAATGTTAATGGCTTACAATTGGGTAATAACGTGCGATATTCTGGTATTAATGTTGGCACCGTTAAAAACATTGAAATGCTAAATGATACAACTATTTGGGTTAATATGATCATTGAAGACAAGATTCAAAAGCATTTAAAAAAGAATGCCGTAGCCACTATAGGTTCTGATGGTTTGGTAGGAAGCATGATCATTAATATTGTTCCTGCAAAGGGTGATTCTACACCTTTAAACATTGGAGACACCATTAAATCATATAGTAAAATATCTACCAACGATATGATGACCACGCTCAATACTACTAATGAAAATGCAGCTATACTTACGGCCGATTTGTTAGAAATAACAACTGCAATTAATGAAGGTGAAGGAACCCTGGGGATGTTAATTAGAGATGCTGAAATGGCTTCAAATTTAAAACAAACAATTGTAAACTTAAGAGCCACAAGTTTAAGTACTTCAAAAACATTCAATGAATTAAATACAATAATTTCCTCTATTAATTTTGATGAAAGTTTAGCCGCGGTACTGCTGAGTGATTCTATATCGGCTGATAAAGTAAAATCAATCATTACAAATTTAGAAAAGTCAAGTAATGATATCAATACTATGGTCACTAATGTAAATGAAGTGGTCTTAGAGATAAAAAATGGAGAAGGCACTCTAAACTATATGGTAAATGATACGATTCTTGTAAAAAATATTGATGAAACGATGAAGAATATTAAAGATGGAAGTATTCGATTAAACGAGAACCTCGAAGCCTTAAAACACAATTTCCTAACACGAGGATATTTTAAAAAATTGGAAAGGCAAAAACGTAAAGAAGCAAAAACTAAAAATTAAAAATGGCTTTCTTTCTTAATTCTTAAACATCTCTTTTATCTTAAAATTAGTTGTAAACACTTATTGTACATAATATAAACTGATTATACTGCTTCAAATTCGATATGGGTAATTTCCGGCCTCATTCCTATTCTACCGGGAAAAGCTAACCATCCTAAACCTCTGTTTACATGCAAATATTGATCGCGATCTTTATAAAGACCTGCCCAATGTTTATATTTAAATTTAATAGGACTCCATTTTTTGTTCTTAAAATTTATGGCAGCTTGCATACCATGCGTATGTCCTGAAAGTGTCAACACAATATCGGTATCTTTTACTACTTCTTCGCTCCAATGTGAAGGATCATGAGATAGTAATATTTTAAAAGGTATATCTACCACCTTCTTTATAGCTTTATTTAAATCACCATATTGTTTAAAAGGAGGCATTCCCCAATTTTCAACACCTAGTATTGCCAATTTTTCTCCATCAATTTCAACAATTTCGCTTTCATTTACCAATAGTTTAAAGTCAATTTTTTCATAAAAATATTTAATTAATTCATGATTTGACCTTTTAGCTTTAATTGATCCCCATTGGCTATAATCTCCATAATCATGATTCCCTAAAACTGAATATTTTCCCTTTTTTGCTATTAATTTATTTAATACTAAATCCCAACCTTTTAATTCCCATGCATGATTATTAACCAAATCTCCTGTGAAGAAAATCAAATCAGGTTTTAACTGATTGATCAGTTTAACAGCCCTATCTAAAATATGATAACGGAAATTAAAACTCCCTAAATGAAGATCAGATATTTGCACTATGCTTAATCCTGCTAAATTATCAGGTAAATCTTTTATTTTTACATTAATATGATGAACTTTAAATCTGTAGAGTGACCTGAAAATTGCATAGACAATAATAAAAAATGGTAGAAATCCTGAAAAAAGTCCAAAAATCGGTATAATAATTAGTGATGTTTTTTCAGAGAAAATATAGTTCGTAAAATAGAGTAAAGAAATAACAATAATGAAAAGTATTTTTGGAATAAAAGAAGAAACTGTTAGGCCAAATAAGGAAGCTACCAATAACTGTTTACGTCTTGAATCAATATCATCTAATCTGCTTTTTAAGATCAAAATTGAGGAGATCAGTCCAACGGTGAAAATCCAAAAAGCTATATAAATTCCATTTTTTATATAAGGTTGTGTAATAGGTTGTGTAATTGAAAGTAACCAATAGAATGCTAATATATCCACCAATAATATTGCTAAACATAATAGGACAATTGTAAAGAATGAATACGAGCGCATTAAATGAATTTATTACGAACCTAATGAATACTATTTCTTTTTTTTTGTCTGCGTTTATCTCTTAGAGCCCAGTATATTCCTTTGATATCAGAAGCCCATTCATCATACATAAAAATTAGAATAATTTCTTCAATTGTTTCTAATAAACCCAGTATTATCATAACATAGAACAGCCAATATAAAGGACCAAAGAATAAAGAATAAAGAATAAATATGCCTTGTGCAAAAGCAGACAATTTGGCCAAATAGGTATGAAATGCTGTGGCTTTAGCATATTTTGTATATGCGATTAGCATTTGAATTATATAAGGGACAAAAGCAATGATGATCAAGATATAATTTTGTTGGATGAATTCGAATTCAAATACCAACAAACCAATGAGTCCAATTGTTAGGGTTATTTGATCACCCATTGAGTCTAATTGAGACCCTCTGGGGCTTGTTATTTTTAATTTTCTGGCAAGAAAACCATCGATCATATCTGTGCTGTAACTGACCAATAAAAACCAAGAAAATAGGTCACGCTGTTCAAGCCATAATAAAACTAAAAGCAACGGTGCCGCAGCTATTCGATAAAAAGAAAACCAATCAGCAATATTAAAATTCTTGAATGTCAGCATAACCTTATATGATTACTAATATTTATCATTAAAATGATATTCTGAAAAAATCAAATATTACTCAGAATCTCAATAAAATTAACAATAAAGAATTGGTAAATTTATGATAAATATCAACTCCATTTTATAATATGTATTGATTACAATCAATTATTTTTTATCTAATTTTACAAAAAGTTAATTTTCTGCCCTATTCATTGGATTGATCTATGTTTAAAAAAAACCAAGAAAATTTTAATCTCCTTTTTGAGGCCGTTTCAGAGGGTGCAATAGTGGTAGATGAAAATCAAAAAATTGTTGCTGTCAATTCTTCCGCTGAATCAATGTTTGGTTATCAAAAAGACACATTGATCAATGAATCTTTACAAATTTTGATCCCTTCTAAATACCATCATAACCACGGTTCACATTTTAACGATTTTATAAAAAAAAGTAGTCGTAGAAAAATGGGACAGGGACATGATTTGTATGGTATAACTAAAAATAAAAAAAAATTCCCATTAGAAGTTGGTTTAAATCCATTTAATATTAATGGTAAAACCTATATTATGGCCTTGATTATCGATATAGGTGTCAGGAAAGAAACTGAAAAAGAAATAGACCTATTGAACTCTCAACTTGAAAAAAAGATAAAAGAGAGGACGTCAGAATTAAATAAAAATATAATTCAATTAAAAGACCTAAATCTAAATTTTGAAGAGGAAATTAAGAAACGAGTTGCTGTAGAAAAAAAACTTAAAGTTGCCTTAAAAAAGGAAATAGAGCTCAATGACCTTAAAACTAAATTTTTATCTCTTGTATCACATGAGTTTAAAACTCCATTAAGTGGTATTTTAACGTCAACTATTTTATTAGAAAAATATAAACTTAGTGAACAACAAGATAAAAGAGATAAACATTTAAAAACGATAACCAATAAAGTACATTATCTGAATAATATTTTAAACGATTTTTTATCAATTGAACGACTAGACTCTGGTAAAATTAATTACAAGTTTACTACCTTTAACCTAAGTAAAGTTATTAATGAGGTAATTTATAATTCAAATATGCTTTTAAAAAGTGGCCAAAGAATTAAAATACCTTACAATATTGATGAACATATATTACGACAGGATGAGAAAATTTTAGAACTTGCATTATCCAATTTAATCCATAATGCGATAAAATATTCGAGTGAAAATACAGATATAAATTTCGAAATTAAACGAAAAGGTAAAAATATCATTTTTAAAGTTACAGATCAGGGAATTGGAATCCCTGAAAAGGATCAGAAACATTTATTTAAAAGGTATTTTAGAGCAGAAAATGTATTAACATATCCGGGGACGGGTATTGGTTTAAATATTGCTAAAGTACATTTAAGGAACATAGGAGGAAAAATTAAATTTACAAGTGAAGAAAATAAAGGTTCAACATTTATCATCAAATTACCAATAACAAAAGAATGACCAAGAAAATTCTATTTATTGAAGACGACGCTGTAGTCAGAGAAAATACCGCTGAACTCTTAGAATTAGCTAATTATGAGGTAATTACTGCGGCCAACGGTAAAATTGGTGTAGATCTGGCCAAAAAGCATATTCCTGATATAATTGTTTGTGATATTTTAATGCCGGAACTAGATGGCTATGGAGTGTTAAACGTGTTATCACAAGATAATAAAACAAAACATATCCCTTTCATTTATTTATCAGCTAAAACAGAACGTGAAGATGTTAGAAAAGGGATGAATATGGGAGCCGATGATTATATAACGAAACCTTTTGAAGAAGAAGAATTAATAAGTGCGATTGAAAGCCGCTTAGCTAAAGTGGCCATTCTTAGCGAAAAATTAAGGAAAAACTTAAAAAACAAAATAGCAACTACTGCCGAAAATAAAATAAAAACACTCGAACATCTCAAAAATTATTTTATAGAAAAAGCTAGTAAATTTTCATTTAAACTCGGAGAAATTATTTACCATGAAGGCGATAATTCAAACTTTATCTATTTAATCCAAAAAGGCATGGTAAAAACGTATAAAATAGATGAACAAGGTAAAGAATTAATAACGGCGTTATATAAGAATAATGATTTGTTTGGGTTTACTTCATTTATGCATAATATGTCATATCAGGAATCTGCTATGGCTATTGAAAACACGGTAGTTATTCGATTTTTAAAACAGGATTTAAAAAATTTGTTGCATAATAATCGAACTGTGACCCTAGATCTAATTGATTATCTTACTGATAGTGTTTACGAAATAAAAGATCAATTACTTCAAATGGCTTATAGCTCTGTTAGAAAAAAAACTGCCAATACAATATTACAATTTGCGCAGAAAATAAAAAATCACCCTGATGATGGCATTAGAATTTCAAGAAGTGATTTGGCAAGTGTTGCCGGTATAGCAACAGAAACATTTATTAGAACGCTATCCGGTTTAAAAAAAGATGGTCTTATTGATATTGAAGGCAGGAATATTAAAATTATTGATATTGATAAATTAAAAAAAATTTATTGATTTAAAGATCATCCCTTCTCTTCGTTTTTTAAGCATGATATATATCATTTGAAAATTGATTTAACCTATCTATTTTTGACCTTTATTGTTATTAAATAGATAAATGAAGAATATTTTAATTCCAACAGATTTTTCAGATAATTCATGGAATGCAATACAATACGCCTTAGAATTTTTTAAAGATACGTCTTGTAATTTTTACTTGCTTCATGTCACTTCAATCTCAAATTATGCAGGAGGCGAATCTCCTGTTATACCGACTACTGCTGTAATTGAAAAAACCTTGTTAAAACAAGCAAAAATTGAGTTACAAAAATTACTTATTAAAATTAAAAAATTACATCCTAATGTAAATCATAATTTTATAACACTCTCAAGTTATGATTACTTTATAGACGCCGTTAGAATTCATATTGAGGAAAAGAATGTAGATTTTATAGTTATGGGCACCAAAGGTGCTAACGGTGTTAAAAGAGCCATTGTAGGAACTAATACAGGTGATCTAATAACAAAAGTAAAGTGTCCGGTTTTAGTAGTTCCTGAAGAAGCAGTCTTTAATATTCCTGAAGAAATTGCCTTCCCAACAGATTATAATGTTTTCTATCAAACAAAAATATTAAGCAGTATTGCCGAATTAGCAAAAATGTATGACTCTTCAATAAGAATATTACATGTTGCAAAAAAAGATGAACAACTCACAACTGATCAAATAGAGAATAGAGAATATTTGAATGACTTCTTTATGGATGAAAAGCACAGTTTTCATAAGGTTACTAATAAAAAAATTGAAGCTGGTGTTCAATGTTTTGTGGAAAGTAGAGACATTAATATGATCATAATGATCGCTAAAAATCTTAATCTTTTTCAACAAATCTTATTCAAGCCTGCCATAGAAGAAATTAGTTATCATACAGAAGTGCCGTTTTTAGTGTTACATGAATAAAAAACTATTATTATGGAAAATATTTCTATTTTTTTAGCCAAATTTTGGGGATGGTATTTAATCATCTTTTTTTTAATATTAAGCCTGAACCCTAAAAGGATCCAGCAAATTTTTGAAGATTTAAAAGATCAAAAATTTGTTATTATCACTTCCTTTATTGCCATTCTTATTGGTCTATTAAATATTTTAATTCACAATATTTGGGAAGATAGTTGGACATTGATAGTTACATTAATAGGATGGATCGCCTTTATGTTAGGATTGGCACTATTTATTTTCCCGGTACGCACAATCAATTGGATCAATTATATAAATGTAAAATTCTTTCAGTTGTTGTACATGTT
>CAZJCZ010000037.1:1401-4003 GCA_964544575.1 uncultured Flavobacteriaceae bacterium | reverse complement strand
AGGGTAATAAGACGTTATTAAATTGATTATAATTTTAGTATGATTTTAGCGATAAGATGATATAAAAAATTATTTGAATGTTATAGAGAACAAACTTATTCTCTTCAGGAAACAGGGAGATTATTCTTCCTGTTTCTATTTGTCGATTTCATTGCTATGAAATATAGAATTTGTTATGAATAAAGAATCGGTCATTGCAAAAAAAGCAACGGCCAACCTGAAGATTTTAATAATATGATTTAATCAGGTTAGGTTATGGTTTATTTTAGATGTAAAGTAAACTACACCTATTTTAAAGTTGAATTATAAAATTGATCTCTTCAAAAAGGAAACAGGGAAGCTTTACACTTCCCTGTTTCTATTTTTACACATTTATTGTACATTTATGATATAAAATAAGGGGTCAGTTTCAAAATTTAAATTTATAAAATGGATTATCATTATACAAAAACATTAAAAAATATAACGTTTGAAGATGCTATTGCAAGAGTTACAACGGCACTTCAAAAAGAGGGCTTTGGCGTACTCACCACAATAGATATAAAATCAACACTCAAAAAAAAACTGGAGGTCGATTTTTATAACTACACCATTTTAGGTGCGTGCAATGCTCCATTTGCCTATAAAGCCTTACAAGCAGAAGATAAAATAGGAACAATGTTACCTTGTAATGTTGTCGTACAGGAAAAAGAATTGGGACAAATTGAAGTGTCTGCGGTAGATCCTATGGCCTCAATGCAAGCAATTGAAAACGAATCCTTAGGTGATATTGCTACTGAGGTTAGAGATAAACTTATTAAAGTTGTAGAAAGCCTATAGTTCTTTAAATAATCGAAAGCTTTCTCCCCCAGGCCGAACGAAATACAGCGATGTTTTTTGTTCGGCTTTTTTAGACAACCATTTAAGAGAATATTTTGATTTTTATTTATTTAATTAACGATCACTGATAAATATCATTTAAAAATGAAGGCTTAATAACTATATTTATATTGTTAATGATAAATCAATTATAGAATGGAAATCAATGTTCAATTCGTTAAAATGGCTACCAGTGATCATTTGGAAGCTTTTGCTATAAAAAAATTAGAAATAATAGCTAAAAAATTTGACTGGATCATAAAAGCTGATGTGTTTTTTAAGATAAAAAAAGACCCTAAAGGAAAAGGGAAAATTTGTGACATTCAACTAAGTATGCCGGGGCCTAGAATTTTTGCTACTTCCAACGATCAAAGTTTTGAGGCCGCTACTGCTGAAACCATACGTGATTTAGAAAAACAACTTAATAAGCGTAAAAGTGAAATGAAACGTCATTTATAATGTGGTTTCTTGTCCACTTAAAATAAATGCCTAATCGATCTCTATGGTGACTTATCATAGTCAAATTGTCAATTAGATTGATCTAAACTATAAGTCTCATTTGCCTTTTTAAGTAATTGCATCACTTCTTGATCTGTAGTTTGACCAAAATCTTCATAATATTGTCCTACTGCTTGAAAACCTAATGGCTGACCCAAACAAACAACAGCGTTGACAATAGATAATTCTTTTATTCTCTTCACGGCAGAGCGAGGTGCAACAGGCAAAGCGACTATTATTTGTGATGGTTCTTGTTGATTTATTAATTGAACACAAGATATTAAGGTATTACCAGTGGCGACTCCATCATCAACTACAATTACAATTTTGTCTTTGAGTGTTAAGGGCATTTTATCGCCATAATATAATTTATGTCGTTGTTTCAGAATATCCCATATGTGCTCTGTTTCATATTCAATGTAATCTTCAGAAACTTCATAAGCGGTATCGCTTAAAATTTTATTCTTTAAAGTTACCGCACCAATAGCATATTCTTTATTGTAAGGATGTCCGATTTTTTTTGATAATACAATGTCCAGCGGCAACTGCAATTTTTTAGCAACAGCATAGCCTACGGGAACTCCTCCTCTCGGAATGGCAATAATTATTGCGTCCTTGTGATCACTATATTTTAATAATCTTTCAGCAAGTAATTTACCAGCCTCTTCCCTATTTAAAAACATCTTTTTCAGTTATCGTTTAAAACTTTATTTTCGTGACATTAAAACATTATATTATCATATACCATATGCTTAAGATCTTTAGGTAATTCTGTTCTGATATCTTCTAATTCACCCAAAGAAATGTATCTGCGAAGCATAATAAAAGTAGAATGAATATAACTCTCTGCTACTTGATCAGATTTAAAATCATGAATAGAAGTTGGGCCATCAAACTCCCTGACAAGGTCAATAAAGCCAGTCATGTTTTTGACTTTCTGTTTTTTATGTGATGACCATCCGTTTACATATACTGCCTTTAAAAACATGGGGAATTGGGCAATTAGTTGTAGAGATTCTTCAGTTGATATTATTTCACGTAATCCGTGTAATATTGAAGATAGTATTCGGCCGGCTTTTTCAAGATCTCCATCAAGACATAATTCTTTGGTATAATCTTTTAGAAACCCGTTGGCTTCTTTCGCAAATTGGTTAAAATTTAGTGACATAACAATCTTTTTTTAAAGTTAAAATTCATAAATATCCCATTTTTGATCTTTTGCTTTTACAGCGATTAAATGAGGTGC
>CAZJCZ010000037.1:0-1301 GCA_964544575.1 uncultured Flavobacteriaceae bacterium | reverse complement strand
TAGTGATATATATCATTGCATACTATTTAGATATGAAGTAAATTAAGTTAAAATTAATATTAACTCTAAAATTAAATGCTATGTCACTTATTAAATTTAATGATCCATTACGGTTCCCATGG
This sequence comes from uncultured Flavobacteriaceae bacterium, assembly GCA_964544575.1. GTDB lineage: Bacteria > Bacteroidota > Bacteroidia > Flavobacteriales > Flavobacteriaceae > Aureibaculum. The sequence goes on along the minus strand of CAZJCZ010000037.1, from coordinate 1,179 downwards.
AACACATCTGCATTGACAAACTTTTTAAATGCAGACGACTTTTTTAATGACGATTTCTTTGCTAAAGACAGTTTAATGCCTGCAATGAACGTCATAGAACATGATAACGATATTGAAATCGAGCTAGCCGTACCAGGTTTTGAAAAAAAAGATTTTGATGTAAGTATTGATGATACCGGACTTCATATTTCTGCTGAAAAAACTGACAAAGTAGAAGAAAAAGAAGAAGGATATCTTCGTAAAGAATTTAGTTATAATTCATTTAAAAGATCAATGAGATTGCCTGAAAGTATTAATTTCGATAAAAAAATTAAGGCTATTTATAAAGATGGTATTTTAAAATTTAACCTTCTTAAAAAAGAAGAAGCCAAGGTTTTACCAAAAAAAATTATTGAAATCGTTTAATTTATTCATTAACAGGGAGTAATTAATTTTATTCCCTGTTTTAAGATTCATTACATACTAATTCTTAACAAAATGAAAAGGAAGATGCCTAAAGATTGGTTTGGCCGATCAAAGAGTATTGAAGAGTTGCATCATGACTCAAGAAATTGGTTATCAGAAATTGAATTCATTAACTACGAAATGAAGTTTTTGAACAAACTATTAAGTTCCTATTATATCGATCTTCTAGAATCAGGTTATGACAAACCTATTAAGGGATTAGTTAATAAAATTGTTGTTGAGAAAAAGTCAGGTAATGCCCTCTCGAAGCTTATCCTAGAGCACGAGAAAATATTATCAGATCTCATTCAAACCAATAGCGTTACAAGTAACAAAAATTATTTAGAGACACATAAAAAGTTTGAAATTGAGATCATTATCTTTTTAGGAAGATATAAAGAACTCAAAACGGAAATTTTTAAATTAATAGAAAAAATAATGAAAAAAAAGGGACAAAAAAAATTTCCAAAAGCTAAAAAGATCTTAATAATTGATAAAATATAACCAAATTTCCGCCAGCTATTTTTTCCAATAAACGCATTGGTTTTACAGCTAATTGCTTCTACCCTATTTTATAATATTCATTAGAGTTTTATTGAATAAGCAAAATTCATATTTATAACAATTTATCTTGTTTTATAATTGTTACCATTTTATATTTGCACCGCTTTAACGGAATTTGGTCGCGTAGCTCAGCTGGATAGAGCATCTGCCTTCTAAGCAGACGGTCACAGG
>CAZJCZ010000036.1:3885-17055 GCA_964544575.1 uncultured Flavobacteriaceae bacterium | reverse complement strand
CTTGAGAAGATTCTATCCCTTTTGTTTTACCGCTTAATCTGAAGGTCTCAGGCACAATAACCGATAAGCCCAAGCCTACCAATCCAAATCCGATAATCGCAACTACTGGTTGTGCCAACAATACACAGCCAAATCCAATAGCTCCCAGAACAGATCCTCCAATAATTAAGGGTTTTGACCCCAATTTCTCACTGATACCATCTCCTAAAAATCGACCAAATGCCATGAAAGCAGAAAACACCGCATACCCAAGACCTACCAAAGAAGCGTTGACTAATGAGACCTTTTCTAAGTACAAGGCACTCCAGTCTACTATAGCCCCTTCGCTAGCCATAATAAAAAACCCAATTATTGCCAGAATCAAAAGCGGTTTAAAATTTTTAAATCTAAATGTATGATCTTCTACACTTTTCGAAGATGCAGATATATAACTTTTAACGAACAGAATATTCAAAATTAGCATGATAAAAATAACTACTAGTAAATGATTCAACGGTATTAATTCTTTAGTTAAAAAGAACCCTCCAATACCTGCACCAAGAAAGCCTCCTAAACTAAAAAATCCGTGATTGGCAGACATGATATGGATCTTATCTTCTTTTTCTATTTCTGTTACTAAAGTATTCATGGCAATATCTGTGATTCCAGAGGTAGCTCCAACAAAATACATACCTATACAAAGCCATAGGTATTGACCGGTACTAAATGGGATAATAAAAGAAAATAAAAAAATAATAATTCCAAATGCCGTAACCTTACCGACCCCAAACAAAGAAATGATTTTAGGTGCGATCATCAACATGGTCAAGGTTCCTAAGGCCATAAAAAAAATGGCAATTCCCAATTGACCTTCGTCAATATCTAATGATGATGTAATTCTTGGAATATAAATGGCCCATGTACCATACAACACATTAATAGTTGCAAATACCAATGCGGGCGCAAAATAACGGGGGTTTGAAAAAAGTAGTTTTAAAGACTTCATTAGTTAAAATAATGACCGAAAATAATATTTAAAAATAACTAAACAACTTAAAATAATTTAAAAGTATTTAAATTCCTATTTTTGTGTAAATCATAAATTACAAATCAAATTGTCTACTTATAAAACAGGTCTAGAATATGCCGTTCAACAAGACCTTTTAGATGAATTATCTGAGTATAGAGAACAATTTCATATACCGAAGGATGAAAACGGAAAAGATTGGTTGTATTTTACCGGCAATTCCTTAGGACTGCAGCCAAAATCAACTAAAAATTATATTAACCAGGAACTTGATGATTGGGCCAATCTTGGCGTAGAAGGACATATTGAGGCTAAAAATCCCTGGATTACTTACCACGAATTCTTAACAGATTCAATGGCAAAAATAGTTGGTGCAAAGCCAATAGAAGTGGTTGTTATGAATACATTAACAACCAACTTGCATTTATTAATGGTATCCTTTTATCAACCATCAAAAACTAAATTTAAAATTGTCATAGAAAGTGATGCTTTTCCTTCTGATAGATATGCTGTAGAATCACAATTAAAGTTCCATGGATATGATCCTGAAGACGGTGTTATTCTATGGGAACCCAGAGAGGGAGAAGAATTGTTGCGGATTGAAGATCTAGAAACCATATTAAATGAGCAAGGTGATGAAATTGCTTTACTTTTAATTGGAGGCGTGAATTATTATACCGGGCAATACCTAGATTTAAAAAAAATAGCAACATTGGGGCATGCAAAAGATTGCATGGTGGGTATTGATCTTGCTCATGGAGTAGGAAATATTCAACCTAACCTTCACGATTCAAAAGTTGATTTTGCAGCTTGGTGCACTTATAAATATTTGAACTCAGGCCCTGGTAGTTTAGCCGGATTGTTCGTTCATGAAAAACATGCCTACAATAAAGATTTAAAGCGATTTGCCGGTTGGTGGAACCACAATAAGGAAACAAGGTTTAATATGCGCCAACCTTTTGATGTAATGGCAGGGGCCGAAGGCTGGCAATTAAGTAATCCACCGATTTTATCAATGGCAGCGATTAAAGCGTCTTTGGATATGTTCAATGAAGTTGGAATGGAGGCATTAAGAGAAAAATCATTAAAACTTACGAGCTATTTTGAGTTTTTAATTAATGAATTGAATAATGATAAGATAAAAATAATTACACCTTCAAATCCGGAAGAAAGAGGTTGTCAATTATCCATTCAGGTTAAAAATGCTGATAAAAGTTTACATCAAAAACTAACTGATGTACATATTATTACAGATTGGAGAGAACCAGATGTGATTCGTTGTGCTCCTACTCCACTTTACAATACCTTTGAAGATGTGTATAGAATGGTTGAAAAACTAAAAGAGGTTTTGAATGACTAAAAAAGAAAATATACTCATCATTGGAGCCGGATTGTGTGGCTCACTCCTTGCCTTGCGTTTAGGGCAAAGAGGATATAATGTTCGGGTGTTTGAAATGCGTGCAGATTTACGAAAGGTAGATATCAGTGCTGGTAGATCCATAAACCTTGCTTTTTCAGATCGTGGTATCAAAGCAATACGAATGGTTGGTATTCAGGATAAAGTTGAAACACTTTGTATTCCTATGAATGGGCGCATGATTCATGATAAAGAAGGTAACACATTCCTTTCTAACTATAGTGGCAGAAGTCATGAATATATCAATTCGATTTCCAGAGGTGACTTAACTGCTTTGTTATTGGACGAAGCTGAAGCTTTAGATAATGTCACTATAGAATTCAATAAAAAATGTAAAAAAGTTGACTTCGAAAACAATACTGCTACCTTTAGAGATTATCACACGAAAGAAGATTTGACAACTCAAGCTGATGTCATTTTTGGATCTGATGGTGCTGGTTCAGCCTTACGTAAAAGTTATTATTTAGAAAAGAAATTTCTTTTTAGCTTCTCACAGAATTATTTAACTCATGGTTATAAGGAATTGAGTATTTTGCCAAATGATAAAGGTGGATTTAAAACCTATAAAAATGCATTGCACATCTGGCCACGAGGTGATTTTATGCTGATAGCCTTGCCCAATTTAGATGGCAGTTTTACTGTAACCTTATTTTTAAGTTTTGATGAAGGAGAATACAATTTCAAAAATCTAACCAATCCAGAAATAATTATTGAATTCTTCCAAAAAGAATTTCCTGATGCTTTAGAAATAATGCCAAATCTTGTTGAAGATTTCTTTGAAAACCCAACCGCAGCTTTAGGTACTGTAAAATGTTCACCTTGGCATTTCAAAGGCAACACCATATTAATGGGAGATGCAGCACATGCTATCGTACCTTTTTATGGTCAAGGAATGAATGCTTCCTTTGAAGATGTAGTTGAATTTGATAAATTTCTTGACAATCATAAGGGAGATTGGGAATCAACTTTGAAAGCTTACGAAAAATCACGCAAAAAAGACACAGACGCCATTGCAGATTTAGCGATTGATAACTTCTTCGAAATGCGTGACCATGTTGCAAATCCTATATTCCAAGAAAAACGTAAATTGGAAATGGCTTTAGAAGAAAATTTTCCTGATGAATATTCGTCAAAATATTCGTTAGTTACCTTTAATGAAAATATTGGCTACCACGAGGCTATGACGAAAGGACGAGCTCAAGATAAAGCGATTTTAAATATGATAGCGGATAATGAAATTGACTTGAATGCAGATTTAAAAGAAATTTTATTAAAAGTAAAGCAAGAAACCAACGAGATTCTTGAAGAAGATAACGTTGCAAAAACCATGCATCATTAAACATAAATTATGAGTGATAAAGTAACACCTAGAGGAGCATATCCACACACCAAACGTGTTGGTGATTTTATTTTTGTATCAGGAACAAGTTCCAGGCGACCTGACAACACCATTGCTGGTGTTGATATTATTGACGAAATGGGAACCAAACATTTGAATATTGAAGTGCAAACACGTGAGGTTTTAAGGAATATTGAAAAGAATTTAGCCAAGGAAGGTGCTAGCTTAAAGGATGTGGTTGATGTGACTTCTTTTTTAGTGAATATGAATGATTTTGCCGGCTATAATAAAGCCTATGCCGAATTTTTTAATGCGGCAACAGGTCCAACACGAACAACAGTAGCGGTTCATCAATTACCACACCCTGATCTAGTAGTAGAAATTAAAGTGATGGCTTATAAAAAGTAAAAATGACTAAGATTCAAAACTTCATAAACGGTAAATATGTTAATCCAATTTCAAATAATTGGATGGATAACTATTGCCCTACTAATGGTGAAGTTTATGGACAAATCCCAAATTCTTCGAAAGAAGATGTAGAAGTTGCCTACAATGCAGCTAAAAAAGCGTTTCCAGAATGGGCTCAAACAACTCTTGATGAAAGAAGTAGGATAATCATAAAGATTTCTGAATTACTGGAATACAACTTGCAACGTTTTGCTGAAGCTGAAAGTATAGACAATGGCAAACCAGTATCATTGGCTAAATCTGTAGATATCCCTAGGGCAGCCAGTAATTTTCGATTCTTCGGAAATGCTATTACTCAATTTGCAAGCGAAAGTCATGAAAGTGTGGGTCAAGATGCCATAAATTACACCTTAAGACAACCCATTGGAATTGTGGGTTGTATCTCACCATGGAATCTCCCACTCTATCTCTTTACCTGGAAGATTGCCCCTGCTATAGCAGCCGGAAATTGTGTAATTGCAAAACCAAGTGAAATAACACCTATGACTGCCTATCTTTTAGGAGAAATTTGTAATGAAGCAGGCTTACCAAAAGGTGTATTAAATATTGTGCATGGTCTTGGAACAACAACAGGACAGGCGATTGTTGAACATCCAGAAATTAAAGCTATTTCTTTTACTGGCGGTACGGCAACAGGAGCACATATAGCCAAAATTGCTGCTCCCATGTTTAAAAAATTATCATTGGAATTGGGAGGAAAAAATCCAAATATTATTTTTGCAGATTGTGATTATGATGATATGTTAGAAACAACGGTTCGTTCTTCTTTTTCAAATCAAGGACAGATCTGTTTATGTGGTAGTAGGATCTTTGTAGAACAATCAATTTATGATAAATTTAAATCTGATTTTGTGGTAAAAGTTAAGCAACTAAAAGTTGGGCATCCTGCTGACCGGGATACAAATATTGGAGCCTTAGTTTCAAAGCAGCATCTTAAAAAAGTGATGCAATATATTGAGATTGCGAAAAAAGAAAACGGTGTTATATTATGTGGGGGTAATAAAGTTACTGTTGATGGTTATGAAAATGGGTATTATCTCGAACCAACCGTGATTGAAGTTAATTCAGATGAATGTAGTATAAATCAAGAAGAAATATTTGGACCTGTAGTTACCATTATGCCGTTCAAGACGGAAGCCGAAGTTTTACGAATGGCTAACAGTGTAAAGTACGGTTTATCGGCTACGCTTTGGACAAACAATCTTAGACGTACCATGCGAATAAGTAGTAAATTGCAAACAGGAATTGTTTGGGTTAATACTTGGATGCTACGTGATTTAAGAACACCGTTTGGAGGTATAAAAGCATCTGGCGTTGGTCGTGAAGGTGGGTTTGAGGCTTTACGGTTTTTCACAGAAGCAAAGAATGTTTGTATAAAATATTGACGATTTATCGTCATACTGAATTCGTTTCAGTATCTTATTTTAATTAAAAGTTAAATTATTAAGATCTCTGCCTTCGCAGAAATGATAGAAAAAAATATGAATTTAAATTTAAAGAAAAAAAACGCCTTGGTATGCGGTAGTACTCAAGGTATCGGTAAGGCCTCAGCAATAGCATTGGCGGAATTAGGTGCCAATGTTACCCTAATAGCAAGAAATGAAGAAAAATTGAAATTGGTACTTGCTGAATTACCGAATACATATCAAAATCACAATTATATTGTTGCAGATTTTCAGGACCCGGTCTCGCTTGGTGAAAAAGTTTTAAAAGGTTTAAAAACCATAGGTACTTTTCATATATTAGTCAATAATACAGGTGGTCCAGGTGCCGGACCTATTTTTTCAGCAAGTATCGATGAATTTGAAACAGCTTTCACACAGCATCTAAAATGTAATCATGTATTAGCACAAATGGTAGTTCCGGGAATGAAGGAATCGGACTTTGGAAGAATTATCAATGTGATTTCAACTTCGGTAAAACAGCCCTTAGACGGACTAGGCGTATCGAATACAATAAGAGGAGCAGTGGCGAATTGGAGTAAAACATTAGCATCTGAATTGGCGCAATATGGAATTACTGTGAACAACGTGTTGCCGGGCGCAACTTCTACTGAAAGACTTTCTGAAATAATCAACAATAAAGCAATAAAAACAGGTCTATCTGTTGACGAAATAACGAAGGTTATGAAAAATGGCATTCCTGCTAAAAGATTTGCTCAGCCAGGAGAAATAGCTAACGCTGTTGCCTTTTTAGCGAGTGAAGCAGCAAGTTACATTACTGGAATTAATCTGCCCGTTGATGGTGGAAGGACAAAAAGTTTGTAATTTTATATCGAATCACTTAATAAGAAAAAAATGAGTAAACTAGTTAACCCTTTAAATTTTAAAAACTGGATTGAAGAAAATCGGCATTTATTAAAACCTCCTGTTGGTAATAAATGTGTTTGGGATGATGGTGATTTTATAGTAATGGTAGTGGGTGGTCCAAATAGTAGAAAGGATTATCATTATAACGAAACTCCGGAATTTTTCTATCAGTTGGAGGGTAATATGATTCTGAAAATAATGGATAGTGGAGAACCCAAAGATATCCATATTAACGAAGGTGATATTTATATGTTACCCCCCAAAGTTCCTCATTCTCCGCAAAGGGGGGCAAATACTGTTGGTTTAGTTATTGAATATCCGCGTTCTGAAAATATGATGGATGCCTTAGAGTGGTATTGTGAAAGATGTGGTGCGCCATTATATAGAGAAGAATTTGCATTGAATAATATAGAAACAGACATGCCGGTAATTTTTGATAATTATTATAGCGATAAAGAAAAATGTACTTGTGCAAACTGTGGTGATGTAATGGTGCCACCTGCCAAAATTAGAAATTAAACTTGTCATTCCTGCGAAGGCAGGAATCTCATAAATTAAAGCTAAATTAAAAATAAAAAGATTCCTGCCTTCGCAGGAATGACAACATATGGAAAGACGTAAATTACGCATAAACGGTCACTCACATTTATTGCCGTACCCTGAGGAGATTCCTCAATTTATGAAGGATAAAGGTATCTTTTGGGTTGATAAAGACCGAAAATTCATGCTTCAAAAAGATTGGAGTCGGCCTGTAACACATTCTAGTTTCTTTCTTGATGAAAAATTAGAATGGATGGATCAATTTAAAATTGACCATGCCGTCGTTTTAAATCTTTCACAACTCTATGGCAACGGTTTGAGAGTAGAAGAAATGAAACAGGCTTTGCGTTTTCAAAATGATTTTAATGCCAAAATTCAAGATGAACATCCAAGTAAATTTACCTGTGGTTTCGTTGTACATCCTGGTTTTGTAAGAGGTGCATGCTGGGAGATTGAAAGATGTGTGGAAGAATTAGGAATGCAATTGTTGTGTTTGCCAACTCATTATATGGATACTATCGGTACTTGGCGAAGTATTTTTGATGAAGAAAATGAACCTATCTTTGAATTAGCCAGTAAATATAATCTGGCCGTTGAAGTACATCCGTATGATGGTGAAAAATTTATTAAACTAGAAAATACTTCCTGGCGATTCCATTTAATATGGATGTTAGCACAATGTGCTGATGCTTATCATTTTTTTACACTGAATGGATACCAGGAAAAATTTCCAAATATGAGAGTTTGTTTTGCCCATGGTGGACAATTAGCTCAAATTAATCTGGGACGTCGAATACAAGGTTTTGACGGGAGACCAGACCTGTTTGAAGACAAAGTACATCCTAGAAAAGCTGTAGGGCACAAAAATATTTTCTTCGATACTCTGGTACATGATACTGGCTCTTTGAAATTGTTAGTCGAAAATCAAGGGGCTAAGCAAGTGGTTATGGGATTAGATGATCCGTATCCATTGGGTGAAATGGAAAGTAAAGAACAATCTTCTTATCCTGGAAAAATTTTAGACTTGGCAAAAGAGCGAAATATTATTACCCAGGAAGAATATGATGGTATTTGGGAAGATAATGTAATACAATGGCTGTATGGCGATGATGAAAATGCCAAGAAGCAATTGATAAAAAGAATTATGAAATAATAAAAAAGCCTCAATTTAAATTGAGGCTTTTTTATGTGGAAAGACTAGAGTGTTCCTCTATTGGCTTGCTCGCGTTCAATAGATTCAAATAAAGCTTTAAAGTTACCTGCCCCAAAACCTTTAGCACCCATACGCTGAATAATTTCAAAAAATAAGGTCGGCCTATCTTCAACAGGCTTTGTAAATATTTGCAATAAATAACCCTCTTCATCTGCATCAACCATGATGGATAATTTTTGAAGTTCTTTAATATCTTCTTTCATTATTTCCATATGTACTCCTAAACGTCTTGGAATATCATCGTAATACGATTGAGGTGGTGGTGGTAAAAATTCAATGCCTCTCGCTTTTAATTGAGCAACTGTATGAATAATATCATCCGTGGAAACCGCCAAATGCTGAACTCCCGGGCCTTCATAAAAATCTAAATATTCTTCTATTTGAGATCTTTTTTTACCTTTAGCAGGTTCGTTGATCGGAAACTTTACCCTACCATTTCCATTACTCATTACTTTACTCATTAAAGCAGAATATTCAGTATGTATTTGCTTATCATCAAAAGATAGGAAATTTTCAAATCCCATCACCTCTTCATACCATTTCACCCAAGTATTCATTTCTCCCCAACCAACATTACCAACCATATGGTCAATAAATTTTAAGCCAACAGAAGTTGGATTATAATCTGATTTCCATTCTCTGAAACCAGGTAAAAATGTGCCCTTATAATTTTTACGTTCTACAAATATGTGGACGGTGTCACCATATGTATATATTCCAGATCTCACAACTTCACCATCATCGTCCTTTTCTAACACAGGTTCCATATAAGGCTTTGCCCCTCTTTGTGTGGTTTCCTGGAATGCACTTCTGGCATCATCTACCCAAAGTGCCACAACTTTTACACCATCACCATGCTTCACAATATGATCATTAATTGGTGATTTGCTATGTAATGGCGACGTTAAGACTAAGCGGATTTTATCCTGTTTTAACACATAACTTACGGTGTCTTTTGATCCGGTCTCTAAGCCTTTATATGCATACGACTGAAATCCAAAAGCAGTTTTGTAAAAATGCGCTGCTTGTTTGGCATTTCCTACATAAAATTCAACGTAGTCTGTTCCTAAAAGTGGCAGAAAATCTTGCGCTCCTTCAAATATTTTTTCTAATCCGTAGTTTACTGATTTTATATCTTTACTCATTTTCTAACATTTTGTTTTTCCTGCAAAGGCCGGAATATTATTAATTGAAACTAAATAGATCAAAAGTGAATTCCTGCCTTCGCAAGAATGACATGATCTACTCTTCTAACCAAGATTGATAGTAATCGCCTGTATCAATCTTTATTGCTTCTTCTGTAACCATTAAAGGTTTAAAAGTATCTACCATAACCGCTAATTCAGCCGTTTCAGTTTGTCCAATACTACGTTCCATTGCTCCCGGATGTGGCCCATGAGGAATTCCAGCTGGATGTAGTGTAATTTGTCCTTTTTCAATATTATTTCTACTCATAAAATCACCGTCTACATAGTATAAAACCTCATCAGAATCAATATTACTATGATTATAAGGCGCCGGTATAGATTGCGGATGGTAATCATATAACCTTGGAACAAATGAACAAATAACAAATGCATTTGTCTCAAAAGTTTGATGGATTGGTGGTGGTAAATGAACCCTTCCGGTTATAGGCTCAAAATCATGAATAGAAAATTTGTAAGGATAGTTATATCCATCCCAACCAATGACACTAAAAGGGTGATATGCATACACATATTCATGTATCATATCTTGTTTTTTTACTTTTACAATAAAATCACCTTTATCAGTATAAGTTTCAAGCTCATTTGGTGGATGCATATCACGCTCACAAAATGGTGAATGTTCTAAATGTTGCCCAAACCAATTGCGGTAACGTTTTGGTGTATAAACTGGACTTTTAGACTCAACAATAAATAAACGATTATCTTTAGTATCAAAATCGATCTGATAAATCATTCCTCTAGGTATTACAAGATAATCTCCATATTCGAAATTAATATTTCCTAAAAAAGTTCTTAATTTTCCAGTTCCTTTATGGATAAAAATTACCTCATCAGAGTCTGTGTTTTTATAAAAGTAGTCTCTTAATGAATTTTTAGGAGCCGCCAGCACTATATGACAATCACTATTTGCCAACACAATCTTTCTGCTTTCTAAAAAATCATTTATTGCAGGGACATCAAACCCATTTAAACTTAAAGATTTCATGTTTTTCTCAACAGCAATTTTTGGAGAAACATCATACGACTTTAAAACTTCTTTTACTTGAGTTGGTCTATGTGTATGATATAATAAGGAAGACATCCCATCAAAACCAATAGTGCCGAAAAGTTCTTCATATAAAAAATTGCCCTCGGGGCTTTTAAAAACAGTATGTCTTTTAGGCGGTATTTTACCTAATTTATGATATCTAGGCATTATAAAATGTTTTAATTAATGTAAAAAAGTATATGAATCCGAAAGTTAATAGCTACTCAGGATTCCTCTTAAGTAAGAATTTGAGAAGTAATTTCAATTCTTTAAATAATATATTCATAAAGATCTCAACATTTCATGCTTAACAAATATACTCAAAAAATAACAACAATAATAAACACATGAATTATGCTCTGAATAATGAGACGGAAGGAAAATATCAGTTAAAAAGAACTTTTAACTAACGTCCACTACTTCTCTAATTTGAGGAGCATATTTTTTAATAGTAGCTTCAACACCGTTTTTAAGTGTCATTTGATTCACCGTACACCCATTACAAGCACCTAGTAGTTTAACTTTAACAATATCTTTTTCAACAGATATCAAAGAGATATCACCACCATCTGCCTGTAAAAAAGGTCTTATCTCAGTTAAAGCTTTTTCTATGTTAATTTTTAATTCTTGTCTATTCATGCCCTCTAACTTTTCACTGCACTACAACCAGCCATGGTGGTTATCTTAACTACCTCAGTTGGTGGTAAGTCTTCATTACGTTTGACTAGTTGTGACACCATTTTTTTAGTAATTTCAATAAAAGCTTCTTCTAATGATGTTTCACTTTGTAAAGCTACCGGATGACCGACATCTCCAGCTTCTCTAATACTTTGCACTAAGGGAATTTCCCCTAAGAATGTGGTATCTATATCTGCCGCCAAGTTTTTAGCACCATCTTGGCCAAAGATATAGTATTTATTATCCGGTAATTCGGCAGGTGTAAAATAACTCATATTCTCAATTATACCTAACACAGGCACATTGATATTTTCTTGTTGAAACATAGCAACACCTTTTTTTGCATCAGCCAAAGCAATTTTTTGTGGCGTGCTAACAATTACAGCTCCTGTAAGAGGTATAGCTTGTACAATTGATAAATGAATATCGCCTGTTCCCGGTGGCAGATCAATTAACATAAAATCTAATTCGCCCCAATCAGAATCAAAAATCAATTGATTTAATGCCTTAGATGCCATTGCACCTCGCCAAATAACCGCTTGATTTGGTTGTGTGAAAAACCCTAATGAAAGTATTTTTATTCCATAGCTCTCAATGGGTTTCATTTTAGAACGCCCGTCAATATTTACTGCTAAAGGTTTTTCATCGGCTACATCAAACATAATAGGCATCGAAGGTCCATAAACATCTGCATCTAAAATTCCCACTTTAAAGCCCATTTTTGATAAGGTTATAGCCAAATTAGCAGTAATGGTAGATTTACCTACTCCGCCTTTACCAGAAGCAATGGCGATAATATTTTGTACACCATCTATTTTAGTTCCTTGAATTTTATTTGTGGGAGCTTTTTCTGTAGCTTCAACTTTAACATTCACTTTAACATCAGCTTTTTGATAAACGTGGTCATGAATTGCTTTCATAATTTCAACCTCAACCTTCTTTTTAGCTTGTAAAGTTGGATTAGAAATAGTTACATCAACAATAACTTCTTTACCAAATGTGACTACATTTTTAATTGCGTTGCTTTCTACTAAAGTTTTACCTTCGCCAGGTGCCGTAATAGTATCTAAAGCGTCATAAATATCTTGTTTATCTAATTTCATACATTCATTTTTATTGTTCAAAGGTTATATGGTATCTTTGATAAAAAATAATTATGCCTAATGTTTTAATAGGTCATATTAATTTTTTTGGTGAATTGCATACCTTTTTTATATTCATTCTAAATTACAAAGATAATACTTAGGTTTTAATAAACGAAAGGTTTAGGGTATCATATATTGCCTCATGACAGAAGTAAAATACAAAGTTTAATTTATTTCAATATAAATGTTTCCGTCATCTCCCAATTAGCTCTAACATCTAAAATAGTTTCTAAATAAACAACCTCTTCGGGCTGGGTTTTTAACAAAAAATTGCCTGTATCCCATTTTTTATTTTTACTATCATCATAAATAACTCTAACTAAATATTTGGCAGGCACTAAATTTAGGAAGTTGTAATTCTGCTCTTTATCTGCATAAACTTCCTCAACTAACTCACCTTTTTCTGTTATTAATTGTACTATAACGGGATATCTTTCGACATTTTGGAGAGTAAGAAATAGATTTCCATAATCGGCTGGTTTTAATGTGTTCATAGCAAATTTTAATGAATCATTTACATTACCGAAAAAATCGGTTATTGCATTTGGTAATAACTCAATTGAGTAGCGCTTATTGAACGCCTTAGGGAATGACAAAACCATTTCCATTTTACTTTTTGATATACTAAAATTATGGACTATTTGAGCACTATCTTTATCTATGAAATTAATTTTTGTATCATCAATACTCAGTATTGGAAGGTTACTTAATAACTTAAATTCATCTCTTAAATGCAGCGTACCTCTTATCGAACTATTTAATTGTAATGAATCAATTATTTTACTTCTTAATTTTACGATAACAGTGTCTGCTAAATTGT
>CAZJCZ010000036.1:0-3785 GCA_964544575.1 uncultured Flavobacteriaceae bacterium | reverse complement strand
AATGAATCAATTATTTTACTTCTTAATTTTACGATAACAGTGTCTGCTAAATTGTTGTTTAACACCTTGAATTCAATGGAATCCTTACTATTATTAATATACCAATAGTTCACTGAATCTTTATCTTTTTCAAAATTTGTATAACTTATAAATTTTTCAGTTTCATTCAACGATTCTATTTTCAAACTATCGGGTTCACCCTCATATCCGAAAAAAATATGGCCTTTACTGGCCTCTGATGGACGTGTAAGTTTAAATGGTAATATCTCTCTGAATAGATTAATTATGTATGAACTATCGGTGGGAATATCAAGATACTCGCTTAAAAAACCAATCTTATCCTCTTTTGGGTTGAATTTATAATTTTTAGATTTATCACTTAACGCCAACAACATATATTTACCCGATTTTATATTGGTAATTTCCCATGCGGTTGTATCTAATGTACTAGCAACATATAATGGTTTTTCCTTATAAATGGTTGAATCTGTAAATGCTTCATTTACTTCGTACAACATTATTGTTACATTCTTATCAGCCTCCTTTTCAAAAGAATCTTTAATAACACCTGAAACATATAGAGAATCTATAATATCGCCAGTTGAGAATACATATTTAAAATTATTCAAGACATTCTCTTCGGTATTATCAACAACACTTTGACCAAAGTTTATTGTATAGGTTGTATTTTCCTTTAAAGTGTCTAAAATTTTAATTGAAATATATTTGCTAGGTGTGCCTAAAGGCTTAATTATTGGTTGGTATTTTAATGGAGGTGATATTATAAGTTGTTTTTGTAAATCTTTTAATTTAATATACTCATCAAAATATATTTTAATCTCCCTTGAATTAAAATTGGTTGTAAACTGTAATGGTTTTGCATTAACCAATATTGGGGCATCCTCATCTTTTGGTCCACCTTCTGGTCTTCCTCTTCGAGCACAATCCATTAATACGACCATCAAAAAAACTAGGACGACCATTAAAGAAAATTGCTTTTTCATATTTAAAATTTGCTGCAAATTAACGATTATTTTTAATGGAAATACTAACTAACATATTCATATTTTATTCTGTATAAGCCATGGTGGCTATGCTTATTTTAATGCTTTTGGTCTCTAATAATTTTATAGCACATGCTTCTAAGGTGGCTCCTGTAGTAATTACATCATCAATGAGTAAAACATGTTTATGCTTAAAAAGATCTGCATCATTCAGATAAAAAATTTCATTAACATTTTTCCAGCGCTCAAATCTATGCATTAAAGTTTGTGTTTCATTTACAGATTTCTTTATTAATACGTTGTCAATATAAGGCACTTCCAAAATTTCTGAAATGCTTGAACCAAAAGTTGTCAACTGATTATAACCTCTTGATTTAAACTTTTTTGGATGCAATGGCACGGGTACAATATAATCAACAGATTGAAGTCTAGTGCAATTTAATAATTCATCACCAAGCCATTTTCCCAACAATTTACCAACATTTTGCTTGTCTTTATACTTTAATTGATAAATTAATTTCTGTGATATTCCTTTTGTTCTATAGTATATTAATGCTGTGGCAAATTCTAGCTTAAATCTGCCATAAAAGGTTTGTTCAATTTTATTATTTATTTCATTCGTGAAATTCGTTAAAGGCAATTCAAATCTACATTTTAAACAAATTTCAATTTCATTTTTCACTAATTGCTCATCACAACAAACACATGTTTTCGGGTAAAATAGATAAAAAAGATCCCTAAGTAAATACATCAATAAAAATTAGTAAAAAAATAAAATCTAAAAATATGTATATTATTAATATAACATAAATAAAATTTGCCATTTATTAAAACTTAAGAATTCCTTTAGATTCTATTTTTAATTTCGAAGGTTTTAAGAGTTTAGTGACAGAACATTGAAACTTAACATTTTTTGCATTATGAGTAATATTTTAAAAAAATATTAAAATTTTTCACATTTTATTAACAAATACCCACTATTATGGTTTGTGTATGCAATAAAGTTCTAATTTTACGTTAGTCTGATAGTATATATAAACTCTAAACAAAAACTTTAACTATGGAAGAACAAAAATCATCTTCAAACAAAAAAATTATTACTGGTGTATTAATAGTATTGCTAGTAGCCTTAAGTGTTTACACTTTTCGCCAAAATTCGAAATTTAAAGCTTCTGAAGAATTTCTAAAACAAGAAAAAGAGCAGATTTTAGGCAATCTTACCTCAATGGAAGAAAAATATGACGTTGCTATTGCTAAAAATAGCTCTTTGTCAGGTGAATTGACTTCTGAAAGAGATAAAATTGTAGCTTTTAAAGACTCAGTTAAAAATTTAAAAAACACAAACTGGTCTTTAGTTAGACGTTATAGAAAAAAGGTTAAAGGATTAGAGGAATCTAATGAACGTCTATTCTTTATGAACGACTCTTTAACAATTGCTAACAATTTGTTAGTGGTAGAGAAAGACAGTATAACAGGAGAACTTGTTGCTCAAACAAGTTTTAATGATACATTGATCGCTCAAAACCTAGATCTATCTAAAAAAGTTGAAATTGGTGGCGCTTTAAATGTTAGTACGGTTAGTGCTACTGCTATGAAACTAAAATCTAATGGAAAATATGAAATAACGAAGACTGCACAAAAAACGCAGGCAATTCGTGTTAATTTTAGATTAGAGCAAAATGAAATAGCAACACCTGGTGATAAAGAAGCATATATTGTAATTCAAAACCCAAGTGGTACTGTAATTAGTGAAAAAGGTACTTTCACGCTTAAAAACGGTGACGAAGTTCCATATACAGATCAAACAGTGGCTACTTATAATAATGCAGATTTAGATGTTGTAATGTTTGTTGAAAACATAACTCAAAAATTTGTAAAAGGTAACTACTCAGTTAAAGTTTATGTTGAAGGTAAACTAGTTGGTGTATCAAAATTAGAACTTAAAGATTCGTTCTTAGGTTTATAATAATAAACAAAAATTAACCATTTTAAAAGGTGTAAATGCAAATATGTATTTACACCTTTTTTTGTTTTTGGATCCTGCTAATTTGTCTATTTTTGCAGCATGGCAAATCAAGATGATAAATTTAAGAAGGTAATTTCTCATGCAAAAGAATACGGTTATGTATTCCCTTCGAGCGAAATATATGACGGTCTAAGTGCAGTATATGATTATGCACAAAACGGGGTTGAACTTAAAAATAATATTCGCCTATATTGGTGGAAAGCAATGGTTCAAATGCATGAAAATATTGTAGGCCTAGACACTGCGATATTTATGCATCCTACTACCTGGAAAGCTTCTGGTCATGTTGATGCTTTTAACGACCCATTAATTGACAACAAAGATTCTAAGAAACGTTACAGGGCAGATGTATTAATTGAAGATTATGCCGAAAAACTCTTACAAAAAGCTCAAAAAGAAATAAACAAAGCGGCTAAACGATTTGGTGACACGTTTGATGAAGAGCAATTTAAAACTACCAATCCAAGGGTTGTTGGGTATTTACAAAAAAAAGAGGCGGTTTTATCTCGCATGGCAAAATCTATGGAGAATGAAGATCTTAAAGATGTGAAAGCACTCATAGAGGAATTGGAAATTGCTGATCCGGAAACAGGAAGTAAAAACTGGACAGATGTTAAACAGTTCAATTTAATGTTTGGTACTAAACTAGGCGCGTCTGCCGAAAGTGCTATGGACCTATATTTACGACCAGAAACTGCTCAAGGTATATTCGTAAATTTTCTAAATGTGCAAAAAACTAGCCGGATGAAAATTCC
>CAZJCZ010000035.1:12942-17087 GCA_964544575.1 uncultured Flavobacteriaceae bacterium | reverse complement strand
AGGAATTTTAATCCCTTCGGCATTAGCTATTTTTAAAGCGGTAATAGCCGAGACGTTATCCGTTGCAAAAATGCCATCAATATCGCTATGGTTTTTAAATAACTTGGTTATAACAGAATCGTATTCTGTTTTATTATTAATTTTAACCACTAATTCATTATTCTTATAAGCGAAGTTATCTTTCAGTGCTTTTTTATATCCGTTAATCCTAAATTTGCCAATATTTAAGTCATTCAAAGTACTAATTAAAGCTATTTTTTTTCGCCCTTGGTTTAGTAAAAATTTAGTAGCATTATAAGCAGCATCAAAATCATCAATTACTACTTTATCACATTCAATTTTTTCAGAAACTCTATCAAACATGACAATGGGATAGCCCTCATTTATAATTTTTTTAAAATGATCATTGTATTGGTTAACTTGAGTTTCCCTCGCTATAGAAAGAATGAATCCGTCCACACTTCCATCACTTAAAAGTTGCAAACTATCAGCTTCTTTTTGATAATGGTTATTTGAGAGACATATGATTATTTGATAGCCCTTGCTATTAGCTTCTTCTTCAATACCCAACAAGACTTTAGAGAAGAAATAATTTAAAATGTTTGGGATAATTACTCCAATGGTTTTAGTCTCATTATTTTTAAGACTTAAGGCCATTCTATTAGGCCTATAATTGTATTTTTTTGCAAGCGATTGTACTCTGGCTATAGTTTTTTCATTAATTTCATAACTGTCTTTTAACGCTTTTGAAACAGTCGAAATTGAAAGATTAAGTTCAGTAGCTAATTGCTTTAAGGTTATTTTATTGCTCATTTAAATGATATTACCAAAATAATATTTGCCGTTCAAAAATAATACTAATTATTCTTGAATTACAGCATTTTAATTGAATAATAAAAACCTTTTATTTCAAATTTTAAAAGTTATTATTGGTCGCAATGCATGATTGGCTAATTCTTTACTTATACTTTCACTAAATAATTGTGATAAGCCACTTCTACCATGAGTATTGATAGCAATTATATCTGAATCAACTTCCTTTCCAAAATTTAAAATACCTTCTTCAATAGTAGTATCGTTATAAATATTTAAAGTAATTTTCTTCTTATCAAAACCTGAAACAAATTTTTCAAGTTTATCGTTTGTGACTTTAGTCGATTCAAAATTATGGATAGTATTAATAAATAATAAGTGTACGTTTGCCTTAAAAAGATCAGCAAATTTTATAACATTTTTAAATGATTTTTTACTTTCTTTACTAAAATCAGAGGCAAAAATCATATTTTTAATATCAAAGTTTGACACTTTTTTCTTGATGACCATAACAGGAATGTCAGAATGTCTTACAACTTTTTCAGTATTTGAACCAACAAGCATTTCTTTTAAACCAGTAGCTCCTTGCGAGCCCATCACAATTAAATCAACATTGTTTTTTTTACTTTCTTCAATAACACCATCAAATGCCTTATGAAATTTAACAGATTCAGTTATTTTAATACCTTCAAAAAATGGTAATGCTTTATATTTTTGAAACTTTTTATGAATAGTTTTCATAAAAAATATTGCTTGGGCACCCCCTCGTTTGTTGTTAGAATCAATTGGGTCAATAGATATCCCTGGAATATCTAACATATGCAATAATATTATTTCACATTTGATTTTTTTTGCTATTTGCGCTGCTACTTCGCAAGCATATTTTGCTTCTTTAGAAAAATCAATTGGTACAAGTATTTTTTTCATGTTTCAGGTTTTAATAATTCTAATATTATAAAGATACTAATTTATAACGATAAAAAACTGCGATTCTTGTCATTGTGAAATATAGTTTATATATTTGCACCGCAAAATAAAGGTGTTTAAGAAATGGAGGGGGCGGGAAGCCCCCTCTTTTTATACAAATAATGGAGCGAAAAAATATAATTAAATTAGTTGATGAAGCTATTCTTGAAAATCAACAATTATTTCTAATTGATTTAATAATTTCATCAGATAATAAAATCACCGTTATTGTTGATGGGGATGATGGGGTTCCATTAAAAGAATGCATTAGGATTAGTAGACATATTGAACATAATTTAGATAGAGATATCATTGATTTTTCTTTAGAAGTGACTTCACCAGGAATAACTGAACCTTTAGTAAATAAAAGGCAGTATAAAAAAAATATTGGTAGGACCTTGAAAATTACAACCGAATTAGAAAAATTTGAAGGTCAACTAACTAATGTTGATGAAAATGAAGTGGTTATTGAATGGAAAACCAGAGAACCAAAACCAATTGGTAAAGGCAAAGTTACAGTAACTAAAAAGGCTGCTTTCCCATTTGATAATATAAAACAAGCAAAAGTGAAAATAAATATTTAATTGAGTTAGAATGGAAAACATCGCATTAATAGAGTCTTTTTCTGAATTTAAAGATGATAAAAGTATTGATAGAGTAACGCTAATGGCGATACTTGAAGATGTATTTAGGGCAGCATTGAAAAGAAAATATGGTTCTGATGATAATTTCGATATTATTATAAATCCAGATAAAGGGGATTTAGAAATTTGGAGAAATAGAATTGTTGTTAATGACGGCGAAGTAGAAGAACCCAATGAGCAAATATCATTATCAGAAGCTCAAAAAATTGAGCCTGATTTTGAAGTAGGTGAAGATGTGTCTGAAGAGGTAAAGCTTATAAATTTAGGCAGAAGAGCCATTTTGGCATTACGTCAAAACCTGATCTCTAAAATACATGAACACGATAACACTAATATCTTTAAACAATTTAAAGAACTAGAAGGTGAAATTTATAGCGCGGAAGTTCATCATATTAGACATAATGCAATTATTTTATTAGACGATGATGGGAACGAAATTGTATTGCCAAAAAGTGAACAAATTAAATCAGACTACTTTAGAAAAGGAGAATCCGTACGAGGTATTATAAAATTGGTAGAATTGCGAGGTAATAAGCCTGCAATTATTATGTCAAGAACTTCTCCAGACTTTTTGGTCAAATTATTTGAACAAGAAATTCCAGAGGTTTTTGATGGTTTAATTACCATTGAACGTGTTGCAAGAATTCCTGGAGAAAAAGCAAAAGTGGCGGTAGATTCTTATGATGATAGAATTGATCCAGTTGGGGCTTGTGTTGGTATGAAAGGATCTCGTATTCATGGTATAGTTCGTGAATTAGGAAACGAAAATATTGATGTTATCAATTTTACAAAGAACGACAACGTATTTATTTCAAGAGCATTAAGTCCAGCAAAAGTTGTTTCAATGGTAATTAAAGAAGCCGTTGAAGGTGAAAAACCGAGAGTTGAAGTCTTTTTACGTCCCGAAGAAGTTTCTAAAGCTATTGGTAAAGGTGGAGTTAATATTCGTTTGGCAAGTCAGTTAACTGGATATGAAATAGATGTGTTACGAGAAGGGATGGAAGATGAAGATGTTGAATTAACAGAATTTTCTGATGAAATTGAAGATTGGGTTATAAAAGAATTTAATAAAATTGGTTTGGATACGGCAAGAAGTGTTCTTGATGTTGATATAACTGATTTGGTTAAAAGAACTGATTTAGAAGAAGAGACAATATTAGATGTTAAGCGCATTCTTAAAGAGGAGTTTAATGATTAGATATCAAATTATTTTTTCTGATTAATCTAGGAATAGATTTGCTGGTTCGAATTTGAATGACATCTATATAAAAAAGAAAACAACAATAAAATTATATGGCTACATTAAGGCTAAATAAAGTTTTAAGAGAATTAAATATTTCGTTAGATAGAGCTGTTGAGCACCTATCTAAAAAAGGTGTAGAAATAGAAGCTAGACCTACAACAAAGATATCTGATGAAGTATATAATGTTCTGTTAGATGAATTTCAAACTGATAGGAGTAAAAAAGTTGCTTCAAAAGAAGTTGGTGAAGAAAAGCGTAAAGAAAAAGAAGCCCTTCGTGTTGCTCACGAGGAAGAGTTAGAGAAAAAGCGTTTAGCGGAAGAAGCTAAGAAAGAAATATATAAAACTGAATCTGAAAAGCTTGCAGGTGTTAAAACTATAGGTAAAATAGATGTTGAGCCTAAGGTAACACCAAAAAAAGAAGAAAAAAAGGAAGTTAAGAAAGCTGAAAAGAAAGAGGAAATAAAGGAAGATAAGAAG
>CAZJCZ010000035.1:0-12842 GCA_964544575.1 uncultured Flavobacteriaceae bacterium | reverse complement strand
AAAAAAGGAAGTTAAGAAAGCTGAAAAGAAAGAGGAAATAAAGGAAGATAAGAAGCCGGAGAAGAAAGAAGAAAAGAAAGAAGAAAAGAAAGAAGAGAAGAAAGTAATAAAAGAAGAAGTTCCTAAAATTGAGGTTATACCAGAAATTACAGAGCAAGAATCTGAGAAGCCTGTAGAGCCAGAAAAAATTACTACTCAATATCAAAAACTTAGTGGGCCTAAACAAATTGGTGAAAAGATAGATCTAAAGCAGTTTGAAAAACCAAAAAAGAAAACTGAAAGTAAACCTGAAACAAAGAAAACTGATCTAAAGAAAACTGTTGATACAAGTGCTAATAAAAAAAGAAGAAGAAGAATTAATAAGCCTACTGGTGGACCCGGTGCCCAACAAAGGCCTAGTTTTAAACCCGGTGGTGGTGCTAAGGGAAGAGGTAGAAAATCAATTGTAAAAGAAGAGCCTTCTGAAGCAGATGTACAAAAACAAGTTAGAGAAACATTAGAAAAATTACAAGGTAAATCTAAAAAGGGAAAAGGAGCAAAATATAGAAGAGAAAAAAGAGATTTACATCGTCAACAAACCGAGAAAGATTTAGAACAACAAGATGCCGAGAGTAAAACTTTAAAAGTAACTGAATTTGTTACTGCAAGTGAGTTAGCAACTATGATGGATGTTTCGGTTACCCAAATTATATCTGCGTGTATGTCATTGGGTATGATGGTAACTATGAATCAGCGTTTAGATGCTGAAACACTTAGCATTGTTGCTGAAGAATTTGGTTTTGAAGTAGAGTTTGTAAGTGCTGAAGTAGAAGAAACCACAGAAGAAATAGAAGATAATCCTGAAGATTTGAAACCAAGAGCTCCAATTGTTACTGTAATGGGGCATGTTGATCATGGTAAAACATCTTTACTAGACTATATTAGAAGTGCTAATGTTATCGGAGGCGAATCAGGAGGTATAACCCAGCACATTGGGGCCTACGGAGTAAAATTATCAAACGGCCAAAAAATTACATTTTTAGATACACCAGGTCACGAAGCTTTTACTGCAATGCGTGCTCGTGGTGCTCAGGTCACAGATATAGTAATTATTGTTATCGCTGCGGATGATTCAATAATGCCTCAAACTAAAGAGGCTATTAGTCATGCTCAAGCTGCTGGGGTTCCAATTGTTTTTGCCATCAATAAAATTGATAAACCTGATGCTAATCCTGAAAAAGTTAAAGAAGAATTAGCACAAATGAATTTGTTGGTAGAAGATTGGGGAGGAAAAGTCCAATCACATGATATTTCTGCTAAAACAGGTCAAGGTGTTGAAGATTTACTTGAAAAAGTAATGCTTGAGGCTGAATTATTAGAATTAAAAGCTAATCCTTCTAAAAATGCAATAGGAACTGTGGTTGAAGCATTGTTAGATAAAGGAAAGGGTTATGTATCTACCATTTTAGTAGAAGCAGGAACATTGAAAGTAGGTGATTATCTTCTTGCCGGAAAGCATAGCGGTAAAGTTAAAGCCATGCATGATGAACGCGGTAATATTGTAGATGAAGCTGGACCTTCAATACCCGTTTCAATATTGGGATTAGATGGTGCACCACAAGCTGGTGATAAATTTCGAGTTTTTGATGATGAGCGAGAAGCAAAACAAATAGCTACTAAGCGTGACCAACTGCAACGTGAACAATCAGTGCGCACACAACGTCATATTACGCTTGACGAAATTGGACGAAGAATAGCATTAGGTGATTTTAAAGAACTGAACATAATTCTTAAGGGAGATGTTGATGGCTCTGTAGAAGCTTTGACTGATTCATTGCAAAAATTATCAACTGAAGAAATTCAGGTAAATATTATTCATAAAGGTGTTGGCGCAATAACTGAGTCTGATATATTATTAGCATCAGCTTCAGATGCTATTATTTTAGGGTTTAACGTAAGACCATCTGCAAACGCTCGTTCATTAGCTGAAAAAGAAGAAATAGATATTAGAAATTACTCCATTATATATGATGTAATTAATGATATCAAAGATGCCATGGAAGGGATGCTTTCACCTGAAATGAAGGAAGAAATTACTGGTAATGCTGAAATTAGAGAGACCTATAAAATATCTAAAGTAGGTACTATTGCCGGTTGTATGGTGACTGATGGTAAACTATTTAGAAATTCTAAAATAAGAATTATCAGAGACAGTGTTGTTATTTTTTCCGGTGAATTTGCATCACTAAAACGTTTTAAAGACGACGCGAAGGAAGTTGCAAAAGGATATGACTGTGGTATACAAATTAAAAACTTTAATGACATTAAAGAATTAGATGTTATTGAGGCTTATAAAGAAGTAGCAGTAAAAAAGAAATTAAAATAAGAAATTTTGCTATTTAGGTAATTCTCAGAGCTATTGAAGATTTACTTTAAAAATTAACTTAAAAACCTGTGAAAATAAATCACAGGTTTTTTTATATTCAAATTTAACGAGTATTCTGATTATTAAACCTAAAAATGATGGGTTTGAATTTTTAATTTCTATATTTAATTACCATAAACAAATTTATTACCTTTGCCATCGCTATAAAATCCTTATGTTTTAATGAATTTTTGGTCTGTTGTTTCTAGATTTATCCTTAAAGGTCGTATTCCAATTTTAGTAGTTCTTGCTTTAATTACATATTTCCTTTCTACACAAATGCAACATATGCGTTTTTCTTATACAGAAGCGAATTTGTTACCTAAAAATCATGAGGTAAATTTAGAATACAATAAGTTTTTAGATATTTTTGGTGAAGAGGGTAATCTTATTATTCTAGCAACTCAAGATTCTACTATTTATACAGTTGAAAAATTTAATAACTGGAATGCTTTGTCAAAAAACTTAGACTCATTCCCAGAGGTTGATTTTACGGTATCTGTTGGAGACATACAAAAATTAAAGAAAGATATTAAAAAAGAAAGGTTTATTACTGAACCTTTGTATGACAAAGAGCCAAAGAACGATATCGATGTTAAAAAAATAAAGAACGACCTCTTTGAAAATCTTCCTTTTTACGATAATATATTATTTAATAAAAATACGGGAACGATAAGGACAGTAATTTATCTGAATAAAGATATAGTAAATACTATCGAGCGTAAAGATTTCATTTTTAATATATTAAACCCTACCATTGAAAAATTTGAGAAAGACAATGCTATTGATGTTAAGGTTTCTGGTATGCCCTATGTTCGAACCATGAACTCTCAAAATATTATAGATGAAATTGGAATGTTTCTCATTTTAGCATTGGCCATAACTTCACTAATTTTCTTCTTCTTTTTTAGATCCTTCAGAGCGACTTTTATCACAATGGTTGTAGTGAGTATTGGTGTAATCTGGGCATTCGGGTTCATAGGTTGGTTTAGATATGAAATTTCAGTATTAATGGCATTAATTCCACCATTAATTATTGTAATAGGTGTACCCAATTGTATCTTTTTAATAAACAAATACCAGCATGAAGTTAAGAGTCATGGTAATCAAGCCAAATCATTACAACGGGTTATTTCTAAAATTGGTAACGCAACTTTAATGACCAATGTTACCACTGCTTCTGGTTTCGCAACTTTTATCTTCACGAAAAGTCAACTATTAAATGAATTTGGTATCATAGCCTCAATCAATATTTTAGCAATATTTATATTGTCATTATTAATTATCCCTATTATATATAGCTTTCTTCCAAAACCAAAAGATAAACACTTAAAGCATCTAGAAAAAAAGTGGATAGAACGTATTGTAAACTGGATGGAAAATATTGTTCGTCATAAACGTATTGCAGTGTATGTTTCTACGGTTGTACTTATGATTGGAAGTATTATTGGAGTGTATATGATTAAAGTTTCAGGAAGTTTAATTGAGGATATGCCTAAAGGTGAACCTTTTTTCGAAGATATTATATTCTTTGAAAATGAATTTGGGGGTATAATGCCTCTGGAAATAATAGTTGACACTAAGCGTAAAAAAGGTGTTATGAAACTTTCTACCTTAAAAAGAATGGATAGGTTAAACGAAATTATTGATGAGATTCCCGAACTTTCTCCATCCGTTTCAGTATTGAATTTAATTAAATACTCTAAGCAGGCATATTATAATGGCAATCCTAAATACTATCAATTACCAACAAATCAAGAAAGAAGTTTCATTTTAGGTTATACTAAAAATTCTGATGCAAATTCAGACTTGCTTAACAACTTTGTCGATTCTACAGGTCAATATGCACGAATCACTACCTTTATGAAAGACATTGGTACTGAAAAAATGGCACGGATTGAAGAGCGGTTGCAGGCAAGAATAGATAACGAGTTTCCTAAAGAAAATTATTCGGTTACTTTGACCGGTAAGGCGTTGGTTTTCTTAAAAGGGACTAATTATTTGATTAGAAACTTAGCAATTTCTTTATCACTAGCTATTCTCCTAATTTCTTTATTCATGGCCTGGATGTTCAGGTCCTATCAAATGATAATTATATCACTGATTCCTAACATATTGCCGTTATTGGTTACTGCAGGATTAATGGGCTATATAGGTGTACCAATAAAACCTTCTACCATATTAGTTTTTAGTATTGCTTTTGGTATTTCTGTTGATGATACTATTCATTTCTTAGCTAAATATAGACAAGAACTTCTTGCAAATAATTGGAAAGTAAAAAAATCCGTTTATGCAGCGTTACGTGAAACAGGCGTCAGTATGTTTTATACATCTATAGTATTATTTTTTGGTTTTTTAGTTTTTATTGTATCCAGTTTTGGAGGTACCATTGCCCTTGGAGGATTAGTATCAGTAACTTTATTATTTGCCATGGTTTCCAATTTATTGTTGCTCCCATCATTATTATTATCTTTAGAACAGCGTATTGCAAATAAAAAAGTATTTAAAGAACCATCAATAGAAATTTTACCAATAGAGGGAGTCGAAGAGGAAGGTTTTATGGAAGTTGAACATAAAGTTGATAATTAAATGAAGGGAATAATATTAGCGGGAGGAAGTGGAACCAGATTAAATCCAATCACATTAGCTATTAGCAAGCAATTGATGCCTATCTATGATAAACCGATGATTTATTATCCTTTATCAGCACTTATGCTGGCAGGTATTAAAGATATATTAATTATTTCTACACCTCACGATTTACCTTTGTTTGAACGTTTATTAGGTGATGGGAAGATACTCGGTTGTAACTTTAAATATGCGGTTCAAGAAGTTCCTAATGGATTGGCACAGGCCTTTGTAATTGGTGAAAAATTTATTGGCAAAGATAGTGTGGCCCTTATTTTGGGTGATAATATCTTTTATGGAACGGGGTTCCATAAGGCATTGCTTGATGCCAATAATCCAGATGGTGGTATTGTATTTGCTTATCACGTTCAAGATCCTGAAAGGTATGGAGTAGTTGAATTTGATAAAAATAATAAAGTAATCTCCATTGAAGAAAAGCCTAAAAAACCTAAATCAAACTACGCCGTTCCTGGAATATATTTCTATGATAACGAAGTTGTTGAAATAGTTAAAACTTTAAAACCATCCTCAAGAGGTGAATATGAAATTACAGATATAAACAAAGAATATCTAAAAAGAGGCAAACTGAAAGTAAGTGAATTGAGCCGGGGAACAGCATGGTTAGATACTGGAACATTTCAATCTTTAATACAGGCACAACAATTTGTTCAAGTAATAGAAGAGAGACAAGGATTAAAAATTGGCTGCATTGAGGAAGTTGCTTACCATAAAGGATTTATCAATGATAAACAATTAAGAAAAATTGCTCAACCATTATTAAAAAGTGGTTATGGCGAATATTTGATGAATCTTATTAAATAATTCACGAAAACTTTAGTTTGCTGATTTATTATCACACCACACAATATTATTGAAAACAATAACTTTTGTTTTAATAATTTGCCCTACAAATAGTATCTTTGCAAATCATAAATTTTGAAGAGATGCAAAAGAGTGTTGCTGAAATACTACAATCAAATAAGTTTTTACAAGAAGTTCATATCAAAGGTTGGGTACGCACCTTTAGAGCAAACCGTTTCATTGCGGTAAATGATGGTTCAACAATTAACACCATACAATGTGTAGTTGATTTTGAAAATTTCGAAGAAGCGCTTTTAAAACGTATAACAACGGGTGCTGCTATTGCGGTCACGGGTACTTTAGTTGAAAGTCTTGGTAAAGGGCAGTCTGTTGAAATTCAGGCCAATAAAATAGAAATATTAGGGGACTCAAATCCTGAAGAATTCCCTATTCAGCCTAAAAAACATAGTCTGGAGTTTTTAAGAGAGAATGCTCACTTGAGAGTACGAACAAATACATTCAGTGCTGTTATGAGAGTATGTTCAGCACTTTCATTTGCAGTTCACAAATACTTTATTGAAAACGGGTTTTATAATTTACATACTCCTATTATTACTGGTTCTGACGCTGAAGGTGCTGGAGAAATGTTCCGAGTTTCAACACTTGATCCAAAAAATCCTCCTTTGAATGAAAAGGGTGATATAGACTTTAAACAAGATTTCTTCGGGAAAGAGACCAATCTTACGGTTTCTGGTCAATTAGAAGCTGAAGCATATGCCATGGCATTAGGTAAAGTGTATACTTTTGGCCCAACATTTAGAGCAGAAAATTCAAATACCACTCGTCATTTATCAGAATTTTGGATGATTGAACCTGAAATGGCCTTTTATGATTTAGATGCGAACATGGATTTAGCAGAAGATTTTATAAAAAATATCATTCAATACATATTAGATAATTGTAAGGACGATATTGCATTTCTAGATCAGCGTTTCACACAAGAAGAAAAAGCTAAACCAACACATCAAAGAAGTGAAATGACCTTATTAGAAAAATTACACTTTGTTGTTGAAAATAATTTTAAACGAGTGAGTTATACCGAAGCTATAGAAATTCTAATAAACTCGAAACCGAACAAAAAGAAAAAATTTCAATATGTTATTAAAGAATGGGGAGCAGATTTACAAAGCGAACATGAACGTTTTTTAGTCGAAAAGCATTTTAAATGTCCGATAATACTTTTTGATTATCCAGCTAATATTAAAGCATTTTATATGCGCCTAAATGAGGATGGTAAAACAGTAAGAGCGATGGACATTTTATTCCCCGGAATTGGTGAAATTGTAGGTGGATCTCAACGCGAAGAACGATTAGATGTTCTTAAAGAAAAAATTAAAGCGTTAGATATTGACGAAAAAGAATTGTGGTGGTACTTAGATTTACGAAAATTTGGCACTGCTGTACATTCTGGGTTCGGATTAGGTTTTGAACGCTTAGTGCAATTTACTACCGGCATGAGCAACATCAGAGATGTGATACCCTTCCCTAGAACACCGCAAAATGCTGAATTTTAATTGTTGTTATCATGAATAGCACGGGATGAATGTTTCAAAATAATTAAGCATCCCTTAAAAGCCCTGAAACCAATTACTAGTTTCTTTTTAGTACCTTTATTAATCAAGATTAATTGATGTTAAAACAAAATTTACAATATAAGTTATTACAAAAATTATCGCCTCAGCAAATTCAGTTGATGAAATTAATTCAATTGCCTACGCAAGCTTTTGAAGAAAAGATAAAGCAAGAAATAGAAGAAAATCCTGCTTTAGATAGTGGTAAAGATAATGATGATGATTTTGGTGAAGATTCACAAAATGAATACGATGATGCTGGTACAGAAACTATAGAAACTGACATCAATATTGACGATTACCTGAGTGATGACGAAATGCCCAGTTATAAGTTACAAAGTAATAATTACAGCAGTGATGATGATGAAAAAAACATACCATATGCCTCGGGCACATCTTTTAATCAGTTTTTAAAAAGTCAGTTAAATACCTTAAGACTCAACGAACAAGAAGAACAAATTACAGAATTTTTAGTTGGTAGCATTGACAGTAGCGGTTATATACGAAGACCTTTAGAAGATATTGTAGACGACTTGGCTTTTTCTGAAAATATTATAACAGACGAAGAAGAGGTTAAAAGAATGCTAGACCATGTGCAACAACTAGATCCTGCGGGAGTTGGTGCTCAAAGCCTTGAAGAATGTTTATTGATTCAATTAAAAAGAAAACCTGAAACTCCAGATAGAAACTTAGCCATATTAATTCTTGAAAAATCATTTGAGCATTTTGTTAAAAAACACTATAAAAAACTTATTCAAAAGTTTGATATTACCAATGACCAATTGAAAGGTGCTATTCACGAAATTGAAAAATTAAATCCAAAACCTGGAGGCTCCTATTCTGGTAATACAAAAATGATTGAACAGATTGTTCCAGATTTTTCAATTAGAATCGTTGAAGGAAGTTTAGACTTAACCCTGAATTCTAGAAATGCACCAGAATTGCATATTTCAAATGAATATAACAATATGCTTAAAGGTTATGCTGCTTCTAAAGACAAGTCAAAGTCTCAAAAAGATGCTGTACAATTCATCAAACAAAAATTAGACGCTGCAAAATGGTTCATCGATGCTATAAAACAACGTCAACAAACGTTATTATTAACAATGAATGCCATTATGCATCTTCAGGAGGGATATTTTTTAACAGGAGATGAACGAAAACTGAAACCAATGATCTTAAAGGACATTGCCGATAAAATTAATATGGATGTTTCAACTGTTTCAAGGGTTGCCAATAGTAAATATGTAGACACTCCTTATGGGACTAAATTGATTAAAGAATTTTTCTCAGAATCAATGAAGAATGAGCAAGGAGTGGATGTTTCTACAAAAGAAATAAAAAAAATTCTTCAGACTGTAATAGAAGAAGAAAATAAGAAAAAACCACTAACCGATGATAAGCTTGTTGGATTGCTTAAAGAAAAAGGTTATTTAATTGCTCGTAGAACAATTGCTAAATATAGAGAACAATTAAACATTCCTGTTGCCAGGTTACGAAAGGAAATTTAAATTTATAATATGAAGCTTTATAAATTTATTTCTTACATATTCCATCCTGTTCTGACTCCCATTGTTTGCACACTTTTATATTTTATTATAATACCAAATCATATTCCTAGAAAATTTGCATACTGGGTTTTAATTATTGTTTTTGTTACAACATATATATTCCCATTATTGTTATTATACTTCTTAAAAAAAGTGAAATTAATTGAGAATTATCAGTTGTCAAGTATTAATGAACGTAAATTTCCAATATTCTTTTTCACATCAGTAACGCTATTTTTGGGTATAAGACTATTAAAATTTGACATCATTGATTTATTAGCCTTCTCTTTTTTCGGTTGCGCACTCGCCTTAAGTATTTCATTTATTTTATTATTTATTAAAATAAAAACGAGTTTGCATACGCTAGGAATTTCAGGGTTAATTGGATTTATTAGTATTATAAGTTATGAATACAAAATAAATCTATTAATCTTGTTAATCTTACTATTTTTAATTTTTGGTATTATAGCCACTTCAAGATTAAAGTTACAGGCCCATAAAATAAGTGAAGTATTAATTGGATTTATTATTGGATTATTATCACAACTTATTATTTATTTTTCGAATATTCTTTAAAGTATATAAAAGATCAATCCTATTCTAAAATCTCTAATTTCTATTGGAGAGGTTCCATTGAGGCTAGCATTAGTAAATAGGTCTTCTAAACCGTAATAAAAATTAAAATTCCAAGTACCATACCCTACTGCCAATGTTAGGCCATACTGCCAATTATTAATTTCTGATAACCCCTTTATTTTGAATGTATTACCAGCCTCTTTAAATTTGGCATTAGATGCAAAAACATAACTTATTTTAGCGCCTCCATATACTCTCCAAAACTTGTATTTATCTATTGTCGATGTTCTCAATCTTATTTCTAATGGAAGGTCTATGCTCTGAAGAGAAAACTTGTTATTTTTAACATCATCGCCTGCTATCTCATATTGTGTAATATTGTCAAGCTCTGTTATTTTAATATTTTGAAAATATGTGTTTCGTCCATAACCCAATCCAATTCCGAAAGCAAAATTGCCTTTGGCATTTACTGGAATATCCTTAATAAAACCTACTCCAAAACTATTTGAAAATCCACTTTGTGATACATCATCAGATAAATTCGTCAAGGTTATGACTGACAAACTTATATAAATTTGATCCTCTAGATACCTTGTATTTTTTATAGTATCATAATTCTGTGCATTAACCACTGAAGTTAAGACCAAAAAAAGAAAGATTATTTTACTCATATCACAAACCTACATAAATTTTTTCATTTTAAAATTGCTTGAAAAATGAATAAATATTTAAATTGAGTTTATCAGAATCTATAATTTTGACTTATTTGAAATAACTATTTATAAAATTAAAAAAAGGCAATCAAATTGATTGCCTTTTTTTAATAATTCAGATATGAATTTATTATTTCATATTATCTATTGCACTACCCTTACGAGTTGAATAATTAATTTTAAGTGCGTTGATATCTCTCAATTCTTGTTTAATATCAGTAATAGTACCAACATTTGCTTTCATATCTGCTTTAATAGATGTTGTTAAATATGGAATTTCATCTTCAGCATGCGTGGCTCTTTCAGAAAAAATAAAACTTTTAATATCACTAATATTAGAAATTCTATCATTTAACTGAATTTTATCTCCACCAATATTAGGGTCTTTAGATTTACCTACATAAATATAACTTACCAAGCTTTTTCGTTCTAATTTTTGAATCTGATCTGCTTGAGGTAATTTTGGCGTTTTAATCTTCAATTCTGTCTCTCTCATTACGGTAGTAACCATAAAAAAGAATAACAACATAAACACAATATCAGGTAACGACGCTGTTGAAATTCCCGGCATCCCTTTTTTCTTTTTTCTAAATTTAGACATACTCTTGTTATTTAGTTGGTTCAGCCTCCGAAATGATCTGAGGGTAAATATCTTTCTTAATTACCTTTATTTGTTCATCTGAAAGATCGTCAAAATCTCGACCAAATTTTTTATTGGCATATTTATTTCTAAGTACGGAATAAGCCGCAACAAGCTCATTTTGTACCGATATATAAGTTCCATATGATGTCCCTCTATCACTCTGTAATGAAATAATAGCCTTTTTAGGATGATCTGATGATTCAGGATCTTTATTTCCTTCACACCATGTACATTCATCCCCATTTTCATCTTTACCACCTCCGTTATCGATAAATTTTACAGTAGCTTCACGTAGATCAGCAATTTGCATATAGGTGTCTCCTTCAACTAATATTTCATCTCTTCTATTTACAAGTACTTCAAATACATTCTTTTCTTTCAGTATAGGCGGTTTAATATTAGGGTCTTGCTTTTCAGGTAATTTACGTGATATACCTGTATCAATATCCATCGTAGTAGTTACTAAAAAGAATATCAATAGCAAGAAAGCAATATCTGCCATAGATCCTGCATTTATTTCAGGTGATTCTCTTCTTGCCATAATTAAGTTATTTTAATGATTTAACAACGCCTAAAGCAATGGTTACTATACCAACTACTCCTAAAATTCCGGTAAAATTAATTAAAGCACTTACTATGTGCGATACATTACCTGCTTCACCTCCTTTTAAAACATTACCAAAACCATCAGTTACGGCATCACCAGAGCTACCAAAATACGCTATCAAAAACAATACAACCATTACAGCTATTCCCAATAAGGCCTTCTTTAACGCCTTTGGGTGTTTTATCAAATTAAAAATTGATAACCCCACAGTAATAATTGCTGTTAGTATTAATAAATAATATGCGTAGCTAACAAAAGCACCTACAGATCCCTCTAGAGATGCACCCTCATCTGCCATCAAAACACGTATTAAAAGGAATATCCCAATAACGCTTAATACAGCAGTTACAATAGTTAATATTTTAGATTTATCCATTGTGATTATTTTTTATTTCTGATAAGTAAATCGATTAATGATATAGAAGCATCTTCCATATTATTAACAATACCATCTATTTTTGATATGATGTAATTATAAAATATTTGTAGAATAATAGCTACTACAAGTCCAAATACAGTTGTTAATAAAGCCACCTTAATACCAACAGCCACAACAGCTGGAGAAATATCACCAGCGGCAGCAATAGCATCAAAGGCATTAATCATACCTATTACTGTACCCATGAAACCAAGCATTGGTGCTAATGCTATAAATAATGATAACCATGAGATATTTTTCTCTAATAATCCCATTTGAACACCACCATAACTAACAACAGCCTTTTCAGCTTGTTCAACACCTTCATCCATTCTATCTAATCCTTGATAAAAAATTGAAGCAACAGGTCCTTTAGTGTTTCTGGCAACTTCTTTAGCTGCTTCTACCCCACCCGAAGATAATGCTTCGTCAATGCTATTTACCAACTTAGTAGTATTGGTAGTTGCCATATTTAAGTAAATTATTCTTTCAATAGCAATTGCCAAACCTAAAATTAACGTAATTAATACAATTCCCATAAAGAGAGGAGTACCTTCAATAAAACGTTGTTTTAAAATTTGGTGAAATGTTTTACTCTCAGCTGCATCATCAGCAGCTTGTTCAGTTTGAACAGCAGTTGTTAAAGCATAACTGTTTTGTACTGTGCCTAAAAATAATAATCCTGTAATTGCAAGGATAGTAAGTGCTTTTTTCATTGTTTGATTCTTATTAAATTAGTTAACGGGTTAAAGATATAAATTTTTTATTTAAAAAAACAACTCCGCGGAGAGAAAGGGATTCGAACCCTTGTTATAATTCCTCATAAACACGCTTTCCAAGCGTGCGCCTTAAGCCACTCGGCCACCTCTCC
>CAZJCZ010000034.1:9890-17119 GCA_964544575.1 uncultured Flavobacteriaceae bacterium | reverse complement strand
TGCGTGCATATAATATCAAATAAACACAAATAATATATAAAGAAGATTAATACGAATTTATGTGCAAATTATGTGCAAATAAAAAAAGACCTTAAAAGTAAAATACTCTTAAAGCCTTTTGTTTATTAAGCTCCTCCTCTTGGACTCGAACCAAGGGCCCTCTGATTAACAGTCAGATGCTCTAACCAACTGAGCTAAGGAGGAATTTTGAATTCCAAAAATTTGGTGTGCAAATATAAATGTTTTTCTATTTTTTACAAGCGTTAAACCCTTTTTTTTTAATAATCTGTATTTCAAGAATAACCGCTAGGTTATAATTATAATATAATTTTAAAAAGTGTATTTTTGTTTTTAATATTTAAAAAAGGGATAAACAAACAATTGAATGGATAGGTTTTCATTTTTAAATGCCGCACATACAGGTTTTATAGAAGATCTCTATAATAAATATTTAGTGAGCCCTGATGAAGTTGAACCAAGTTGGAGAAGCTTTTTCCAGGGTTATGATCTTGCCAATACCGATTTTTCACTTATAGGAGAGGAACCATTATCTATTGAAGTTCCTGAGCATGTATATAAAGAATTTCGGGTTATTGAACTCATAAATGGGTATCGTTCTCGAGGGCATCTATTCACAAAAACAAACCCTGTTCGAGCAAGAAGAAAATATACCCCAACCTTAGCCATTGAGAATTTTGGACTTTCAAATGATGACTTAGAAACCATTTTTGATGCTGGTGAAATATTAAATATTGGTAGTAAGAGCTTAACAGGTATAATTCAACATCTTGAAAATATTTATTGCGATTCAATAGGTGTTGAATACATGTATATTAGAAATCCTGATGTTATTAAATGGTGGTCAAATAATTTAAATACAAACGATAATCATCCAACATATTCAATTGAAGCAAAAAAATATATTCTTTCTAAACTCAATCATGCTGTAACTTTTGAGAACTTTTTACAAACCAAATATGTAGGTCAAAAACGTTTTTCTTTAGAAGGTGGAGAATCTCTTATTCCAGCAATAAGCGTTGCCCTTTTTAATGCTGTTGCAGAATATGATGTAGAGGAGTGCGTACTGGGTATGGCACATCGAGGCAGACTAAGCACTCTTATTAATATTTTTAGAAAACCGGTTCGGGAACTTTTTAGTGAATTTGAAGGTAAGGATTTTGAAGATGAAGATATTGATGGCGATGTAAAATATCATCTAGGTTTAACAATCGATAAAACATATCAAAACGGGAAATCTATTAGGATGAATTTAGTGCCAAATCCTTCTCATTTAGAAACTGTTGGGCCAGTTGCAGAAGGCATAACCAGAGCTAAAATAGATAAAGATTATAATGGTGATGATTCAAAGATCCTTCCAATATTAGTGCATGGAGATGCCGCAATTGCAGGGCAGGGAATTGCCTATGAAGTCGCACAAATGAGTCAGTTAAATGGCTATAAAACTGGCGGTACAATACATATAGTAGTGAATAATCAAATAGGATTTACCACGAATTACTTAGACGCCCGTTCAAGCACCTATTGTACAGATGTTGCTAAAGTAACTTTATCCCCTGTGTTGCACGTCAATGCTGATGATGCAGAAGCAGTTGTTCATGCAGTCGAATTGGCTTTAGATTACAGGATGAAATTTAAAAGAGATGTCTATATTGATTTATTAGGTTATCGTAAATATGGTCATAATGAAGGTGATGAACCGCGTTTTACTCAACCCAAACTATATAAAGAGATTTCAAAACATGCCAATCCGTATAAAATATATGCTGAAAAATTAATAGCAGAAAAAAGTATTGATGAAGCGTATTCCAAGAAAATAGTTTCAGATTTTAAAGAAATGCTTGAATCTGAATATGCAAAATCTAAAGAGGATACTTCATCAGTAGTTCGCGAATTTATGGAAGAACGTTGGACAGATTTTAAGCGGCAAAAATTAAATGTGATGTTGCAATCTGTCGAAACATCTTATCCAAAAAAGAATTTAAGGAACATTGCTAAAATAGTTTCTACAGTACCTGAAGGTGTAAAATTTTTACGTAAAGCAGAAAGAATTCTGGATGGTAGAGCCAAAATGGTTTTTGAAACAGACGAGTTAGATTGGGGAATGGCAGAAACACTAGCCTATGGAAGTTTACTTGAAGAAGGTTTTGATGTTCGTATTTCTGGTCAGGATGTAGAACGAGGAACCTTTAGTCATAGACATGCAATTTTACGCGATGAAATATCTGAAGAGCGTATCAATTTATTAAATACCAACGCTGCTAATAAAGGAGAAATGAATATTTACAATTCTTTATTATCGGAGTATGGAGTGCTTGGCTTCGATTATGGATATGCGATGGCAAACCCAAACACATTAACTATTTGGGAAGCGCAATTTGGTGATTTTAGTAATGGCGCTCAAATCATATTTGACCAATACTTATCTGCGGCCGAAGACAAATGGAAAATGCAGAATGGAATTGTTATACTTCTGCCTCATGGTTACGAAAGTCAGGGCGCAGAGCATTCATCAGCCCGAATGGAGCGTTATTTGCAATTATGCGCCATAGACAACATGATTGTTGCCGATTGTACCACTCCGGCAAACTTCTTTCATCTATTACGACGTCAAATGAAATGGAATTTTAGAAAACCATTAATTGTTTTGACCCCTAAAAGTTTGTTGCGTCATCCTAAGGCAGTATCATCATTAAATGAATTTGAAAACGGACAGTTTCAGGAAGTAATCGATGACACTATTAATCCAGAAAAGGTTAAAAAAATGGTTTTCTGTACTGGTAAATTCTATTATGATTTACTTGCAGAAAGAGAAAATTTGAAGAAAGAAGATGTGGCATTAATTAGAATCGAGCAATTATTTCCTTTACATTTAGAAAAAATAAAAAGAATAATAGATCGCTATCCAGCTGTTGAAAAATATATTTGGGCACAAGAAGAACCTAAAAATATGGGAGCCTGGAGCCATATGATGCAAAGGTTTGACTTGGTCAAATTAGAAGCGGCCTCAAGACCATATGCTGCAGTTCCGGCACCAGGTTCAAGTACAAGAGATAAAAGAAGACAAAAAAGGGTCATAGATCAAGTTTTTGAATAAATTAAGAATAAAATTAGAAAGATGATTTTAGAAATGAAAGTTCCTTCTCCGGGAGAATCTATAACAGAAGTGGAGATAGCTTCATGGTTAGTTGAAGACGGTGATTACGTTGAAAAAGATCAACCTATTGCCGAAGTAGATTCTGATAAAGCTACGTTGGAATTACCCGCTGAAGAAAGCGGTGTTATTACTTTCAAGGCGGAAGAAGGTGATGCTGTAGCGGTTGGAGCCGTAGTTTGTTTAATAGATATGGATGCCAAAAGGCCAGAAGGTTCAACGCCGGTTAAAGTAGAAAAGAAAGAAGAAAAGCCTTTAGAAACAAATGTATCTTCGAACGGGGTTGAGAAGACATATGCTACAGGAACAGCTTCGCCTGCAGCCAAAAAAATATTGGAGGAAAAAGGTATATCGGCCACTGCTATAATAGGTACTGGAAGAGATGGAAGGATAACCAAAGATGATGCAGTAAAGGCAGTGCCAAGTATGGGTACACCATTGATGAACAGCACTAGAGATGGTGAACGTAAAAAATTATCAATGCTACGTCGAAAAGTTGCTGAAAGGTTGGTTTCTGTTAAGAATGAGACCGCCATGTTGACTACATTTAATGAAGTTGATATGCAACCAATCTTTGATTTACGAAAGCAGTTCAAAGAAGATTTTAAAGAAAAGCATGGAGTGAGCCTTGGGTTTATGAGCTTTTTTACAAAAGCCGTTGTTAGAGGCTTACAATTATTTCCTGATGTAAATTCAATGATAGATGGAGATTATAAAATTTCTTATGATTTTCAGGACATTTCAATTGCAGTTTCAGGCCCTAAAGGATTAATGGTTCCGGTAATAAGGGATGCCCAGAAATTAAGTTTTAAAGGAGTGGAAAATGAGGTAAAACGGTTAGCAATAAGAGCGAGAGATGGTGAAATAACTATCGATGAAATGACGGGTGGCACTTTTACTATTACTAATGGTGGAGTCTTTGGTTCTATGTTATCTACACCTATACTTAATCCTCCTCAAAGCGCCATTTTAGGTATGCATAATATTATAGAGCGCCCTGTTGCTATTAACGGAAAGGTTGAAATAAGACCTATCATGTATGTTGCACTGTCATACGATCATCGAATTATTGATGGAAAAGAATCTGTTGGATTTTTGGTTTCCATTAAAGAAGCGCTGGAGAATCCTGTTGAAATA
The DNA here is from genome assembly GCA_964544575.1 of uncultured Flavobacteriaceae bacterium. Lineage (GTDB taxonomy): Bacteria > Bacteroidota > Bacteroidia > Flavobacteriales > Flavobacteriaceae > Aureibaculum. The sequence goes on along the minus strand of CAZJCZ010000034.1, from coordinate 12,810 downwards.
TTGATGGATAACAATCCAAAAAAAGCGTTGGAGATGTAACATTTTTAAAAATATTTTTTATACTGCAAAACCCTAAAGTCAAGTGTATTAAATTTTGGGTTTTGTTGTTTCAAACGTTTATATTCTGAGTTACTTCCCACTGCTCTGTTAGCTGAACCTGAAGGTGCCATAAGGGAAATAGTTTTTATAATTCTTGAGTCCAAATGAAAATTATGTATTCTAGGAATTTCATTAGAAACTAATCGAAGTTTAATATCATATTCTTTAAGGTGTTTCCTAAAGAAATATTCGGGCCCGTTTTTACTATTCCCTCCAGTAAAAAGTAAGGTATCAACTGTTGTGTGTTCCTTTAAATAACCAATCAAATTACGAAGCCGCACTTGTTGCATTCCCAGATCAGAAGCATCAATTTTCTCTCTCTTACAATTTTCAACAATATCATAGATTCCTATTTGTCGTTCAGTCAAGAATTCTTTTCTCTGTTGTATCGCTATTTCAGTGGTTTCATATTTAAGATTTAAATCAAAAATACGATCTAATATTGGCCATAATTGTCCATCACGACTTCCATAGCAAAAATTAACATCACGCTCTAATAGATGGCCTTGAGAAAATCGGGGAGGGGGTAAGGTGCCAACTATGAGTTTGGTTGCATTTTTGGATATAAATGGCCTATAGGGATGTTGATGTAAAAACATTTTCTAATGTATGAAAAAAGCCTGAGTTAGAAACTCAGGCCTTCATTGTTGTATAAAAACTCTAAATTTACAAACCAATAACTATTGTTGCTGTAAATTTATCATTATCAATATCTAGTTCAGCCGGTGTTACTCCATCTTTGTTTAAAAAACTATATACATCTGTATTCGTTGAGTTTTGATAAGCTAGATCAAGTTTGACATTACCACTAAATTTAAAACCAACACCTAATGAATACCCTTCTATATTGTCAGAATTAATAGCATCTTCATATGGACTCTCTTCAAAATGATAACCGCCTCTTAAGCTTACATTATCTAAGCGCCATTCTGCACCTACATTGAATGTTGATGTATTTTTTAAAGCATTTGCAAACAAATCGTTTTCATCAACAAATTCACTGGTAGGTTTTAACGTTGTATTCGTAAAATTCTTGTAAGTATAGTCAAAACTTATGAGCCCTTCTTTTCCTAAGATATAAGCAAAACTTCCGGTTAATTTACTCGGTGTATTCAATTTATAATCAAAAAGATTAACGTCGGAAAATTCTGTATAAAGTTCAGAATCATTACTTACACTAATTTCTAGATCTTCCACAAATTCATCAGTTAAATTATACCATATTGGTGTATGGTATGCTAAACCTAGACGAACTTCATCAGATGGCTTTGCAATAAAACCAATATTAAAACCTACACCATCACCAAATGTGTATAATTCTTGTAATAATGAAGCGTCAAATAAATTAGCATTTCCATCATTACTAGAGTGCTCAAAGAGAGTTCTCTGATAGTATTCTAAACTATGGGTTACTACAGATAAGCCAATAAACATTTTTTCATTGTATTGTCCGGCTATTGAAAAGGTAAATTTTTCATTCTGGCCGGAAGTAAAGTTTCCAAAGAATTGTCCTTCAACATCGTCGTAAAAAATATCATTGTCAATATCACTATCATAATTTAGATAAGGATCATAACTAAGGTTACTTGTTCCAGTGGGCCCAACTATAAAATCTGATTCACCACTATTCCCTTCTATAATAAAATTGTTTTCAAAATCTTTAGCCAATGTATAATTAAAACCTAATGCAATTTTTGACCAATTAGAATTTCCACGGTTATTAAAAATCATTACTCCACCAGCCTGAGTTAAATTAAAATAATCATCATTATTAGTGGTGTTTGTACCATAAAAAGAACTTAGAATATCCGTATCTCTAAGACCAAAAGATATACTGGTTTGAGAATTATTAAATACTGCTAAACCTGCAGGGTTTACATCTCCTGCGGAAATATCTCCACCCAATGCGCCAAAAGCTCCACTCATGGCATTAAATCTTGCGGTACCATTATTATCTTCTCCAGAAAACAGGATGGCTGCATCACTATAACTTATAACTTGGGCATTAATTACTACAGAGGATAATAATCCTCCTATTAAAAATAGAAATTTTTTCATGTTAATTTTTTTTAATTTTTTCTAGAACTTCTTGAACTACTTCTTGAAGAAGATGAACTTCTTGATGGGGCTGATGTTGATCTTGATGAGGCACTACTTCTGGATGAAGAACTACTGCTACTAGCTCTACTAGGACTTTTAGATGAAGACCTATTACTACTAGCTCTACTTGAGCTATTAGAGGAATTATTTCTAGGGGCACTATAACTTCGTCTATTTGAAGATTGAGTGTTGACTCTTCGATAAGAATTATTGTTCGAGGTAGCCCTTCTTTGAGTATTGTTATTTCTAGTATTCGAATAAGAAACCCTTCGTGGTGCTTGTGATGTCGATCTTCTCGCATCAGAGGACGCAACGCTTCTTGCATTTTGTGTTGTTCCTCTTCTAACATTAGAATTTGAACCAGGTTTAACCATCCTTACATTACTTCTAGGTGATCTATAAACCGATGATTGAGATCTTCCATTACTTCGTCTTATTCTACTTGAACGATTTGTTGAATTGCTGGAATTTCTTCTAATAGTTGAATTATTACCGCTTCTACTATCTACATTTCTTCTAGTGGCAGAATTACTCCTAGTATTACTTGAATTATTTCGTCTAACATCATTACTACGCGTGTTAGTAGTACTTCTGCGGTTAATTGCGTTAGTTCGACTAGTAGTCGTTGTAGAACTTCTTCTATTTAAATTATTAGAATTATCTGCTGAAGATCTTCTGCTATATGCGCTTCTGTTGCCTAAGCGACTCGTATTGTAGGCGT
>CAZJCZ010000034.1:0-9790 GCA_964544575.1 uncultured Flavobacteriaceae bacterium | reverse complement strand
TGTTATACCCATAATTATTATATCCGTTATACCCGTAATAAAAAGGATTATAATACCCATATCCATAGTAAGGATTATATATATGATCATACCCATTATAAGGCCAGTGGAAATAAAAAGGATTATAATATCCACCATATCCACCATATCCACCATATCCATAATAAGAATTATAAGGATTATAAAAACTATTATAATACCCATAATAATTCCATGATCTATAAAAACCACCCCAACCAAAGTTAAAGTTTACGGTAACATTATCTGTATATTCCCAAGGAGAATTACCTTCAACATATTCTTCATCATAATATTCATCATCTCCATAACCCAATGAATCCACGTCAACAAAAATATCATCCTCGGTTATATCTTCATATCTATCAGACTCTCTTTTAAAATAATCTTGATACGCTTGAGATTTAGTGTCTTGTACTGCGACTTGTTTAGTTTCTCTAACCGCAACTTCTTGTCTTGGTTCATTAGAAGAATAAATACCGTCATCTTCATATGTAGCACTTTGATAAGAACCACATGAAGTTAAGCCTAATAAAATTAATCCTGTTAAAGATAAATAAGTGACTTTACTATTGATATAATTATTTAATTTCATGTTGAGTGACTTTTAATACTATTAAATTACAAAATATAATTAGTTTTGCACTATTAAATACTTGTGTTAAAAGAATCACAATATTTATGCCAAAAGTAATTATATGAGTAAAAATTTAACAAAACGGAGTGAAGACTACTCTAAATGGTATAACGAATTAGTGGTAAAAGCCGACCTAGCTGAAAATTCTGGTGTAAGAGGCTGCATGGTTATAAAACCTTATGGTTATGCCATTTGGGAAAAGATGCAGGCTGAATTGGATAGAATGTTTAAAGAGACCGGTCATCAAAATGCCTATTTTCCTTTATTTATACCTAAATCTTATTTTAGTAAAGAAGCAAGCCATGTTGATGGGTTTGCCAAAGAATGCGCAGTTGTTACACACTATAGATTAAAGAATGCTGAGGATGGCAGTGGTATTATTGTTGATGAGGATGCTAAATTGGAAGAAGAATTAATTATACGACCTACCTCTGAGACCATTATATGGGATACTTATAGAAAATGGGTGCAATCATATAGAGATTTACCATTATTAATAAATCAATGGGCAAATGTAGTACGTTGGGAAATGCGTACCCGATTGTTTTTGCGGACTGCAGAATTTCTATGGCAGGAAGGACACACTGCACATGCAACAAAGAAAGAGGCTATCGAAGAAGCTGAGCAAATGCAAAGAGTTTATGCAGAATTCGCAGAAAATTTTATGGCTATGCCGGTAATTAAGGGTACTAAAACCGAAAGTGAAAGATTTGCAGGCGCCTTAGACACCTATGCTATTGAAGCTTTAATGCAGGACGGTAAGGCCTTGCAAGCTGGTACATCTCATTTTTTAGGGCAAAATTTCGCCAAAGCTTTTGATGTTAAATTTACATCAAAAGAAGGAAAACAAGAGTATGTTTGGGCTACGTCCTGGGGTGTTTCAACACGATTGATGGGTGCTCTAGTGATGACACATTCTGATGATAAAGGTTTAGTATTGCCTCCAAAATTGGCACCAATACAAGTAGTAATTGTGCCTATTTATAAAAATGAAGAGCAATTAAAAATGATATCTGAAAAAGTTGATCAAATTATTTCTGATTTAAAAGCTAGAGGTGTTTCAGTTAAGTATGATGATAGAGATACATACAAGCCTGGATGGAAATTTGCTGAATACGAATTAAAAGGGGTGCCTTTAAGAATTGCAATAGGACCTCGTGATATTGAAAATGGGACTGTAGAGTTAGCAAGACGTGATACTTTAACTAAAGAAATTGTAAATCAGGATGAATTAGTAGACACCGTTGATAAACTATTAACTGAAATTCAAGATAGTTTATTCAATAAAGCGAAAGATTATAGAGACGAGCATATTACTGAAGTGGATACTTTTGAAGAATTTAAAGAAGTATTAGAAACAAAAGGTGGATTTGTCTCAGCACATTGGGATGGTACTACTGAAACAGAAGATAAAATCAAAGAACTTACAAAAGCAACCATTCGAGTCATTGCTTTGGACGCTAAGAATGAGGCAGGTAGTTGTGTTTTGACTGGGAAACCCTCAACGAAAAGAGTACTATTTGCAAAGGCTTATTAATTTATCACAAAAGCACTTGCAGAGTTGAAAAATTATTTTATTTTTGCACTCGCTTTATAAGTTAAAGTAATAATGGTCCGTTCGTCTAGGGGTTAGGACGCCAGGTTTTCATCCTGGTAACAGGGGTTCGATTCCCCTACGGACTACAAAATAAACGATTTAACGTTTATATATAAAAATAAAATAAAATGGCAAATCATAAGTCGGCATTAAAAAGAATCAGAAGTAACGAAACGAAGCGCTTAAGAAATAAATTTCAGCATAAAACTACTAGAAATGCTATTAAAGAATTACGCGATTCAGAAAAGAAAAAGGATGCTGAAAAGCAATTACCTAAAGTTGCAGCTATGATTGATAAATTAGCTAAGAATAATATCATTCATAAAAATAAGGCGTCAAATTTGAAATCTAAATTAACTAAATTCGTAGCTACGCTTTAATTTAATCACAAAACATATATTGTAAAGACAGTCTTCTAGGCTGTCTTTTTTTTTGTTAGATATGATAAAGTTTTATTTAAAATAATAAATAATGCAGCTTTCTATGTTCATGATACATCCTTTTTGAATTTCTTTTGATATAGGAATTTTTAATTTTCAGTTGTTATATAGTCAAAGCTGAAAGATGGAAAACGAATTAGAAAAGGAACGAACCTATGTTTTATTTGGAAATGAAGCCATTAGAATATACAAAATGTCTTTGAAGTTACTTGTAACATCAAATCACATAACTTATAAAGTTGGTGCATACGTAGATGTAAGTAAATTTGTAAAGGAGGCTCAGAATTGGGATGATTTTATAGAGATTACTGAAGATGAATATTTAAAACTTAAAGTAAGTTATTTAAGATCATTAAATAGTGATAAACCAAAAAAAAGCAAAGCAAGATCAATTTTTAAGTTTTTAAAATAAGTACCTATTACCACTCATAAGTTTTATCGGCATCAAGCCTTATAAAGATAAATAACAATATTGTGAATCCCCAGAGTGAAGAACCACCGTAGCTAAAAAATGGTAATGGAATACCGATTGTAGGCAACAAGCCTATTACCATACCAATATTTATCAAGAAATGGAAAAAGAAAATAGAAGCTACTGAATAGCCGAACACTCTACTAAAAGTGGATTTTTGCTTTTCCGCCATTTGTACTAATCGGAGTAAAAAGGCTACAAAAATAATAATAACTGCACTGCTGCCTAAAAACCCCCACTCTTCACCAACGGTACTAAAAATATAATCTGTATGTTGTTCAGGCACAAAATTTCCTTGCGTTCTATCACCTTCTAAAAAACCTTTGCCGGTCAAACCCCCTGAGCCAATGGTAATCATTGATTGGTCTGTATTATAACCAATCCCTTGATTATCCGAAGTTTTACCTAATAATATGCTAAACCTATCCCTGTGCCTTTGTTCAAAAACATTGTTAAACACGTAATCAACGCTATACATAAATAGCCCAGTAACAACGTAGAGGGTTATTATCTTAATCCAGTCCCTTTTTAATTTAATTTTTTTGAAATTAATAATATAAACAAAAAAGAGGGTTAGCAATCCATAAATAATAAGAATTGAAGTGGTAAAACCGGCGTATAATGTTATAATGAACAATACAATTGCCACTAAGCCAATAACCAAATAATAGGCGGACAGCCCTTCTCGATATAAAACAATAATTAGGGAAAAATAAATTAATGCAGAACCGGCATCCGGTTGTAAAACTATAAGTATTGCCGGTAATAGAATGATAAAAACTGCACTAAGTTGTGATTTGAAACTGGTTAAATCTTTGTTAGGTTCATTCAAAAAATTGGCCAAAGCGAGTACTGTGGCAGCTTTGGCAAATTCAGCTGGTTGTAAACTAAAACTTCCAAAATTATACCAGGATGTGGCTCCATTTATTGTAGAACCAAAAATAAAGAGTCCGACTAACGAAAGAATAGAAAAGACATAGAATACTCCTGAAAAACGTTCATAAAACTTAGAATCAATTGAAATAATAAAAAAAATGAGAATAAAACTTAAACCAATCCATTCTAATTGTTTCCCATATAAAGTAGTGAAATCTAAAATTTCACCGTTATTTTCAGTCACGGTGGCTGCATAAATATTTATCCAACCAAAAAATACGAGTACAAAATAAAATAATACTAATATCCAGTCGATACCTGCAAATATGTTAGTCTTCCTTTTGCGCAAGAGTTTGTATTGTTAATAATTGTTTATCATATTCATTTTGCAGACTTCCTTCAATCATACGCTGCTCTAACCAAGGCCTGGCAGTTTTTCCATTCAAATATTTCTCTATCATTAATGTCGCGATAGGCCCTGCCCATCTAGATCCCCAATACCCATTTTCCACAAATACTGCAATTGCTATTTTAGGATTATCTTTTGGAGCAAAAGCGATAAAAACTGAGTGATCTTCAAATTGAACTTTTTCTCCATTAACACTTGTAAAATTTTCTGCAGTACCCGTTTTACCACATATTTCTATACCTCTTACTCTTGATCCTCGGGCAGTTCCTTTTTCAAAAACATTAAACATTCCTTCAATTATTGGTTCAAAATATTCTGGTTTTATTGATGTGTATTTTGGAGTTGTGAAATTTTCAATTTTAATAGGTTTATTATTAATAGTTTTTATGATATGTGGTGTAAAATAATAACCTCTATTGGCGATAGCAGCCATCATATTAGCTAATTGTATTGGGGTTGTCAATATTTCACCTTGACCTATAGCATTAGAGATTGTTGTTGACGCTCCCCAATTAAAAGTTGGATAATAACGATTATAATAAGCATCATCTGGTATTAATCCTTTTTTGCCACTAGATAGGTCATTATTTAAAAAATTACCTAATCCAAAACTTTTTGCATGATCGCTCCAAACTTTCATTCCTTCCGATGAAGTAGGATATTTTTCTATAATTCTTTTATACACATTAGCAAAGTATGAGTTGCATGATTTGTATATGCCTTTGTCTAATTTTATTGGAGAACCGTAAATACCACAATGACATTTCATAAATGCTTTTGCACTTCGACCATATTTAAATCCACCATAACAATAAAAATGGGTTTCTGGGGTAATAACTTGTTCTTGTAAACCTATAAGGGCATTAATTATTTTAAAGGGTGACCCTGGGGGATATTGTGCCAATAAGCTTCTATCCATCAAAGGTTGATTAAACGCATCATAATGCATTTTGGTGTAATTTTTTGAACGTTCTCTCCCAACTAATAAATTGGGATTATAGCTTGGAGTAGATATTAGAGATAATATTTCACCTGTCGAAGGTTCAATAGCCACTATTCCTCCTCTTTTGTTTGCCATCAGAGCTTCTCCAAATTGTTGTAATTTACTATCTATAGTAATGGACACATCATTACCTATGGTAGCCAGTGTATCATAAATGCCACCTTTGTAAGGCCCCATTTCTCTGTTAAATCTGTTTTTATGTATAAATTTCACTCCTTTAACTCCCCTTAGTGCTTCTTCATATTCTTTTTCAACACCTTGGATACCTATTAATTCACCCTGTTGGTAATAGCTATTTTTTTTAATAAATTCTTCATTAACTTCCGCAATATATCCTACAACGTTCGCTGCTGAATTTAATGGATATTCTCGTAAAGAACGTTTTTGAATATAAAAACCCTTGAATTTATGCATTTTTTCTTGCAACGAAGCATAATTATTTTTTGATAATTGAGCTATAAATACTGAAGGTATTCGGGGTGAATAATTTTTAGCTCTTTTGAATTCTTTTAGAAATTTCTCTTTCGTAATTTTTACTAAACTACAAAACTCTATAGTATCCAAAGGCTTAACATCTCTGGGAATAATCATAATGTCATATGACGGCTGATTAGCAACCATCAAGACATTGTTGCGGTCATAAATGAAGCCTCTATCAGGGTAATCGTACTTTACAGCTATGGCGGAGTTATTATATGGTGATGGTTTATATTTAGAATTTAATACCTGTATGTAAAACAGACGAAAAATAAACAGAAGGCCTATTGACAGTATAGTAAAGTATAGTATATATTTTTTATTCATCCTATTTACCTTTATTCATTAATAATAAACTAAATATTATCAAAATAATTGTAAAAATACTTGTTAAAAATGCTCTTGAAAAAATAGTAATTATAGCATTCAGTTTAAAGTACTCAAAACTATAAACTATAAAATGATGTGTGAATGTTAAAATAGCGATATAACTGAGTAGTTTTAAAAAAGGTAGTTTATTAATATTAAAAACAGGAAAATCAATCTCCGACTTGTTGAGTAAACCTTTTAATAGAGGTAGTCTTATATACGCTATGAATAATATGGCAGACGCATTAATTCCACCTGAATTAACAAAAAAATCTATGCACAAACCAAGTAGAAAACTTAATAATAAAAAAAGGCCTCTATCCCTTTTTAACGGGTAAATAATAACAAATAAAATATATAATAACGGATTAATATAGCCAAAAAAGAGAATATTATTTAAGACAACAATTTGAACAAAAATTAAGGCAAAAAATAAAATTATATATTTTATTACATCATTCATTTATTGTTTGGTCTTCTAAAGTGTTAATTTCTTCCTTATCAAAATTATTAATAATAGTTACAGGTCCTATTGCACTCATATCATTAAATAATCTAATATTAATAAACTTATATGAATTATTTTCTTTGCTGAAATCTAATATTGTTCCAACAGGGATGCCTTCCGGGAAAATAGTTGATTTACCACCGGTAATAATGGTGTCATTTTTGTTAATATTTGCTTGTATTGGTAAATCAATTAGCTGCAGAATATTATAATCATTTCCGTCCCACTCCAAAGTTCCAAAGTAAAAGCTGTTCAATAATCTAACATTAATTTTAGAATTTTCATTTAAAATAGATAAAACTGTTGCATAATTATTAGAAACAGAATTAGTTATACCTATAATTCCTTTACTATTTACAACTCCTTGATCCGGTTTTACACCTTTAATAGACCCTTTGTCAATCGTTAAATAATTATATTTCTTATGATATTGGTTATGAATAACTTTTGCGAAGAAATACCTGTATTTTTGAGAGTACTTTGTGGTATCAATTACTTCGATATCATTAATCGAGCTATCTTTTAATTGTAAAGAAAGAATATTACTTAATCGCGTGTTTTCCTCAAGCAATTGCTGATTGTATAATCTAAGATTAGTATATTCTTTGAATGAATTTATACGTTTATGAATACCTCCCGTAATAAAATTTGCTGAGTTGACAAATTTACTTTTATGATACGAATGACTTTGTATTGTAAATAAAATTGCAATGAATTGGAGCAACAAAAAGAATAAAAAGTATTTATACTTTATTATAAAATTGATAATCTGTTGCATACATTTTTAGAACATTAACTACTTTACTTGATCAAGACGCTTTGATATTTTTCTAAGTCTTTAAGTGCAATCCCGGTACCTCTAACAACTGCTCTTAAAGGATCTTCTGCTACATATACCGGTAAGTCAGTTTTTCTAGAAAGACGTTTGTCTAAACCTCTAAGCATCGAGCCGCCACCAGCTAAATATATACCTGTGTTATAAATATCAGCGGCTAACTCAGGTGGTGTTTGAGATAATGTTTCCATAACCGCATCCTCGATTCGTAAAATAGATTTATCTAAAGCCTTTGCAATTTCTCTATATGATATTTTTATTTGTTTAGGTTTACCACTTAATAGATCACGACCTTGAACTAAAATATCATCAGGAGGAGTTGATAGATCTTCAGTTGCCGATCCGACGTCAATTTTAATTTTTTCGGCTGTTGTTTCTCCTACATATAAATTGTGCTGCGTTCGCATATAATAAGCAATGTCATTAGTAAAAACATCACCCGCAACTTTTATAGATTTATCACAAACAATTCCGCCTAAAGCTATTACTGCTATTTCAGTTGTACCACCTCCAATGTCAATAATCATATTTCCTTTAGGTTTCATAATATCAACTCCAATACCAACCGCTGCTGCCATTGGTTCATGAATTAAATAAATATCTTTGGCATTCATATGCTCTGCAGAATCGCGTACTGCACGTTTTTCAACTTCCGTTATACCAGAAGGAATACAGATTACCATTCGAAGAGAAGGTGGAAAGAAAAAGCGTTTTTTAATTGAAGGGATCTGCTTAATGAATTCTTTTATCATTTGTTCAGAAGCCTCAAAATCAGCAATCACACCATCTTTCAATGGGCGAATTGTTTTAATATTCTCATGCGTCTTACCTTGCATAAGACTTGCTTTTTTTCCAATGGCAATGATTTTGCCGGTAATCCTATCTTTAGCAACGATAGATGGGCTGTCAATAACAACTTTACCGTTATGTATAATAAGTGTATTTGCCGTACCAAGATCAATAGCGACATCTTCGGTCATGAAGTCGAAAAATCCCATAGAGTTATTTATTAGAGTTACTTGTTAATGCGAATTGCCAAAGTTAACAAATTTAAGGGAATCTTCTATAATTCATTTACATGAAAATATTTATTGTTTTTAGAGACTTTTTTAAATTGTAAATGAATCTCAAAAAAATACAAATAAATCACTTAATGCCTAAAATGACGAGTTCCTGTAAACACCATTGACATTTCATGATTATTACAAAAATCAATGGATAATTGATCTTTAATTGAGCCTCCAGGTTGTATTACTGCGTTGATTCCAACATTTTTTGCAATTTCGACACAATCGGGAAACGGAAAGAAAGCATCACTTGCCATAACAGCACCTTTCAGGTCGAATTTAAAATGTGTCGCTTTTACAATGGATTGGTTTAATGCATCAACTCGTGAAGTTTGCCCAGTTCCGCTTGCGTAAAGCTGCTTATTCTTGACCAATACAATGGTATTTGATTTGGTATGTTTACAGATTTTAGAAGCAAAAAGAAGATCTTCTATTTCTCTATCTGATGGAGTTAAATTTGTTACTGTTTCTAAATCTGAAAACGCATCTGTTTTCAAATCTCTATCTTGAACTAAAGCACCATTTAAGCAACTCCTAGTAATGGTTTTTGGAAGCTCTATTTCATGAAGAACTAAAATCATTCTGTTTTTCTTTCCTTTTAAAACTTCCAGGGCATCACTATCATAGGAAGGAGCAATAACGACTTCACAAAACAATTTGTGAATTTCTTCAGCTGTTTTTAGATCAATCTTTGTGTTGGATATTAACACGCCTCCAAATGCTGATATTGGGTCTCCCGCAAGAGCGTCAATATAGGCTTGATGTAATGTTGGCCTGGTTGAAAAACCACAAGCATTATTATGCTTCATAATAGCAAATGTTGGAGCGTCATTTTTAAACTCATTCATCAAATTAACTGCCGCATCAACGTCCAGTAAATTATTATAACTTAATTCTTTTCCATGTAGTTTGGTAAACATTTCATCAAAATTCCCAAAGAAAAATCCTTTTTGATGAGGGTTTTCACCATAGCGTAATACTTTACCGTTAGTTTCACTAATTTTTAAAACAGCCTGTTCATGATTTGAATTAAAATAGTTAAAAATTGAAGTATCATAATGAGACGAAATATTAAATGATTT
>CAZJCZ010000033.1:0-17234 GCA_964544575.1 uncultured Flavobacteriaceae bacterium | reverse complement strand
GATCAAAACCTGAGGATGCGTTGGACTATGCCTGTGCAGTAGGAGCGATGGTTGCTGGTAAACCAGGTGCAAATCCACAAATTACAACGTCTGAGATCTTAAATTTCATAAAAAACATTCAAAAAAAATAGACTATCCATCATTATCGAAGATTTTTTTGTTATTTCTTTATCATTACGAAAACGTTTTCGTAACAATAGTTACACGCTATTGAGTTAATTAATGAGCAATTTAAATTCGATTTAAATATTGAAAATTCCTTATAAAAGATTGAAATATATACTTTTATTAACTTATTATTAACTTAATTTAACTTTTTATTAATAAAATTGTTGTTGTATTAGTTAGTTTTAAAATTAGTATTTATATTTGCGCTTGTATCATAAGTTTTTCTTTAATAAAAAACAATTAAACTAATTCAACAATTATGAAATTTAAATTACTCAAACAATTAATGTTTTTAGGTGTTATGCTTTGTGGAAGTGTAATATTTTCTCAAACAATAACTGGAACAGTAACAGGTGATGGTGATTCATTACCGGGAGTTAATGTTATAGTTAAAGGTACAACACAAGGTGTTACAACAGATTTTGATGGACTTTATACCATTGAGAACGTTCCATCTGACGCCGTGTTAGTATTTAGTTTTATCGGTTTTACAACACAAGAGATTGTGTATAGTGGTCAAACCGTTATCGATGTAGAACTGCTTATTGATGCTCAAGCATTGGATGAAGTTGTTGTTACTGGTTATGGATCTCAAGTTAAGAAAGAGATTACAACCGCTGTAACAAGTGTGAGCGCAGAAGAATTTAACCAAGGTGTTATCAGTGAACCAACGCAATTACTTCAAGGTAAAGTAGCGGGGCTTAGTGTCTATAACAAAGGTGGTAACCCAAACAGTAACGCAACAATTCGCTTAAGAGGTATTTCTACAATTGGTGGTAGTACAGAACCTCTTATCGTAATTGACGGTGTTGCAGGTCAATCATTAAGTAATGTTGATCCAAGTGATATTGATAATATAACGGTATTAAAGGATGGATCAGCTGCGGCGATCTATGGTACTCGTGCTTCTAGTGGTGTTATTTTGGTAACTACTAAATCAGGAAAAAATGGCCAACCTTTTACTGTAACATATAATGGACAATTCTCTACTGCTTCTATTTCAAACGAAATTGAGGTTATGGGCAGAGAAGATTTTCTAGCTGTAGGTGGTTCTGACCTTGGAGCTGATACAAATTGGGTAGATCAAGTTACGCAAACGGCAGTAACACAAGTGCACAATGTTGCAGCTGTTGGTGGTACTGATGACGCTAATTACCGTATGTCAGTAAATTATAGAGATACGGAAGGAATTTTGATAAATTCTGGTTTTCAACAAATTAATGCTAGAGCTAAATTAACTGGAAAGTTCTTAAATGATAAAATGAAGATTACTTTTAATTCTGCATTAACACAACGTGACAGTGATTATGGTTTTAACGAAGCCTTACGTTATGGTGTATTGTATAACCCTACCGCTCCTATTTTGGGTGCAGATGCTCCTTTTGCATTTAATTCACCTCAATTTGGTGGTTATTTTGAAACATTAGGTTTATTTGATAGTTTTAACCCAGTTTCTATTGCAGAACAGAATAAAAATTATGGTACAACAAGTACTGTTAGTTATAGTGTAGATCTAAAATATACGTTTTCAAGTGAATTAAGTGCAAACTTAAGTGTTAGTGAACAAAATGTAAAAACAACCAATAGAACGTATTATACAACTACTTCCTTTTTCAGAGGTAATGCATTAAGTCCTTTTAGAAAAGGAAGGGCAGACTTCTTTAATAGTGAATTTAGTACTAAAACAATTGATATGTATGCTACATATTACAAAATGTTTAGTGATAAATTCAGTTTCAAATTCACCGGTGGTTATTCATGGGGAGAAAATGATTATAATGAATACTATTTACAAATTGGTGATTTTCCTCCTGGTGTAGATTTTGATTTTAGTGATAATATTGAAGTAGCACAAGATCTATTAGAGGCTGGTCGTATATCTGCAAATAGTGGTAGAAACGACGATGATAGAATAATTGCACAATTTGCACGTGTCAACATGGCCTTTGATGATGCCATCTATTTCAACGCCTCAATAAGAAGAGAAGGATCAAGTAGATTTGGTGAAGATGAGCAATGGGGTTATTTCCCGTCAGTTGCAATTGGTGCAGATTTAAATAAGTATCTAGAATTAGATAATGTAAACCTATTAAAAGCGAGATTAGGATATGGTGTAACAGGGGCAATTCCTCCTAGTGTTGGGCTATCTCAAATTACTTTCGGTGTTGTTAATGGTTCTAATGGTTTTGGTTCTTCTGCCTCTGTTTTAGGAAGCAGAAAAGCAAATCCTGGTCTTAGATGGGAAGAAAAAAGAGAGTTAAATTTTGGTATTGAATTTTCAATGCATCGTTTTAACGCTACTATGGACATATATAATAGAGATATAGTTGACTTTATTACTGATATTAAAATTGATGCGGCCACAAATGAAGGTTTCACTTCTCAATTTCAAAATGGTGGTGAATTAAATACTAAAGGTCTCGAGTTAAGTTTGAATTATGATGTTGTGCAGAATGAAAATGTTCAATACAATACGGGCGTTATATTTTCTACCTATAAAACAAAATTAGAAAAAAATGCAGGTGGTGATAGAGCCATTTCTAAGTTGGGAGCTCCTGGTCAAAATGACACATATATGATTTTAGTAAGAGAAGGACTAGAAATTGGTCAAATTTGGGGCCCTGTATTTTCAGGTGAAGTAGACGCAAATGGGACGCCTCTTTTAGTTGATGTGAACGGAGACGGAGACTTAATTACTAATCAGAGTAATGCCTTAGATGAGAACGTAGATTTTGCAGTTTTAGGTCAGGGTTTACCAGATTTTGAACTTGGTTGGACAAACCAAGTCACAATTGGTAATTGGGATGTAAATGCATTTTTTAGAGGTGCTTTTGGCCATAGCTTGGTAAATACATTTCGTGCATTTTATGAACCAAGAATTGGTTCGCAGTCTTCATATAACTTTATAAATACATCTCTTGCAAGAGATGATATAAAAACTGCTCAATTTAGTTCTTATTATGTTGAAAAAGCTAGTTTCTTCAAATTGGATAACCTTTCAGTTGGATATAATTTTGACGTGAAGAATGATTACATCAATAATATACGATTATCTTTAAGCGGTCAAAATCTATTTACTATTACAGACTATACCGGTGCTGACCCTGAACCTGCATTATTTGATGCTGGAACTTCCGATAATGGAGGTGATCCAGGTGATGGTGGCGGCGTGTTAGCCCCAGGTATTGATAGACGTAACAATTACTTTGCGTCTCGTACTATTACATTAGGATTAAATATTAACTTTTAATAAAACATAAAAAAATGGATCGTTTAATAAAATTAACATTCTTATTTAGTGCACTGTTTTTTACATACTCGTGTACTGATCTTGAAGAAGTCTTAGAAGATGAATTACAAATTGAGTTCTCAGATGACGGTGTTACAGTGATAGAAGGTGCAACCGATGGTGGAATTCAACCCGCTGGTGCCCTAGTAGGATCATATAATGAGGTTAGAAACGGATCGGCCAATCATGGTGGATATTATTCAATACAAACAGTTTCTTCAGATGAAATGGCTATAGGTCAAAAAGGTGGTGACTGGTTTGATGGTGGAATCTGGTTAGATTTGCATAGGCATATAGAACTTTCGTCAATGCCAAATTTAGATGGTACTTGGGCTAACGCCTATAAGGGTATTGGAGCAGTGAACCTTGCCCTTGGAGGTACTTTAACACCTGATGAAACAGCTCAGGCTAAAGTGTTAAGAGCCTATCAATATTGGAGATTGTTAGACCTTTTTGGTAGAGTAAAAATAGTTACTGTTCAGGCTACTGATCCCCCACAAGCAAGTAGAACTGAAGTGTTTAACTTTGTAGAAAGTGAATTGTTAGATGCCTTAGGTATTGGTGCTGTTACTGCTAGCATGGACCTGTCTGGTAGTGCTTTAGGTAATGGTTCTGAGCCATATATAGTAGGTCAATATGCTGCATTAGGAATTCTAGCAAAACTGTACTTAAACGCTGAGGTATATACAGGTACCGCACGTTGGCAAGAAGCTGACTGGGCAGCGACTTATATTATAGATAATGGCCCATATATGTTAAGTGATGCAGATGTTAGTGTACCTAACTTAGCACAAAGACCAGATGTAGCAGAAGACCCTTCTGATTTAACGGGTTACGCTGCTGTATTTGCACCAAATAATCAATTCAATCCTGAAATGATTTGGTCACTTTATTATGATGAAGTTGGTGCTACTGGTATGAATTTTGCCCAAATGAATATGCACTATAGTAGTCAATTAACTTTTGCTTTAGATGCACAGCCTTGGAACGGTTATCAAGTATTGGAAGAGTTTTATAATAGCTATGAGTCGGGTGATGCCAGAAAAGAAGCAAACTTCTTAGTAGGCCCTCAAAAAGATTTTGGTGGAAATGCCTTACTTGATTTTGCTGCAGATGATGATGATCTTGTAGTAAATTATACTCCAAATATTGGTGAATTAGAGCCTAATTCAAGTAGAGAGAGTGGTGCTCGCGCAAAGAAATTTAGTTTCCAACTTTTTGGTCGACCAGAGATGAATAATGATTATCCTATCTTAAGATTAGGACAGGTAATGTTAACTCGTGGTGAAGCCAGAGCTAGAGCTGCAGGTGATTGGAGTTTATCATTGTCAGATGTAAATGCGATAAGAGAAAGAGCAGGAGTTGCTGAACTTGGATCTATTGATGCTGAAGGTTTCATTGCAGAAAGGGGTAGAGAAATGTTCCAAGAATCTAGCCGTAGAACTGATCTAATTCGATTTGATAAATGGGATGGCCCTTGGTGGGAAATGACAAATAGTGATGCATTTAGAACAGTGTTTCCAATTCCACAGCCTCAAATTGATGCTTCTAGTGGTAGTTTAACTCAGAATCCTGGTTATTAATAAATTGAATTTAATTTATAAATTAAAAGAGGGTTGTTCATTTAGAACAACCCTCTTTTTTTGCTCATATTTACTAATCTCTAAATAGTATATTCAGATTTTTTTTCTCATTACTTTAGTAAATATCTATCACCAAGCTATTTACAAATTATAGGTACAAAAAACCTTTTAATCTAAAATTATATATAATTTAAGCATTAAATTTTATATATTTCGCAGCTTTAAAAAAGTATTATTAAAACAAAAATAAATGAAGAAACTCAGTTTTTTTATAATACTAATACTGCTGTCCTGCAAAGAAAAGCCCAAGAAAGATACTTCATTGTTTGTACTTAAAAATTCATCAATTGGTATTTCATTTGAGAATACATTAACCTATACAGAGGCATTTAATCCATATATCTATCGTAATTTTTATAATGGAGGAGGAGTTGCCATAGGAGATGTTAATAATGACGGGCTGGATGATATTTACTTTACAGGTAACATGGTAGATAATAAATTATTTTTAAATAAAGGGAACTGGAAGTTTGATGATATTACAGATAAAGCTGGAGTCTCTTGCCCAGGTGTTTGGTCAACAGGGGCAATATTTGTAGATATTAACGGAGATGGGTTTCTGGATCTTTATGTTTGCAAATCAGGGAAACCCGGTGGTATAAATAGGCACAATGAGCTTTTTATTAATAATGGCGATCTTACTTTCACAGAATCTTCAAAAAAATACGGATTAGATATTGAAGGTCTATCCGTACATAGCGCATTTTTTGACTATGATAAAGATGGAGACCTTGATTGTTATATTTTAAATAACTCTATTAAATCAATTGGTGCTTTTGACCTTGTTAAGGATCAAAGAAATATTCCGGATGCAACAGGCAGTGGCAATAAATTCTTTCGAAACGATAACGGAAAGTTTATTGATATTACAAAAGAAGTAGGTATATATTCAAGCAAAATTGGTTTTGGGCTTGGTATAACGCTGGGTGATTTTAATGAGGATGATTGGACAGATATTTTTATAGCTAATGATTTTTTTGAGAAAGATTATTTATATATAAATAATACTAAAGGTGGATATACAGAACAAATGGAAGATTATTTTGAATCAACATCAATGGGTTCTATGGGCGCAGATCTGGCTGATTTAGATAATGACCTTCGTTGTGATCTATTTGTTACTGAAATGTTACCTTCTACACAGGAAAGGCAGAAAACGAAAACCATATTTGAGTCTTGGGATAAACAGCAACTAGCTAAACGACAAGGTTATTTCAATCAATTTGCGAGAAATACACTTCAAAAAAATTTTGGGAATGGTAATTTTATGGAATTAGGCAGACATGCTAATGTTTCTGCAACTGAATGGAGTTGGAGCGCCTTGATATTTGATATGGACAATGATGGATTTAGAGATCTTTTTATAAGTAATGGGATTTATAAAGATTTACTGGATAGAGATTATCTTACTTATGAGGCTAACAATGAAGCTGTTAAAAATAGAATTAATAGTAACGAGAAAGAAGTGATAAAAAAATTGATAGATGCCATGCCTTCTAACCCTGTTCCTAATGCCGTTTTTCGTAATCTGGGTAATTTTAATTTTGAAAGTAAAAATAAAACTTGGGGATTAGGAATTCCTAGTTTTAGTAATGGTAGTGCTTATGCTGATCTTGACAATGACGGAGACCTTGACATTGTTGTAAACAACGTTAATATGCCGTCTTTTGTTTATGAAAACACAACCGATACCTTAACCCATAGAAGTATAATATTAAAGCTATCTCAGAAAGATAAAAACCCTAATGCAATTGGCGTAAAGGCCATTCTTAAGTACAATGATGATAAAATGATTTATGCTGAAAATTATACCTCCCGTGGATTTCAAAGTAGTGTTCCTTCTAAGATTCATTTTGGTCTGGGTAATATAAAAAATATAGATTCGCTTTGGTTAAAATGGCCCGATGGAGCTACAACAGTGCTAGCTAATTTAGGCACAAATAAAATATACACTATTGAGCATCCTTCTAAAGCTGAAAGTGCTGGTAATAAGTTTAAAAAAACTGCTAATAAGTCAATCACAGAAGAAATAAAACCTTTATTTAATTTTACTCATAGAGAAAATAAATATATCGATTTTAATAATGAAAGATTATTGACACAAATGTATAGTAATGAAGGCCCCGCATTTGCAAGCGAGGATATTAATAAAGATGGCATAGTTGATTTCTTTGTTGGAGGGGCAAAAAATCAATCAGGTAAAATGTTTATCTCATCATCTAAAGGGTATAATGAAATCAGCGCGCCATTTGTGCATGAGATAAATTCAGAAGATGTAGATGCTATCTTTTTAGATGGTGACAATGATGGAGATATGGATTTGTATGTCTGTCATGGGGGTAAAGCGTTTTCGCCTTATTCGACGTCATTAAACGATTCGTATTATATAAACCAAAACAATACCTTCATTAATGTAAGTAATTCGCCTTCTTTTCCAAAAACTATAAGCTCTTCAGTTGTGAGAACTGCTGATTTTGATAATGATGGTGATATAGATTTGTTTGTGGGTGAGCGGTATAAAACCAATCTTTACGGGCAACCAGGCACGGGATATATATTAAAAAATGATGGGCAAGGCAATTTTGAGGCTATTGAAAATAGTATGCTTGAAAATATTGGTATGATTACTGACGCCAGCTGGGTAGATATTAATAATGATGGATGGCAAGATCTGGTTGTTCTTGGAGAATGGATGCCAATAAAAATTTACTTGAACGTTAACGCTCAATTAATAGATAAAAGTGATTCTTATAATTTAAGCGATACACAAGGACTCTGGACGGCTATGGAAGTTTGTGATGTGGACGGTGATGGAGACCAAGATATTGTTGCTGGTAATATTGGGCTTAACAACTATTTTGAGGTAGATATGAGAATGTATGTTTCTGATTTTGATGGCAATGGATTTAAAGAACAAATTATCTGTAAGAAAGAGGGAGATAATTATTATCCAATTGTTGATAAGGATGAATTAATCTCGCAAATACCATTCTTGAAAAAGAAATTATTATACTATAAAGATTACGCAAAGGCAGACATGCAATCTATTTTCTCTGAAAAAGCACTAAATAACGCTTATTTCCTTGATTTAAATATATTAGAAAGTACAATATTTTTTAATGAAAATGGTACATTTGCGCCTGAGAAATTGCCGAATGAAATACAGTATGCACCAGTATATAGTATAAGTTCGTCAGATGTAAATGAAGATGGATATAGGGATCTGTTTTTTGGAGGAAATCAATATTTAGTTAAACCTCAATTTGGAAGTTATGATGCTTCAAAAGGCTGGGCGATCTTTGGCCCTTATTTACCAAAAAAGAAAAAATATAAAGTTTATCCTTTAGGAATTAAAGGACAAATAAGAGATCTTAAATGGATTAATTATAACAATAAAAAAATATTAATTGCACCGATAAATAATGAAAAAATTGTTTTTAAAACATATAAAAATGAGTTATAGAGTTTTTATACTGCTATTTTTGATAATGCTTGTTGGCTGTTCTGAATCTAAATATTCTAATCTAGTAAAAACAGAAATGGCAAAGAATATTGTAAATGATTCGCTTTTATTTGAAATGAAATTTGGTCAGACCAAACAAGAATTTTTTGATCAATGTTGGAAATTAAATGATAAGGGAATTGTTACGCACGGTCCGAATAATAATTTCGTTCAATATAATCTTCCAAACAAAGAAGGAGACAGTTCAACAGTTTCAGTAAGAATGCTTTTTTATGGAATTTTCGATGAAGAAAAGATCATGACAGGGATGGATATGCAATTCTCATATAATGGCTGGTCTCCATGGGCTGAATCACTGCACTCTGATAAGTTAATAACTATTGTTAAAGATTCCCTGGAATCATGGTATCCCGGAAATGGTTTTATTGAAGTAACGCCTAAAAAATCAAAAAAGGACATATTAGTAAAAGTTGACGGCAATCGTCGCATTATAATTGAACCTTTGATAAATAATAAAGATGTTGATGTTCGAATTGATGATCTTAGATATATCCTAGACTAAATAATAAGAATCATAGACCTATGACTTATAACAGAATAATAATGGCTTTGCTGATAATTTTGAATATCTCATGTAAGTCAGATAGTAATGAAGATCAAAAAATATTTGATCTGTTAGATGAATCACAAACTGGTATTGATTTTTCTAATAACCTAACGTTTAGCAACGATTTTAACGTATATAAATATCGTAATTTTTATAATGGAGGAGGAGTCGCAATTGGTGATATAAATAACGATAGTTTACCCGATATCTATTTTACTTCAAATCAAGAACAAAATAAATTATATCTTAATCTGGGTAATTTTAAATTTGAAGATATTACAGATAAAGCAAAAGTTGGAGGTATTAAACCATGGTCAACTGGAGTAGCAATGGTTGATATCAATGCCGATGGATATCTAGACATCTATGTATGTAATTCTGGAGATTTAAATGGTGAAAACAAACAAAATGAACTCTTTATTAACAACGGTGACCAGACTTTTACAGAAAATGCTGCTGAGTTTAACCTCGATGATAAAGGGTTCTCTACACACGCATCATTTTTCGATTATGACAAAGATGGCGATTTAGATGCTTACATATTAAACAATTCTTATCAAGCGATAGGTAGTTTTGACTTAAGAAGAAACGAACGTCCTAAAAGAGACTTGCTAGGGGGTGATAAGTTAATGGAAAATATAGATGGAAAGTTTGTTGATGTAAGCGAAAAAGCTGGTATCTATGGTAGTGTTGTTGGGTTTGGTTTAGGGGTTACAGTTGGAGATGTTAACAATGATGGTTGGGAGGATATATATGTTTCCAATGATTTTTTTGAGCATGATTACCTTTACATTAATAATAAAAATGGCACGTTTACGGAGTCACTTGAAAATCAAATGACCGCTACAAGTGGGGCCTCTATGGGTGCAGATATGGCTGATATTAATAACGATGGATATAATGATATTTTTGTTACTGATATGCTGCCTTCTCAATATGAACGTTTAAAAACAGTTACGACTTTTGAAGACTGGAATAAATATCAAATAAAAGTTAAAAGTGGATATCTTCATCAATTTACAAGAAATACACTTCAGTTAAACAATCAAAATAACTCGTTTAGTGAAATTGGCAGATTAAGTGGAGTAAATGCGACAGATTGGAGCTGGGGAGCACTTATTTTTGATATGGATAATGATGGGCTCAAAGATCTTTTTGTTGCTAACGGAATTTATAAGGACCTTACCAATCAAGACTACCTTCAGTATATTTCAAATGAAGAAGTTTTTAAATCTATAGTAGCCAATAATAAAGTAGATTATAAAAGGTTAATTGAAATAATTCCTTCTAACATGGTTAAAAATCACGCCTTTAAAAATTTTGGAGGTCTGGTATTTGACAATTATGAAGAATCTGGTTTGTTGACCGAAAGCTTTTCTAACGGATCTGCTTATGGAGATTTAGATAATGATGGTGATCTTGACCTCGTTGTAAATAATTTGAATATGAAAGCCTTTGTATATAAAAATACTACGACAGATAGAGGAGAGACCAATTATATTAAACTTGTTTTAAAAGGAGAAAATAAAAACACTAATGCAATTGGTGCAAAAGTTGAAATTTTAGACTTAAATCTTTCTATTGAAAATCAACCTTCTCGAGGCTTTCAATCTAGTATGGATCACAGAATAAATTTTGGTTTACAAAAGAGAGATTCAATTGATATTAATATAATTTGGCCGTCAGGTAAAAAGACAGTTTTAAAAGATGTAAAAGTTAATCAAACATTGTTTTTGTCTGAGTCTGACGGAGAAATAGTATTGAATGACAGTATTGATAAAAGTGAAGATATTTTTAAAAGTGTAAAGTCAAATATCGATTATAAGCATGAAGAAAATGTTTTTGTTGATTTTCACCGTGACCGTTTATTAAATCAAATGTCTAGTACTGAGGGGCCTAAAATGTCAATGGCTGATGTTAATGGTGATGGGTTCAATGATATGTTTATTGGAGGGTCTAAAGGTAGTGCGGCAACTATATTATTTGGAAAATCTGAAGGGTTTACGGCGGCTAAAACCACTAATTTTAATAAGAATAAAAATTCAGAAGATACTTCCAGTTTGTTTTTTGATGCGGATAATGATGGAGATCTAGATTTGTATGTGTGCAGTGGGGGTGTAGAATTTTCTCAATATTCAAATGATTTTTTAGATAGATTATATTTTAATGACGGAAAGGGTAATTTTGAAGTATCTGAGCAAAAACTTCCATCAGAAAATTCTGTATATAGTACTTCTACCGTTGCTTCGTCTGATATTGATAATGACGGCGACCTGGATCTTTTTGTTGGTCAAAGAATGGTGCCTCTAAAATACGGGATTCCTTGCGATGGGTTTTTGCTTGAAAATGATGGTAAAGGAAATTTTAGGGATGTTACTGAATTTAAAGCTAATGATCTGAACAATATTGGAATGATTACCAGTGCTATTTTTCAAGATTTAGATAAGGATGGTGATGACGATTTACTAGTAGTGGGTGAATTTATGGGCATAGAAATATTTGTTAATGATAAAGGAAGGTTTGCTAAGAAGAATAATAACTCACTTTCAAGCCTTAAAGGCTGGTGGAATACGATTCATCAATCAGATTTAGATAATGATGGTGATCTCGATTTAATTTTGGGAAATCATGGATTGAATAGTAGATTTAAGGCTAGCAAAGAAAAACCTATAACCTTATTTTTAAAAGATTTTGATAATAATGGTTTTCTTGACCATATATTGGCTTTTAGGTCTGCAGACGGAAAGGATTATCCATATGCGCTTAGACATAATTTAATCGATCAGATTAAATCGTTAAAAAAGAAATTTCCTAGTTATGAGTCTTTTAAAAATGCCGATATAGCAACTATTTTTAATCCTGAACAATTGGCCGAAGCCTCTAAACTTGAAGTAAATACATTGTCTTCGATAATATTAGTTAATAATGGAAATTTTATTTTTGAAATACAACCTCTTCCGATAGAAGTACAATTTTCTTCTATTTATGCAATCGCAACAGATGACTTTGATAATGATGGTGATCAAGATTTAGTTTTAGGAGGAAATTTGTTTAATGTCAAACCTGAAGTTGGTCGATATGATGCTACCTATGGTGTATATTTGGAAAATGAAGGGAAAATGAATTTTAAAAATGTTAAAGGCGGAAAAGGTTTCGCCTTAAACGGAGAAATTCGGGATTTTATAATTAATAACAAAAAGCTTATTGTAGCAAGAAATAGTGATTCTTTAGCAATATTTAAATATTAATAAAATGAAATATGTATTTGGGGTCTTTTTTACGGTAGTTTTATTTTTAGTTGGATGTTCTGAAAAAACGGAAATTCCAATCAAAAAAGCAGCTGTTTATTTTAAACCTGTTTCAGCCGATAGCAGTGGAATAAATTTCAAAAATGAACTCTACTATCTTGATGATTTGAACATTATTGAATATTTGTACTATTATAATGGTGGTGGCGTAGCTATAGGTGATATCAATAATGATGGGTTAGAAGATATTTATTTTACAGCCAATCAAAAACCTGATAAACTATACCTTAATTTAGGAAATTTAAAATTTAAGGATATAACCAAAGAGGCTGGAATAGCCATTGATTCTACCTGGTCAACGGGTGTGACTATGGAAGATGTAAACAACGATGGGCTATTAGATATTTATGTCTCTAAAGTAGGCAATTATAAAAACTTAAGAGCTCATAATTTGCTCTATATTAATAAAGGTAATAATACATTTATTGAATCATCATCTGATTATGGGTTAGATTTTTCTGGTTTTTCAACACAGGCTTCTTTTTTCGACTATGATAATGATGGTGATATGGATATGTATCTTCTAAATTGTTCAGTTCATACCCCAAGAAGTTATGGTGATATTAATAGTCGAAGACTAAAAGACTCACTTGCTGGTGATAAATTATATGAAAATAAATTGAATGAAGGTTATGTTAAGTTTTCTGATGTCACTACTTCTTCAGGTATTTATAGCAGTGCTTTAGGTTATGGATTAGCCTTGGCGACTTCAGATATTAATAATGATGGATTCATTGATATTTATGTAGGGAACGATTTTCACGAAAATGATTACCTATACATTAACCAAGGAGATAAGACATTTATAGAATCTAATGCAAATTATTTTGGCCATACTCCTAGATTTACAATGGGACTAGATATTGCTGATATCAATAATGATCTTTATCCTGACATATTTGCACTTGACATGATGCCTTTTGATCATGAAATATTTTTAAAATCGCATGGGGAAGATCCAGATAGGATAAGTCGAATAAAGAAAAGTTTTGGTTTCGAAACTCAATATGGAAGAAATGTACTGCAGTTAAATCGTAACAATCAGTCGTTTTCAGATGTGGCATTAATGACAGAAACCTACGCTACAGACTGGAGTTGGTCTGCATTAATTCAAGATTATGATAATGATGGGTTAAATGATATCTATGTTACCAACGGCATTTATAAACGGCCTAATGACCTTAACTATATTAATTATTTAAGTAATGTAGACTTTGCGAAATATGAGCAAACGCAACAAAACGAGATTGAGCGCAAACTAATAAAAGAAATGCCAACTAATAAAATTACCAATATCATTTTTCATAATAAAGGTAATCTGGAGTTTGAAAGGTTAACCACTCAGTCAGGTCTTGAGCCGTCATATTCAAACGGATCAGCTTATAGTGATTTAGATAATGATGGCGATTTGGACTTAGTCATCAATAATATTAATCAAGAGGCACTATTGCTTGAAAATGAGAGTAGTAGTGATAATAATTTTATTTCTTTTTCATTAAAGGGAGATCAATTGAATCAAAATCCAAACGGAGCGAAATTATTTTTGTACGCCAATGGTGTTGAATTTTTTAAGGAGCTATCAGTTACTAGAGGTTTTCAATCATCATCTTCACATAAAATTCATTTTGGACTTGGTCAAGTTAATAAAATAGATTCTGTAGAAATACAATGGCTTGGCGGTAAAACACAAATTGAAAAAAAATTAGAAATTAATAAACATCACTTAATAGTTAAAAAATCAACTGCAACTATTTCGAAAGGTTCAATGGAGGTTGATAAGGATCTATTAAAAACTTTTCCATTTGTTCATTTAGAAAACATCTATCTAGATTACGAAAAAGAACGATTAATTCCAGAAAAATTATCTACTGAAGGACCAGCTATGATTAAAGGGGATTTTAACGGCGATGGATTAGATGATATATATATTGGTGGCGCCAAGTATCAATCACCTTCACTATACTTTAGGCAAAATAATGGAACCTATACTAAAGATATAAAAAGTGATTTTATAAAAGATATTATTTATGAAGATGTTGATGTCGCTTCTTTTGATATAGAAAATGATGGAGACCTGGATCTTTATGTAATGAGCGGAGGAAATGATAGAGTAGAAAAAGATGCATTACTGGAGGATAGAATATATATTAATGACGGGAAAGGATATTTTAAAAGGTTAAAATATAATTTAATACGAGCAAATGGGGGAAGTGTATCGTCTGAAGATTTTGATGGAGATGGGTTTGATGATTTTTTTATTGGGAACAGATCTATCCCAGGAGCTTATGGATTATCACCTTTTAGCTATATTTTAAAGAATAATGGTAAAGGAGTATATGAAAATGTAATGAAAGAAAGGCTGGGTATGGTAACCGACAGTGAGTGGATTGATATTAATAATGATAATCTTCTAGATCTAATTGTAGTTGGTGATTGGATGCCTATTACCATATTAATAAATAATGGTGATGAAACATTTTTGGATAAAACTTTAGATTACGGATTGCAGAATACACAAGGTATGTGGAACACAATTAAAGTGATTGATATAGATGGCAATGGTCAAAAAGACATTATTGCTGGTAATGCTGGTTTAAATTTTAAATGGAAAGCTTCAAAAGAACGACCAGTTAAATTATATTTAGACGATTTTGATGAGAACGGGCAATTAGACCCTATAATATTTTATGACTTCTTTGGAAATTATATTCCGTTTGCTTCAAAAGATTTATTAGTAGATCAATTACCATCACTAAAAAAGAAATTTTTTAGTTATGCAGAATTTCCGAAAATTAAAAATATTGAAGATTTAACCGGTAAAAAGGAAGATGACATACTTGAAACAAAGATAATATCTGAACTTCGATCTATGATATATCTTAATTTTGATGCTAAATTTGAAGCACGCCCATTACCTAGAGAAGCCCAGATGAGCAGCGTTGAAGATATTTATATTGACCAAAAAGATAGCATAACAGAAGTGTATTTTGTGGGGAATTTTTTAGATTATACAAATGAGTTGGGTCAAAGTGACGCAAACTCTGGGGGTGTTTTAACCATAAATGATAAGGGGGTATGGGGCTCTTTTAAATATCTTCCCTTACCGATAAACCTTAATTCAAGGAAAATTACAAAAATAGATAAAAATCACTTTTTGGTAATTTCAAATAATGATAAATCGTATATTATTGAAACTCCATGAAAATAAATACAATGCGAACAAGAAATGATATGAGGAAAATTTATGTTGGGTTTATTGTAACTTGTTTCATTATGTTATTTGGGTGCAAAGAAAATACCGAATACAAAGAACAGTTAAATGATCCTGAATTATTTCAATCTGCAATGAAGAAACTAACAGATATAATAGTTTATGATATTTTTTCACCACCTGTTGCTTCAAGAGTTTATATGTACCCAAGTGTTGCTGCGTATTCGATTATGCAAAAAGCATATCCTGATAAGTACAACAGCCTTGAAGGGCAGCTTAAGGAATTATCTGCAATTCCTGAACCTACAGATACTAATATTGATTTTCATTTAGCATCCTTTCATGCTTTTACAGTAGTAGGCAAACAACTCATTTTTTCAGAGCAGAAAATGACAGATTTTCAGGCCGAAACGTATCAAAATTTGCAAAACGCAGGCTTATCTTTAAAAATATTAAATGCTTCAAAAGAATATGGAAACAAAGTAGCGAAGCACATTTTAGAATGGTCGAAGGAAGATTTGTATGATCAAACACGCACATTTTCAAAGTATACTATTCAAGAAGAAGATAAATTTTGGAAACCTACACCACCTGACTATATGGATGGTATTGAACCACACTGGAACAAAATTAGAACATTGGTATTGAAATCTGCAGATCAATTTCCTCCCATTGCACCTTTAGAATTTGATCTAACCAAAGGGAGCGCTTTTCAAAAACAATTAATGGAAGTTTATGAAAAGGGAAGTGGGTATGACAAAGAGGCCGAAGATATTGCCAGCTTTTGGGATTGCAACCCTTATGTTTCACATCATCGCGGTCATGCCATGTTTGCTACGAAAAAAATAACGCCTGGTGGGCATTGGATTTCTATAACTAGTATTGCTACAAAAGCTACCGGAAATACTTTTGATGAAACAATTAATGCATACACAAATGTCAGTATTTCCCTTTTTGATGCCTTTATAAGTTGTTGGGATGAAAAATGGAGAAGCTTAGTAGTGCGTCCAGAAACACTTATAAACCAATATATAGATGAGGAATGGGTGCCCTTTTTGCAGACCCCTCCTTTTCCTGAATATACAAGCGGACATTCTGTGATTTCAAGAGCGGCCGCTGTCACTTTGACCAATTTATATGGCGATAATTTTGCCTTTACGGATACGAGCGAATTAGAATATGGGTTACCCGCTAGAAACTTCGAATCTTTTATTCATGCTTCAGAAGAAGCTGCAATTTCACGTCTATATGGAGGTATTCATTATATGATGGCAATAGATGAAGGCGTTTCACAAGGTCAAAAAGTTGGGGAATTTGTAGTTAAAAACATGCAGACTATGAAATAAATTGCAGGGGAAATTAATTTTGAGAAATCAAGAACATTTCTAGATAGTATCAATTAGCAAATGAAATCATTAGTCATCTGACATAATGAATATAAATCCTTGATTATGAATATTTTCAATTTTAATTGAATCGTCTTTTGATAAATATTTTCTTAATCGTGTAATAAAAACATTCAAACTTTTTCGGTTAAAATAATCA
>CAZJCZ010000032.1:0-17555 GCA_964544575.1 uncultured Flavobacteriaceae bacterium | reverse complement strand
TAATAAAAAGAATGGTTTTCAAAAATATAGTTCTAGAATGCATTTTAAAGGATATTAGTTAAGTTACCAAATTTATACAAATTCTCCTGAAACAAGATAAAGGTCGACAATTTGCTTTCTTCAATGAGACAAGATAAAGTATGGTGCTTTCCCTGATTTTGGAACTGCCCAATGGCAGCTTTGTGACTTGCCGAAAGGGCTATTTTTTCCTACTAATTTCAAAACCAATTATTGGCAGCTAATTTGCTTTGCTGCCGTAATATAGTTTTGTATTTTTATCAAAAAAAAAGAACATCGCAAATAGTAAACTTCATATTGACAAATTAAAAGAACGTTTTAAAGACGAAAAAGGCTTTAGGTCAATTGATATTTCATCTTTTTACAGAGGGTTTGAACCAGATTTAAAACAAAACACTATTAATTGGAGAATATACTCATTGGTTCAAATGGGTATTTTAAATAGAATTGGCAGGGGGAAATTTGAAACAGGAGAAGGGAAAAATTATATTCCGGAAATAACCCCTAAATTAAAGACCATTTATTCCAAGCTAAAAAAAGAATTTCCTTATTTAAAAATTTGCATTTGGCATACATCTATTCTTAATGAATTTATGCTACATCAATCTGGGAATTTTTATGTTTTAGTTGAGGTTGAAAAAGACGCAACTCAATCAATATTCTATTTTTTAAAAGAGACCAATTATTCAGTATTTATAGATCCCACAAATGACCTGCTTGACAAGTATCTGCCAGTGAATAAAGATTCAATAATTGTTAAGTCTTTAGTATCTGAAGCTCCAATTCAAAACATTAAGGGAATAAACACAACTTCATTAGAAAAAATGTTGGTAGATATTTTTTGTGATAATGTTATTTTTTCTGCTCAACAAGGTGCGGAAATGCGAACAATTTTTAAAGAAGCATTTACTAAATACACCATCAATGAAAGCAGAATGTATAGATATGCTGATAGAAGAAGAAAAAAAGAAAGTTTTAAAAAATACATGAACTCATTGGCAAATTTACGGTAGCAATACTAAATAGCTGCCAATTTATAGAAAATGATAAACCAACAAAAAATATCAATAGATTGGATAAACGAAGTTTCCAAAGCTAACCGTAATGCAGACAAAATACTTATTGAAAAAGTTATTCGTGTATTATTGCTTTTAGAAGGCCTCATCAAACAAAAACTTCCTTTTGTGTTTAAAGGAGGAACGGCATTAATGCTTCATTTGAATTCAACAAAACGATTATCCATAGACATTGATATTATTCTCCCACAAACTCATGAAAACCTTGAAAATATTTTAGATAAAGTGGCAAAAGAACAAGGATTTATTAGAAAAGAGTTACAACATAGAAGCACCTTAACAAAAATCAAAAAAGAACATTACAAATTCTTCTATATCCCTCATCATAAATCCAATAAAGAAGAAGAAAATGTTCTGCTGGATATTTTATTTGAAGAAGTGAATTATTCCAAAATAGTACAACTACCCATTGAGTCCGTTTTTGTCCCCATAAAAGACACTCCTTTACTTGTTGATGTTCCTTGTGTGGAAGATTTATTGGGTGACAAACTCACAGCATTTGCCCCAAACACTACAGGAATTCCATATTTTAAAAAAGAAGATAGTATGAGTATGGAAATTATCAAGCAGCTCTATGATATTGGAAACTTACTGGACATTGTGAATGATGCTAGTATAATTAAATCAACTTTTTATCGATTTGCTAAAACCGAACTGATTTATAGAAATACAGATGGACTTAAAGAAGAAGATGTTTTGGAAGACATTTATCAAACAGCTCTATGTATTGTAAGCCGAGGAACTGATGGAAAAGGAGATTTTGAACAATTGCAATCGGGCATTCGAAGAATTGGAAGTTTCATCTTTTCGGAAAATTACCATATTGAAAAAGCAATAATTCACGCATCAAAGGCAGCATATCTTTCCACATTAATAAAATATGATGCAGAGACTATTGAAAAATTTAACAACCCTTTGGAAATGAAAGATTGGTTGATTGATGAGCCAATGAATAACAAGCTGAACAAACTTAAAAAATCAAATCCGGAGGCATTCTTCTATTGGCATAAGATTTATGAACTCATAATAGAGGAAAAATAATGGGAAGATCTACAGTACACTACGCTGATAATAAAACCAATAATGCTTTAAAGAAGTTACATAACAAGCTAAGGCCTGCTGGTACTCCTGTTCAACGAGTTGAATATATTATTGAATTGCTATTGTTGAAAATTTTTAAAACCAAATTCAAACAAGATGAAGAATTTAAATCACTCAGAAAATTATTTTCGCCTGACTATATTTGGAAAAACCCAAAAACAGGAGTTGTAGAATCCAATGAAAATCGATTGTTTTCTTATTTGCCAACCGTATCTAACGAGCAGATTTTGTCAGAACATAACGAGAAGTTTTTGAAGGCAACTTACCTCAAAAAGTGCAAGACCAGTTAGCCTTTATTCAGGACGGGTCACAAGTAAGAGTCGAATGGCGAGGTATTTAAACCTATAAGTCCCGCCAACTCATGTATTCGAGAATAATCTCTTGATGTCTTGTGCTTAATTCAAATTAATTTTTCAAACTCTTGAGTTCGGGAATCACCATTCTGAAGTTTGTTTTCCTTGACTAGTGATTTATCTCTATGGAACAGATTTTGAATATTAAAAGATGCTATTTTCATGCTAATTTTCTTTTAAAGGTTGTTTCGTTATTCTCTATGATTTCAATGATTTTTTCTTCATCATAATAGATTATTCCCCCGAGTTTGGAGAAGGGAAGGGTTTCGTTAATTCCAAAAGTAAATTGCGATAGAGTATTATGGCTTGATTTGTTGCATCTAAAATATCCGAAGTCTCAGAATTTATGGCATCAATTTGTTTCTTTAGAATTTCAACTTTGTATTCAAAATCCATGTCTTTTTCTTTTGGGGTTCTAATTGAAAAAACTTACATGGGCATAATTGAGGAATTATAGGCGATACATAAAACTTCGCTATTAGTTAAATTAACTTTAATAGGCTGCGGGAATATAAGTTGGAAAATTATAGCTATGATTTATTTTGAATTTGCGATATAATACTAAGGACTCCTAAAGGTTAATATGACTATTCATAAATTAAGGTTATACATTTATAAATACACGAGTATAGTTGGTGATTTACTTTTAGATATTTTGAACTACTAGTTAGTAAATATTATATTGTGGTTAAATCTCAAAAGTTAATGTTTAGATCGAAATCCAGCTTTCCACTACACAAGCAACTAGATGCTATGGATTGTGGTCCTGCCTGCCTGAAGATGGTTGCAGAGTACTATGGTAAAAAGATTGACTTTAAGGAAATTAAGCGGAACTGTTACTTAACTAAGCAAGGGGTGTCATTTTCTGGAATGATGGCCGCTTCAGAGAAAATGGGTATGGAAACGATGCCTATAAAAGTTTCAATGAAGGACCTCATGGAAAAGGTTGATCTTCCCTGCATTGCACATTGGAACAATAATCATTTCATTGTTATTTATAAGATATCAAAAAACCGTATTTATATTGCTGACCCCAAATATGGGATTTTAGATTATGGCATTAGAGAATTTGAAGAAGGTTGGTTGAATAAGGCCAACAAGGAGGGGTCTCTACTACTGATAGAGCCTAGGAAAGAGTTTTATGATCAGCAAAGTGCTTTGGAAAAGCATACGGATATTCATTTTTTGAAGTCCTATTTTAAACCGTACAGAAAACTAATATTTCAGCTTTTCTTAGGAATATTGGTTACTTCCTTAATACAATTGACTTTTCCTTTTTTGACGCAAAGCTTGGTTGATTACGGTATTAAATACCAAGACTTACATTTTGTGTATTTAATATTAATAGCACAAATAGTTTTTTTTATATCGGCAGGTTCTATAAACATGCTTAGAAATTGGATTTTGCTACATATTACAGCAAGGATTAGTATTAAACTGATATCTGATTTTTTGTCTAAACTTCTAAAATTGCCAATTGCCTACTTTCAAACCAAACAGAAAGGCGACTTGTTGCAAAGAATATATGATCATGATAGAATCGAGACATTTTTATCATCAGAAACACTCTCAGTTGCTTTTGGAATGTTAAATATCATTCTTTTTAGTGCGGTATTAGCCTATTATAATCTAACGATTTTTGTGGTTTTCTTAATTGGAACCTTCATTTATATTTTATGGTCTTTGTATTTTATGAAACAAAGAGCATATATCGATTTGATTGAATTTCAACAAAATTCTAGAAACCAATCATCACTCTATCAACTTCTATCGAGTATTACGGAAATAAAGCTTAACGGTTCTGAACAAAGAAGAAAAATGGAGTGGAAAACCATTCAATATAAACTTTTCAATATTTCAATGAAAGGTCTTGTGTTGCATCATAAACAGATGCACGGCGGACTTTTTTTAAACGAAATGAAGAATATACTTATCCTTTTCATTGCAGCTACCTCTGTAATTGATGGAACGATAACTTTAGGGGTAATGTTGGCTATACAATATATCCTTGGTCAACTTAATGGCCCGATAAACAGCTTTGTTGATTTTTTTATAGTTTATCAAGAGGCTGTTTTAAGTATAAAAAGGTTGGCAGAAATACATGACGTTGCGAATGAATGTGACTTATTGGTCAGAGGAAAAATGGATTTCCAAGATAATGAAGGTATAGAATTACGAAATCTCTCTTATCGCTACGGTCCGCCAGAGTCTAAAATGGTTTTGCAAAACATCAATCTTTTAATCCCTTCTGGGAAAGTAACTGCAATTGTAGGTCCAAGTGGTTCCGGAAAAACAACTTTGATGAAACTCCTTTTAAAGTTTTATGAGCCAATTGAGGGTGATATTTATTTTGGGAAGTCCAAGTTGGAAACTTATGATACTGAGTTTTGGCGATCAAATTGTGGTGTGGTAATGCAAAATGGTTTCATTTTCAATGATTCTATGAAAAATAATATCACAGAATCCGATTCTAAAAATCCTATTGACCTAAATCGTTTGGATAGAGCTATCGAGGTGGCAAATTTGAAAGAACTTATTTCGGATTTGCCAAATAACATGGAAACAATACTAGGTAGTGAGGGAAGCCTATTAAGTGGTGGGGAAAGGCAACGGGTATTAATCGCCAGGGCCATATATAAAAATCCGAGATTGCTATTTTTCGATGAAGCGACGAGTTCCTTGGATTCTTCCAATGAAAAGCGGATAATGAATGAATTGAACAAATTTTTCAAAGAAAGGACGGTAGTGGTGATTGCTCATAGGTTATCCACAGTAAAAAACGCAGATCAAATAGTAGTATTGGATCAAAGCAAAATTTCCGAGATAGGTACTCACAAGGAACTCGTTGCGCTAAAGGGTAAGTATTTCGAACTTGTAAAAAACCAACTGTAGATGAAAAATGTAAATGAAGAGGAACTCTACGAGGTGGACTATTTGGAAAAAATTCCATCTTGGATTGTCCGGTGGGGAAATACCGTTATTGCCCTTTTCCTGATTACATTGATTCTTGGCTCGCATTTTTTTTCATTTAATACGATAGTCACGACCGATATGGAAATGCTATCTAATAGCAATTGTAAAACTGGATTCGAGAGTGTGTTAAAGATTCCCTTTAAGGATAAAGATAAAATCAAAGTGAATCAACAAGTTTTGTTAAAACTTTATGACTTTCCTTTTGAAGAATACGGGTATTTAAATGGGAAAATAATTGAATTGGCCAACTCTTCCATAGATAAAAATGGTGCATACATTATAGGTCATGTTTATATTGATTCCATGGTTACAACAAGGAACAAACGGATAACCGCGGAGAGCAAAATGCTCGGTTCCGTCGATATACTCGTGGAGGAACTAAGTATATTACAACGAGTATTTTATCATTTTAGAGGGTTATGGGACCCAAGCTAACTGAAATAGATTATTTTGAAATTCAGTATGAGAAAATTTGTATTTCTTTTTTTATTCAATACGTTACTGATGTACGCTCAGGACCAAGACATCATTCGATTTTCCGATAGCATCACCGAATTAAGTCTTTTGGAACTGGATGATCTAACGGTCGACCTGGAAATAGGTTTCGATAGTATAAAAGGAACAATCGCCGCGGAAAAGTTGGTATTGAAATCTAAGACGGAAAAGGATTACGAATATGCGGCAAGGGGCTTTTATAGTTTAGCAAGTCTACAAACCAATAAAGAGTTAAGGGAAAACTATACTGATTCAATGCTCTTTTTTTCAAGGCTAAGTGAAAAAAAATATTTGCTCACGGATTCCTTTTATGCCAAGGCCAATATCGAATACTTCAATGGCAACTATGAAAAAGCCATGGAATATCTTTCAAAAGCATATAAATGGGCGGTGCTAGATGGTAATGCAGAAGACGAATTTCATGTTTCAACGAGAATGGCAAGCATTAAATATATCCTGCAACGTTATCATGAAGCCCATGAAATTTATAAGGAGGCCTATAATAAGTACAACGATGTTGATTTTAACGAGTTAAGTAGAAAAGAAAACTACTTGGATGTCGTCTATAACCTTACCCTTACATTTTATGAACTTAAGCAATATGATTCCACTTTGAGTTACGCCAAGGAAGGAAAACACCTTCTTACTTTTTACAAAAACGATGAATATCATAATAGTTTCACACGAAGTGAGGGAATCGGCTATCTCGGAAAAGGGGAATTGGATGCTGCAATAAGATTATTAGAACAATCAATCAAGGGGATATCCGAACACGATAAGGCACAGTCTTATTACTATATAGGTAGTGCGAACAGTTTGGGTGGAGATTTGGATAATGCAGTCCGTAATTTTAAAAAATCGGATTCAGTATTGCAGATTTCCAAGGCATCCGCATTTCCAGAATTAAAGGATGCCTATAAACAGACATATAAGTATTACAGGGACAAAGGGGATACTTTAAATTCAAAAATGTACCTACAAAAATTCTTTGCAATAGATAGCACCTTTATTTCCCGGGAATC
Organism: uncultured Flavobacteriaceae bacterium; assembly: GCA_964544575.1. Lineage (GTDB taxonomy): Bacteria > Bacteroidota > Bacteroidia > Flavobacteriales > Flavobacteriaceae > Aureibaculum. The sequence continues at coordinate 10,517 of CAZJCZ010000032.1, read as the reverse complement.
TGCTATTAGTGAGCGAATGCATAGTCTGTATAGCATTCCTAGATTAAAAATCGAGAACCAGAAGATCTTAAAAAAAAGTAAGCTAAATATTGTTGGCTACAGCTTACTGGTGCTTTTGTTATTAGGTGCTTTTACTTTTATACTCTTTCAGAAAAAGCAGGTAAAGTTTCAAAAACAACGCTTAGAGAAACTTTTGACCGAAAATAAAGGCAGAGTGTCCAAAGATGCAAGACCTTCCATGGTGATCGAATACTCAGAAAATGGTAATAGCATTAAAGATGATGTTAAGAACCAACTTCTTTCGCAGCTCAGGGATTTCGAAAAAAGCAAAGGCTTCTTAAATTCATCAATAACACTTTCTGGTCTAGCAAAAGAGTTGAATACGAATTCCAGTTATCTTTCTTCGATTGTTAATACGGATAAAGAAATGAACTTTGCCACCTACCTAAAGAGACTACGGATAAACAATGCAACCGATGTGCTTATCAATGACCCTGTCTATCAAAAGTATTCGATGAACGGTCTTGCTGAGGAGTTTGGTTTTAATAATGCCGATTCATTTTCGAAGGCATTCAAGGAAATAACGAAAATAAATCCTTCACTTTTTATAAATGAACTAGCAAAAAGGAAAAATGTTCCGTGAATTTATAAATTTTAGGCAAAAAAGGATTTTAATAATATACAAGTTATTAATTAATCTAGTATTCTTACTTATTACTAATTATTCTAAAACCAATGAAAAATGAAAAATGAAGAATTAAGACAAAAACAAATTTTAAATCCGAGTTACATCACAGGTGGTAATGCTGACGATATAGGTGATAACAAAGGGACGAAAAAGAAAAAAAAGAAAACTTTTTGGCAATGGTTAAAAGGTCTCGTTGGGATTAATTAGGAATTCATTATCATTCGTAAGATTAATTTAATGAATAGACTAATAACATTATTTTGGTTTCTGGGCATGTCCATAATATTTGGGGCATGCTCTTGGGGCCAAAAAATACCCGTTTCGCATGATACACTAACAATAAAAGAGAACTTTTTTGGAACAACTGTCGAAGATCCTTTCCGATATTTTGAAAACAAAGACGACTCAAGAGTAGAACAATATTCTAAACTTCAGGATCAGAAGGCAGAAGCTCATTTTAAAACTTTACCTAGTGCAAAAAAGTATCAACGATACTTAGAAAGAATAGATCGAGGTGCTAATGATGAAATGGGTGAAATGAAAGTTTCCGAGCTTGGGGCTTATTTCTACCTTAAAATGGCCAAAAACGATTATTCCTGGAAAATATATTATCGTGCTAGCATTAACGAACACGAAGTAGTTCTATTTAATCCCGAAAAGTATGATGGTAGGACACAAGGGAATTATGAAATAACTGCCTTTCAGCCTTCATGGGATGGTAGTAAGGTTGCGATATCGGTTTCAATCGAGCACGGTTTTACTTCGGAAATTATTCTCTTGGACGTTACAACTAGAGTTATTAAACAAACCGGAATAGAGAACTCTCGCCCAGGGGAATATTTAGGATTGCATTGGACTCCATTAGGTGATTCGTTTACCTATACCTCTCTTTCTACTACTGACCCAAAAGACCCTAAAATAAAACAGAATTCAAGCCTATCACTATATTCCGTGGAAACAGGGCAAAGCCGTATCATATTCGGAAACGGCATGAAACCAAAAACTGATAATCGTTTGTTCCCTGTAACACGAATAACATCCAGTACAGATCAATATATTATTGTGTATACAGGAGGGCCATCTAAATTTTGGGACTCGTATTATACTTCCTTTGAAGATTTAACAAATCCAAATCCAGATTGGAAGAAATTATTTACCACAAAGGACAATGTTTACCAGGCAAGAGGAAAACTGAATGGCTCTAATTTTTATTTTATAACAGAAACAGATAGTTTTGGATTTACTATATCATCAATCAATTTAAAGCATCATTCTACAGAGAAAATAATAAAAAGGGAGTCAGACATAATAAAGGATTTCGTTTTGGCAGAAGATAAAATATACTTTACGACCTCCAAATATGGGATCTCCTCCAAATTATTTCTATATGAAAAAGGAGACTACAAAGAAATCGAAATTCCTGTTCAAGCTTCAAAAATTGATATAACGCGGGATTACAACAATTCCATTTGGATTGAAGTCAAGAGTAGTTTAAACCAATTACAAAACTTTTCTTATAAACCCGAGACAGGACTAAAGAAGGAGCAATTCTACTTGCCTGGAAATTTTCCAACTTTGCAGAATTTTGTATATGAACTAGTAGAAGTTGAATCTCATGACGGAGCAATGGTACCTATGTCTATTATACATAGGAAAGATATGTCCAAAAATGGAGACAACCCTGTATTTAGTAATAGTTATGGGGCTTATGGTTCACATGACGACATCAGTTTTCAAACACACCTACTAAGCTTTGTTTCTTTAGGTGGTGTTTTAGTTTTTCCCCATATAAGAGGTGGTGGTGCAAAAGGGAAACAATGGCATGAGGCTGGGAAAAACGAAACAAAGTATAATTCTTGGATGGATTTAACCGCGTGTATGAACTATTTAGTGGAGAAGAATTATACACAGCATTCCAAAATAACACTTTTCTCTGAAAGTGCTGGTGCCATCTCTACTGCAATGGCTATAAATAAAAATCCAAACTTAGCTGGAGCTTTAATTATAGGTTCTGGTGTCCTAAATCCATACAGGAGAGAAGCTATTTATAAATCTGCCGATTTTCTTGAAGATGGAACAATGAAAGATTCTACTCAGGCCTTGGCATTAATAGCAATGGACCCCTTTTTAAATATTCCCTCAAAGACTGTTTTTCCTTCTACATTGGTTCTACATGGTTTGCAAGATGATCGTATATACCTCCATGAACCCTTGAAGTTCGTTGCAAAAATGCAAAAGAATAATATTGGGTCGAATCCTGTTCTATTGGATATCGACCGCAATGGGTCCCATAATTCAGTCACAGACTTTTATGTATACTTCGGTAGGATATTCTCTTTTGCCTTTTCCGTGGCCGAACATGATATTGGAATCTAGCATCAGAATGTCCTTGGACTTAATTCGGGGCTTTTAGGCAAGTTTTAAAACCTTAGGTTTTCGTCAAACTACTAATAAAACTCCTGCCTTAATTACCTCGATAGTTCTGCCTCTTGATAGTTCTTTAATTCGATCTGTTTTCGTGTTTATATTAAAAAGGCGCAAACACCATGAAATTTCCATTTATTTAACTTAAACTAGATGTTATAAGTTTATGCAGACTGCTTTATATGATCTTTTCCTAAGTTATTTTTCTCTACTTCTTTTCTAAATAAATTCAAACTCTACCATTTGATATTTTGACTACCGATAATTTATAAATGAGAGGTTTCATTTATAAATCATCGTGTCAACTGGTTGCAAATCAAAACAAATAGAACCAAATTCGACCTGTCAAATCGCGATAAAATTGACAGGAGTAAGCTGAAAATTCGAATTAATTAGTAGGAGTTAATTCATGAATTAAACATTTATAAGTTTTAATTTCCTAAAGGCACTGATTATGTTTGCTCATATCATTTACAGGCAATTGATATTACATGGCATCAAGTAAGATTGAAAAAGAATCAAGAACTATGAAACAAATCTTCCCCAAAGAGATTATCGAGAATACAGCTGAGGTTCATCAGTTCAAACATTCTACAAGAAGTAAAATCATTTATTCAATTCTCCTATTGGTTTTTGTAGGCATTTTTAATCTACTCCCTTTTTTGAAGGTAGACGTTTATTCTTCAGCTAGAGGAATTGTTAAACCAAATAAGGAAAGAGTTAGTATAAGTGTCATCAATTCAGGCCGTATTATTTACAGTGATATCAAAAACAATAAAAAAGTCCTTAAAGGAGATACTTTGTTGGTGATAGACAACAATGGAATAGATGACCGTATTGATTTATCAAATTATCAACAGGAAGAAGCAAAGCTATTTCTTGATGACCTTTCCCTTCTACTGGAAAGAAAATCACTCAAACTAAATGATCTAAGGTCTTCTAAGTACCAAAGAGCATTTTTGCAATATTCGCAGAAGCTTAGAGAACTGGGTGTTAGGTTCCAGAAAGTTAAAAGAGATTTTAATAGGCATGAGATTATATATGAAAAGGGGGTGATTTCTATGTCCGAATTTGAAAACAAAAAGTTTGAATATGTTATAGCACAAAGTGACATTAATCAATACAAAAAGCAACAACTCAATATCTGGCAAGTTGATTTTACACAATATCAAAATCGGTTAATAGAAGTTAAAAGTCAGGAAGATCAGTTGCTAAAATCAAAAACTCAATTTCTTGTAACGGCCCCTGTGAATGGCACTTTATTAAATGTGAAATCTCAAGAATTAGGAAGTTTCATAACACATGGTACTCTTCTTGGAGAAATATCCCCAGATACTAACCTATTAGTTGAATGCTACGTAAATCCTTCTGATATAGGGCTTTTAAAAAAAGATACGAAAATCAATTTTCAGATTGATGCCTATAATTACAACCAATGGGGTATGGCTACGGGAAGGATCATAGAGATTGGTAGAGACATTGAACTATTAAATAATACACCAGTATTCAAGGTTCGCTGTAAAATGGACCAAAAATATCTAGAGCTAAAAAATGGTTTTCAAGGAAATTTGAAAAAGGGGATGACATTAAGCGCCAATTTTGAGCTTACTGAACGCTCCTTATATGACTTACTCTATGATAACGTAGATGATTGGCTAAATCCTAGGCAAAATGAATTAGCAGAACTTAAAAACTAAATCAAACACAAATGAAGACAATAAAGAACTTAGAACGCCTACAGCAAATTCATCAATTAATAGATATTGAACGAACCGGGTCACCCTCTGAACTTGCAGGAAAGTTGCATGTAAGCGAACGACTGGTTTATAATTTGATAGAACAATTAAAGGATTTTAAAGCGGCCATTTGTTATGATAGAGGAAGAAAAACATATTACTACTGCGAAGATTTTAGGCTAGAGGTTAATATCTCTGTCTCAGTGATGAGTAATAATGAAATTACTCAAATTTTTGGAGGAAGCTATTTTATTAAAAATAAAGCCTCATTTATGACATGCAATAATTCTCTTGTCTCTACATTAAATTAAAAGATACATCTCTGCAAGCATTGTGCAGTGGGCCAATATACATTAGCAATAACAAAACAATCTAGGTGCGCAATAGAAGTTTTGTAAATGAATGTATAATTAAAATTTATAAAAATGGAAAATTTAAAATTATTATCAGAAGTAAAAGAACTGTCCAATGAAGAGCTTCAAAATATTGAAGGAGGCTTTGTTTGCGGTGGTCTATGTATTGGGGTAATAGCCTTTGTAGTTGGTGCTGCTATAGGTGTTATTGCTTCGGAAATCGCTCATCACCACTAAAAAAGAAAGTAGATGGCTCAATTAAACGTCATCTATTATTTGTAAATTTTTAAAAACAGAAAAATGAAAGAACTACGTTATTTCAAAGTTGTAGAACTAAGAATAGAAGACGCAAATACTATAAATGGAGGATGTTTCTTTTCAGATTTATGGGACTCGATAAAAAAAGAGTTCAGAGAAGGTTTTAATGATGGATCAGGTGCTAACTGTTAATTAATAATCATGAAAAAATTATCACAAAAAGAGTTATTGAATATCAATGGTGGAACAGATAATTGCCCTATGAAAGCAGGTAAAGGACCGGGGTATTACATTGGATATGTTATCGGTTGGCTGTTTGATTGATATCCCTGAAAAGGATAGAAAACTAGAATGTATAATTTAAAATGTAAACAAATGAAAAACCTTGAAGTTTTTTTAGATGCAAATGAACTATCCAAACAAGAACTACAGAATATTGATGGTGGTTTTGTTTGTGGCGGGTTGTGTATTGCTGGTATTGCTATAGTAGTTGGCGGTCTAGTGGGTTGGGCTGTAAGCGAAGTAGTTCATCATCATTCGTAAATTAGTTTGATTTAAAGGAAAGATTTCCCGTAATTAGGAAATTTTTCCTTAAATTTTTTAGCATGAAAAATAATTTTGTAGCAATAGTACTTGTCATCATTTTGATAGTCTTGGTATCTTGGATTATCAGCATTAGAAATCCTGCATATTTGTTTTCGGAAAAAATCCAGTTCAAAAACTTATTTGAAGTTTATTATAATGATACCAGTATTGATACTACCAAATTAAAATCAGTTTTAGAAAATGTTGAAAAAAAAATTCGTAAATCCCAATATTTCAATGCTAAGAAAAGAAGACTCTTTATATGCAATAACAAATTACTCTTTACATATATAACACCATTTAATTTTGACGGCCTCGCCTCTAACTATGTTAGAAGAGGCAATATATTTATCGCTTCTGTATCGTTAGACGAAAATCTATCCAAAAGCCTTTATAGGGATTACAATGAAGACCTGGACAAATTATTGGCACATGAAATAACACATAGTCTTCTAATGGATAAGGGACTACATCATATTGATACATGGAAAAACGAGGGTTACTGTGAATTCATAGCATATGACAAAAAAATAAATATCCAAAAAGATTATAATAAATATATTACCAATCAAGATAAGTATATAAAGTATAGAATTACCACTTACTATCTTTTAACTGAGAAAAAACTCTCTTTTAAAAAGATTGCAGATTCGGCCATAACTTTGGAGAATACTTATGAGGAATTAAGGTTGCAATTTAGCGAGCACGAATGACTGAATAGAACAAACACAGAGTCATAAAATGAACACTAAGCACTAAAAGAAGGTAAAATATAACAGTAGTTTATTTATAATAAGCAACATAAAATATCTTTAGAAATAATATAAATTTTTATGAACATATTTAGAATAGAAAAGAAAAGTAACCTGAAAGGAATAGATATTAACCTGAACGAGTATATCACTTCTGATTGCTTGTATACTGAATCTGAAAACGGAGATTTTATTTACCTTAAAAAATTTAATACGCTCTATATTGTTGACCATGAAAAGAAGACCTTAATTTCTCAAGATATGGAGATTAAGAAAAATCAAATAAACCAGATTAGATCAATTTTACCAGGCTTTGATATTTCATTCGAAAATATTAACGAAACTTCACGAAAGTGCACTATTGAGGGTAGAAACAGTGACAGTGTTCTCAAAGCTTCAATATTAATTAAGGAATTGAATGGATTATATGATACATGTCACTGGCATTACCATGAATACTCCAGAACATTTGGAATTCTATCCATTGACCTAGAAAAGACTGAAATCATAGAAAGTATGAATTTACACCTGAATATATTCGGAAATTTATCCGAAACCAATATTGAGACGATGAAAATTGAAAAAATTCAAGATATGAAGCTCATTAAAAAATTAAATGAGATTCAACGGTATGAGTCCAAGGACCTTACCAATGCATGCTAGAACATGGAAACGGTTTTACTAAGGTTACTTTATAGGCTTAATTCGGAACTAATGCTTAAAATTCCGAAAAAACAACTAAGGACTTTGTTGTTGGGCCACCATAGTTATCCCAGTATTTTCTCACTTTCCAGCACCTTAACGTCGTTGGGAATCGAAAATAAATCTGGGAAAATATCCGTTGAAAGTCTATTAAAACTTTCTCCACTATTTCTTGCTCATACGCTCCAGGACGGTCTTGTACTTATTAAAGACATTTCTAAGTCCCAGATAAAATATTTCACGGATAATTCTCGCAATCCGATTACAGAAAGCTTGGATACTTTTTTACTTAAATGGTCAGGGGTGGTATTGTTGTTTGATGAAAAACCGAACATCCATACCTCAAAAAATATCTCTTCCAATAGAATTATTAGAATCCTAAAACAAATCGGAGTTATTGTTTTTTTATTTATTTCGTCACTCCTATTACTCAATGGAAATTTCGGCATGTATCGCCCTTTTTTTATAACTAAGTTAGTTGGAGTCTTCCTAAGTATCCTGATTATCATTACACATGCTAGTAAAATAAATCAGTTAAGTTTCTGTGAAGCATCCAAGAAGGTTGACTGTAATGATGTTTTGAATTCATCAGCATCAAAAATATTTTCATGGCTCTCTGCGTCGGATTTGGGATTAGTATACTTTGTGGGTAGTGGAGTTTCATTATTATTGGGCGCAATATCCGGCAACCTTCCAATTATTGTTCCTTTACTGTCTCTATTTGCTTTATTTACATTTCCCTATGTCTTTTTTTCAATATATTATCAATATAAAGTAATTAAAAAATGGTGCTTACTCTGTCTCTACATTCAAGCAATTCTTACCCTTGAAGCAATCATTTCTTCTTACTATTTATGGATAAGTACATTACAGGTTCCCACCGATTCCATTATAATTATTGGAATGTCATTTTTGGTTACTGTATTAACATGGTCTCACTTAAAAAACCCGATAGCAGAGTTTTTCAAATTTCAAGCAAACAATTATAAATATTTACGTTTAAAAAATAACCCGGATGTTTTTGAACTGTTGCAGGGGAGAAAGAACGTTCACGAAACCTCTTTTGAAGGAAATTCCATTGAACTTAACCCGACACCCATTTTGGGTACTACAACGACCCTTGTTATAAATCCATTTTGCCCTTTATGTGCGGAAAAAATAGAAAACCTAAGTACCCATGGGGTTAGGTCTAAATTTTTATTAGTTTTTGCGGCATCCAAAGAAAACAATATTTCAAAATTACTGATTGAACTATATTATAAGGTTGATCCAGATGTTTATATTAATGAACTCAATTTTTGGTTTAAAACAAAAAGAATTAACCATTTGGCAAATAAATATAATTTAAAAATTACCGATAGGGCTTGCCAAATACTTAGGTCGCACCTTAAATGGTGTGCGAAAAACAATATATTAAAAACACCGCTAACCATTTATAATAATCGAGAATTATCTGAGCACTATGATATACAGGATTTATTAGTTTTAAAAAGTTTATGATTTTAGTACAAACTTTCAAAATGTGAGATTCCCTGCAAACTTTTTGCAGTTTCAAAATCTACCTTGCTGCCATAACAAATAATAATTATGGCGAAGGTTACTATTAAACAACATGACATCACTGATTGTGGAGCAGCATGTTTAGCTTCAATAGCAGCACAATATGATCTTCAGATTCCTATTGCGCGTATTCGGCAATATGCAGGTACCGATAAAAAGGGCACCAATGTCCTAGGCCTTTTAGAGGCCGCTGAGAAATTAGGTTTTGAAGCCAAGGGTGTCCGTGGTGATTTTGATAGTCTTTTCAAAATTCCAAAACCAAGTATTGCCCATGTTATCGTTAACCAAAAATTACAACATTATGTAGTCATCTATGAAGTGACAAAGACCCATATCAAGATCATGGATCCCGGCGATGGTAAGATTCACAAAAAACCCCACGAAGAATTTAAAAAAGAATGGACTGGAGTTTTGGTCCTCTTACTACCAAAAGAGGAGTTTGCCGCCGGCAATGAAAAAGTTTCGGTCTATAAGCGTTTTTGGTATTTACTTCGGCCTCATAAATTTGTTTTGTTGCAGGCCTTAGTGGGAGCTGTGATTTACACTCTTTTGGGGTTTTCAACAGCCATTTATGTTCAAAAAATTACTGATTTTGTTCTTGTAGGTGGTAATACAAAGTTGCTCAATCTTTTAGGTGTCATAATGCTGGTTTTACTAGTCCTGCAGTTTATCATTGGGATATTTAAGGATGTCTTTCTCATAAAATCTGGTCAACAAATTGATGTCCGTCTTATTCTAGGTTACTACAAACATCTTTTGAAGTTGCCTCAACAATTTTTTGACACCATGCGTGTAGGAGAAATTATATCTCGTATTAACGACGCAGTTAAAATAAGAACGTTTATTAATGGAGTATCCCTGAATCTTACTGTCAATGTTTTGATTATCGTTTTTTCATTTGCATTGATGTTCTCTTATTATTGGAAACTTGCTTTAATAATGTTATCGGTCATTCCATTGTATTTGGTTATATACTTCATCGTAAATAAATTAAATAAGAAGACTGAACGAAAAATAATGGAGAAATCAGCCGATCTCGAAAGTCAATTAGTAGAATCATTAAATTCCGTTAGCACTATAAAACGTTTTGGCTTGGAGGATTTTGCAAACATAAAAACAGAAATTCGATTCATTGCTCTATTGAAAACAGGATATCAATCTGCCTTAAACAGTATTTTTTCCGGGACGAGTAGCGGATTTGTTTCACGATTATTCACCATCATTTTATTATGGTCTGGCTCGTATTTTGTAATTGACAGGGAAATTACTCCAGGAGAATTAATGTCATTTTATGCTATTCTAGGATATTTTACAGGTCCAGTGGCTAGCCTAATTGGCGCAAACAAACAAATACAAAATGCTTTAATCGCTGCAGATCGTTTATTTGAAATAATTGACTTAGAACGCGAAGACTCAGAAAATAAAATAGTATTAAAGAAAAAAAATATTGCCGACATCG
>CAZJCZ010000031.1:5667-17626 GCA_964544575.1 uncultured Flavobacteriaceae bacterium | reverse complement strand
CTCCGTCTGTCGATTTTAAAACTCCAATCGAATAAGAATCTCCAGCATCGTCATCTCCAGTAGAAATATATATAACATTTGAATTATTTGGGTCTATCGCTATACCTGAAACTCCAATTTGAGGTAAGTTATCTGTCAAAGGAGTCCAGTTAATTCCTGCATCATTGGATCTCCATAATCCTCCAGCTGGAGCACCAACATAAATTATATTATCATTATTTGGGTCTACCATAACAGTATTTATTCTCCCTTGTCCACTATTGCTTGATTGAGAAAATGGGCCTTTCGTTGACCAATTACTTACTGCAGTTGACGACTTAGTCATTTTTTGTTTTTGCTCCCATGCGTCCCATAAACTTTCTGCAGGAGCTATGGTACCATCCTGCTGTAAATATCGACTCCAGTGATATTCCCATCTTTTAAATGGTTTATATCCACTTCCTTTTTTTTCTCTATCCCTGCTGGCGAAGTAATTTTCGTAATTTTCAGAGATATCTTTAAACACCTGTCTATTTTTTTTTGCAATATTTTTATCAGATGGAAATATTGGTAAATGTTGAGAGTTTAAGACATTGAAAGAAATGAGGAGTAACGGTATAAGAAGTAATTTTTTAAGCATAAATTTGATAATTAATGGCTCGAATATATTAAAATAATACAAAAGGCTTCTATTCAATTCTATCAATTAAATTTATTACTTAATTGATTTCAATTATTTCCAGCTCTTTTTCTAATTTTTCTTGTTTTGTAATATTATTAATTTTTGCATTTAAAGCTGAAAAAGCATCAAGTATACTTTGAATTTCATTTTTAACTTCCACAGAATTAATAGCGGAAATAGTGGCCATATCAGATAGTCTCAAGACGTTGTTATGTAGTACATTAATCCTAATGCTAATATCAGGTTGTGTAAATCTTTCAATAGTAACAGAATCTTTTAATTGTTGTGTAATAGTTGAGAGTTCTTTAGATAAGTTTAATGCTTCACTTGGAGATATACTGTAAAAATTTGTAATCAATTGATCCAATTGTTGATATTCACTCCAGTTTTCAACTTTTTGTTTCGATTCTGGCAATAAGGTTTCTCCAATACTTCTTATATCTTTTTGATCGTCAATATTAATTGTGTCTGATACCGAAAAATCGTTATCTACATTTGTTGATTCTTTTTTTTTGCAAGAACTAATACATATTACAAGTATAAATAGATATAGAATTTTAGCGTTCATAATATTATTTAAGATTAATAAATAACCATGATCTTATTACAAATAAGTGATCTTAATTTTTAGCTATAATTAGTATTATAACAATTCAATTTAATGACCAAACAAATGTAATAAAACTAGCCTTGTAAAATGTATGTTTTGTTTCATTTGAGCGATTTTATTTCTTTATATTTGCCTACTTTTTCAATATTCATTAATGAGAGATTCTATACTTATTCTAGGCGCTTGTGGTCAAATTGGAACCGAACTAACTTTAAAATTGAGAGAAATTTATGGTAGAGAAAATGTTGTTGCTTCTGATATAAGAGAAGGGAATACTGAATTAATGGAAAGCGGTGCTTTCGAAATTTTAGATGCCACTAATTATCATTCAATACTTAGGGTTGTAAAAAAATATGATATTAATGAGGTTTATTTGATGGCAGCAATGCTTTCTGTAACTGCTGAAAAATATCCTAAAAAAGCATGGAATTTAAATATGAATTCTTTATTTCATGTTTTAAAGCTAGCTAAAAAAAAGGTGATTAAAAAAGTTTTTTGGCCAAGTTCTATTGCTGTTTTTGGCACAACTACACCGAGACAAAATACTCCTCAAGTAACCGTAATGGAACCTTCAACGGTATATGGAATAAGTAAATTGGCAGGAGAGCGCTGGTGTGCATATTATCAAAATCATTTTGGTGTAGATGTTAGAACTGTAAGGTATCCTGGTATTATAAGTTGGAAAACTGCTCCTGGAGGTGGCACGACAGATTATGCGATTGAAATTTATCATAAAGCCATAAAAAAAGGTTATTATAATTGTTATTTAGATGAAAATACCAGACTTCCAATGATGTATATGCGAGATGCTATAAAGGCATCTATTGATTTGATGCAAGCTGAAATACCTAAAGATTATTTTCCATATAATATTGCTGCAATTAATTTTACTCCTCAAGAAATTGCTGCTACAATAAAAAAGTATAAACCTGATTTTAAAATTGAATATTCGCCTGACTTCAGACAGCTAATAGCAGATAGCTGGCCTCAAAGTATCGACGATTTAAAAGCTAGACAAGATTGGGGTTGGAATCATTCGGTTGACTTAGAACGGATGACCCAAATCATGTTAGAAAATTTAACGGTTATGTATAATGCATAGAATGTTCAATGTCTAAATCTTAGTTTTGTAAGTTTCATGTTTTTTAAAGTCTAATATCAAAAAATAATATTTATTTATATGTATAACCAAATTGAAGATAACATAGAAGATTCAATATCGTATCAAGAATATAGAACGCTTGTCGCGGATTTATTGGCTGAAGGGAAATCAACTGGGAAGAATCAATCAGAAGACTTATTAAATTATAGCAAACTGAATAATAGTCGAATGAAACGTTTAGATAAAACGTTTCAGATTTCGGAAAAAACAGAAGAAAATATTCAAAATTTTTCAAAAAATCAAATATGGATCGTCTTAACCGAAAGTTGGTGTGGTGATGCTGCACATGCACTGCCGGTTATAAACAAAATTACCGAAAGCTCTAAGAATGTCAGTTTAAGGGTTTTATTGCGTGATGAAAATGAAGCGTTAATGAATAGATTTTTAACTAATGGTAATAAATCAATTCCGAAGCTAATTATTTTAGACGCTGACACGAAAGAATTAGTAGATACTTGGGGTCCAAGACCCTCTGAAGCTACTAAAATGGTTAAAATGCATATAGAAAAATATGGGCTTCTTAATGCTGATTTTAAAAAAGAATTACAGGTTTGGTATAATGCAAATAAGGGATTAAATATTGAAGAAGATATTTTAGATTTATTATGCGTTACCGCTGATTGTGTTTAAAAACATATCGATACTATAGGCATCTTTACTAGAATAATTTCCAATTTTTGTACGTCTTAAAGAAGATAAATGAGCACCTGAGTGTAAAGCTTTACCGAAATCATTTGCAAGAGAACGTATATATGTTCCTTTACTACAAACAACCTTAAATTCAATTTTAGGGAGGTCTATTTTCGTAATTTCAAATTCAGAAATAGTTACTTTTCGAGATTTAATTTCAATTGTTTTTCCAGCTCTTGCTAATTCATATAATCGTTTACCATCTTTTTTAATAGCTGAAAACATCGGTGGTTTTTGATCAATTTCTCCTGTAAAAAGATCAGTAGTATCTCTTATTAGTTTATCCGTTATGTGCTCTGTAGTAAAATGTTCATTTATTTCAGTTTCTAAATCATAGGAGGGGGTTGTACTGCCAATTGTAAATGTACCGGTATATTCTTTTATTTGAGATTGAAACTCTTCTATTCTTTTTGTGAATTTTCCGGTACAAATGATTAGTAATCCTGTTGCTAAAGGATCCAAAGTTCCGGCATGACCAACTTTTATTTTTCTTAAGTTAAATTGCTTTTTAATGGTCCCCCGTATTTTATTTACAACTTGAAAAGAGGTCCAATCCAGTGGTTTGTCGATCAACAAAACTTGTCCGTTTTTAAAATCTTCGACTGTCATCAAAATTATTTGAAAATAGTATAGGTAATTGCTATAATCCCAACAATTAAACAATAGATTGCAAAATATGATAATTTACTTTTTTTGACTAAGGTGATCATCCAAGAACAAGCAAATAATCCTGAAATAAATGCAGCTATAAAACCAGCACTCATTATTCCTATTTGTGAGCTTTCAAAACTTATTTTTCCATCAAGGATATCTTTGGCAACTTTTCCTAAAATTAAAGGCACAACCATTAAAAAAGAAAAACGGGCAGCTTTGGTTCTATCTATGCCTAATAAAACTGAAGTCGAAATAGTGGCTCCAGAACGAGAAATTCCTGGCAGCATTGCAATAGCTTGTGAAATTCCAATAACAAAGGCATTCATAAAAGACACGTTATGATTTGTATTTTTAGCTTTATCTGCTAAAAATAATAACCCTGCAGTAACTAATAACATGCAGCCAACAAGTAAAATTTGACCACCAAAAAATGCTTCTATTTGTTCTTCAAACAATAGGCCAATTAACGTTGCAGGAATCATAGAAATGATAATTTTCAGAGAAAAGATAAACTGGTCATTCCATTTAAACTCAAACAAACCTTTAATAATTTCAACAACTTCCTTTCTAAAAATTACAATAGTGCTTAATGCAGTAGCAAAGTGCAATACAACAGTAAAAGTTAGACTCTCTTGAGGTAAAGAATTATCACCAAAAATAGCTTTGGCCAGTTCTAAATGACCACTTGATGATACTGGTAAAAATTCAGTTAGCCCTTGAATTATCCCAATAATAATGGCTTCTAAATAATTCATTATTATTTTTTAGGATTTGCAAAAATTGCATATATCTCAATCGCTAAACCTATGAGAACAAGTGTTGGAGCAAGTCGAATTCTTCTAAAACTATAAATATCTTCATTAAAAACATTAGGATCATCACTACCGCCGCCAGCCATTAGAATAAAACCTAAAGCGATAACAAGCAAACCTATAAGCATAATTAAATAATTGCGTTTGCCAAATAAAAACTGGCTTTCCGGTTTTTTTGAATCTTTTTGTTTTGCCATATTAATAGTAAAGTTGATCTGTTTTTAAATTTAAAAATCTTTGTGTTGCAAAAAAAGCACTAAACCATGAGATAATAATCCCTAATAAAAAAACTCCGCCAAAGAGAATAGCTAACATTGTGGTATTTTTGAAAAACTCAAATTCTGGAAAATAGTCATTCATATAATATAAGGCAATAAACAAAATAATGACTGCCAATAAAGAGCCAATAGTTCCTAATTTAACACTATTCCAAACAAAAGGTTTTCTGATAAAGCGCTTGGTAGCACCAACCATTTGCATTGTTTTGATTGTGAAACGTTTAGAATAAACAGACAATCGGATAGAATTATTGATTAAAATCATAGCAATAAAGCTAAACAAACCACTAAATATTAATACCCACAGACTAATCCTATTTACATTTTGTGTTAAAAGTGTAATAAGTGATTTATCATATGACACTTCAAATACGGCGTCATTTTTTATCAATTGAGATTCAATTTCATTCATTTTTTCAGGTGAAACGAAATCAGCATTAAGATACAGATCTATAGAATTTTTAAGAGGGTTATACCCTAAAAAATCCATAAAGTCTTCTCCATTCTCTTTTTTTGCAATAACAGCAGCCTCTTCTTTAGAAATGTAGCTAACAGATTTTGTGAATTCTTCACTTTTTAAAATTGTTTGTAAATTTTTTACTGATTGGTTATCAACATCATCATTTAAGAAGATTGTTATTGATGCCTGTTCTTTAAAATAATCCGTAATTTTTTTAGTGTTCAACACCAATAAACCGAATAATCCTAATAAGAAAAGTACAAAAGCTATACTAAAAATTACTGATAAGTATGAGGACAGTAATCGCCTTTTTTGATATTTTTCAAATGAAGTACTCATTAAAATAAATCGATAAATTAAGCCCGCAATATACTTATTTATGTTTAATTTCTTGACACAATTCAATCAAAACGCCATTTGTAGATTTGGGGTGTAAAAATGCAACTAATTTATTATCAGCACCTTTTTTTGGTGTAGAATTTAGTATTGTAAAACCTTCATTTTTAAGTCGATCTATTTCGTAAATGATATCATCAACAGCAAAGGCGATATGATGAATTCCTTCCCCTTTTTTTTCAATGAATTTTGCAATTGGGCTTTCTGGATCAGTCGCTTCCAATAATTCAATTTTATTGGGGCCTGATTTAAAAAAGGATGTTTTAACTCCTTCTGAAACAACTTCTTCTGTTTTATAGTGAGTTTTCCCGAATAATTGACTAAAAAGGATATTAGATTTTTCTAAACCCTTAACTGCGATACCAATATGCTCAATTTTTTTCATAAGATTGTACGTTAAATGACATTCGGCGATTGTTAAATTAAAAATGATATCAAAAATATAGAATTTATACTATTTATTAGTCCGTTTTACTCCAAAATATAATGGTAATATGCCTCTATTTAGTGGCAAAACTAATTGATAAATGGTTTTAATATTGTTTTAAACCCTATTTTTGCAAAATGGAAACAAATAGACAGAAAAAGATAGCCGGGGTATTACAAAAGGATCTAGTTAATGTACTGCAAAATGCGGCACAAGAAGGAATGAAGGGTGTTATAATATCAGTAACCAAAGTTAATGTTACGGCAGATTTATCTGTTGCTAAAGTATACTTAAGTATTTTTCCAAATGATAAACGTGATGAACTCATTGAAGGAATCAAAACTAATACAGTATTAATTAGACATGAATTGGCACAACGTACCAGAAATCAATTACGTCGTATGCCTGAGCTTACTTTTTATTTGGATGATTCTTTAGATTATATTGAAGATATAGATGCTTCTTTAAGGGGAGATGTAGAAAATCCAATAAAAAATCCTGAAATTCTTTCAAAAAAGAAAAAAAAATAGGTTGAGTTTTCCATTATACATAGCAAAACGGTATTTGTTTACTAAAAGCAGTAATAATGCGATCAATATTATCACTTTAATAGCGGCATTAGGTGTGATTGTCGGAACTTTTGCATTGTTTATAGTGCTTTCTGTTTTTTCTGGGTTAAAGGAATTTAGTTTGGATTTTATTAGAGTATCTGACCCTGATCTAAAAATTAGCATTGACAAAGGGAAAACGTTTTTATTTACAGATTCTATTTCCTCCGTACTACAAGATGAAAAAATTGCTCATTATAGTAAAGTTGTGGAAGAAAGAGCCTTTTTTAATTATAGAGATAAATCTCATATTGCCAGCATTAAAGGAGTTGACGCGAACTATTTACTGGTTAATAATATTGATACAGCCATTTATATTGGAGAATGGTTGGATAAAGAAGCGATGCAAGGGGTAGTTATTGGTAACGGAGTTTCTTCAACCTTGTCTTTAGGCACCTATGATTTTATAGAGTCACTAAAAGTGTATGTTCCGAAACCAGGTAAAGGCTATATAAATAATCCAAAGACAGCTTTTAGCCAATTAAATTTGCAGCCTGTAGGGGTTTTTAAATTAACGGAAGAGTTAGATAAAAAATATGTTTTTTCTCATATAGAATTAGCACAGAACTTATTGAATTATAAAACAAATCAAATTTCAGCTATTGAACTCAAATTAGCGTCTGATGCAGATGAAAATGAGGTGATACAATTATTGCAAAACAAATTGGGTAATAGTTATAAAATTGAAAGTAGAGAACAATTAAATGCGGTTTTTCATAAAATGTTAAATACAGAAAACTTAGTGTCTTATTTAGTTTTCACTTTAATTTTAATTATTGCATTATTCAATGTAATTGGCGCCATTGTTATGATGATCCTAGATAAAAAGGATAATTTAAAAACTTTATTTAGTCTGGGAGCAACCATAAAAGAAATAAAGAGAATATTTATAATTCAAGGTTTTTTATTGACCTTTTTTGGTCTCCTAATTGGACTGTTTCTCTCTATAACTTTTGTTATTTTACAGGAAAAATTTGGTTTTATAATGATAACAACTGAATTAGCATATCCTGTAGAATTTAGAATAATGAATGTTGTTATTGTATTTTTTACAATTTTAATTTTAGGATTTTTAGCCGCCAGAATTGCAAGCTCACGAATTTCCAATAAAATTCTTAAGTAATAATTCCCTTTTCAATCAGAACTGTTATGTTAGCAAAAGGAAACCTTTCCGACTGATATCAAATATTTATGTATTTTAGTCAATTAAACTATTGAGTTATGGAGATAAGACGAATAATTAGAAGCGAGGAATTAGAACTTCCCTTGAATATACATGTTAGTTTTGAAAAAGTATTTTCATTTTATAAAAAATATGCAGAAGATAAAAATCATCCGTACTATAAATCGGCGAAAGAAATTACAGATCACTTAAGTAATTTTCCTGAACTCCTTGATGGTATAAATGATTTTTCATTATTGGAAAACTACAAAGATCAAATAGATATATTGTTGGAGGGTGTTTTTCCTGAATTATTAACCAATAATGAAATTAAGGCGGCTGGTGTTCCTTTTATTTTCACGTCGTTTAAATTCTCAAAACGGTTTCAAAATATTTTAAATAATGCGGGTGAAGATTATGAACTCAAAGTGAGAAATTTTGATGAAAATGAGCTATATATACATGCCTGTGTTATGATTTTAGGTTATTGTTATGGATATAAGCTGGATTTAAAAAGGCCCTTTTTTTATGATATACCGGATACTAAATTAGGAATGATTAATCATTATAGAGTTGCCTTTAATGCCGATATGGCAGAAGTGATTCCAACTAAAAACGCGCCTAAAATAACAGAAGACGATTATAAATTGCTGTTAGACAATTTCGATAATATCGAGGTCTGGAAAGACAAATTTCCACCAAATAGTTATATTTTTAAAGGTTTCGGTATCATGAATCTTTTTGATGTAACTGCTGATGAAACTATATCTGATTTAACTAAGAATTTATTGAAGCAGGATGATGATCTAATTGCGGATATGCAGCAAAACCTTCGTAACTTTTATAATATTAAGGATTTAACGATCGGCTTCTCTATTTTTGATATCTCTTCTAGTAAATTAGATTGTTTTAAAGTTAAAAAGTCTGAAAGTTTAATATTAGGTAGTAAAAGCGAAATTTCGTGTGATAACTTTTTTTGTAGTGGAATAATGCATAAGGTTTTTGAGAAGAAAGAAGTAGTTGCCATTTCTGATGTAGAAAAATATGGTAAAGCGACAAATGAAAACCCTTTCTATCAAAATCTAATGACTAAAAACATACAAAGTATTATTCTTGTTCCAGTTAGTTGTTCGGTCGATTCTTTTGCATTACTTGAAATAGCTTCACCAAGACCTTATGAATTAAATTCTGTCAATCAAAATAAATTGAAAGATATAATTCCAGTTTTTCAAGCGGCAGTAAAAAGGTCATCGGAAGAACATCAAAACGTACTAGAGGCAATAATTCAAGAACATTATACTACTATTCACTCAACGGTAAAATGGAAATTTAAGGAAGCAGCTGAGAACTATCACAATGATAGCTTTAAAGGGATTGCAAGTCCTAAATTAGACGAAATTGTATTTGAAAATGTTCACCCCCTTTATGGTCAGTCCGATATTAAAGGTTCCTCTTTGGCTCGGAATGAAGCTATAAAAAGTGATTTGATTACCCAATTAGGCCTAGCAGTTGAAGTACTAGAAAAAGCATGTGAAATTGAAAGAATTCCTATATATGACGAATTAATGTTTCGTGTTGACGAGTATTTAGTGGATGTTAAGAATGGATTGCATGCTGGAGATGAAATTGGGATTCTAGACTTTTTAAGATCAGAGATCTATCCTGTTTTTAACCATGTAAAAAGATTAGACGATGAAGTAGCGAAATTAGTAGAGGTTTACATGAAAAGGTTAGATAAGGATTTACATGTTGTATATGAAAAGAGGAAAGCCTATGAAGACAGTGTTACCATTCTGAATGAAAAATTGACTAATTATCTTGATAAAAAACAGGAAGAAGCACAAAAAATGTTTCCACATTACTTTGAGCGCTATAAAACTGATGGTGTTGAATATAATATGTATATAGGCCAATCATTGGTTAACAATAAAGAATTCGATTCATTGTATTTATATAACCTTCGTTTATGGCAATTACAAATTATGTGTGAAATGGAAAATGTAGCGTATAAGCTTAAAGAAAGTTTAGATAACAAACTACAAATTGCGTCCTTAATTTTAGTTCATAGTAATCCTATGGCGATTAAATTTAGAATGGACGAAAAGCAATTTGATGTAGACGGTGCTTATAATATTCGTTATGAAATAATTAAAAAGAGAATAGATAAAGCTCATATAAAAGGAACAGATGAACGTTTGACAGTACCAGGAAAAATTGCGATTGTTTATTCACAAGATAAAGATGCTAACGAGTATAAAAAGTACATTAAATATTTGCAATCTAAGAAATTTTTGGGGGAGGTAGAAAAGTTAGAATTAGAAGATTTGCAAGGCGTTTCGGGACTAAAAGCGTTACGTGTTGAGGTGATTTATAAGCCTAATTTTAATGAAAAAACTACGATGACCATTGATGAATTAATTGAAGATATAAAAGCCTAAATGTTTATGAGTATTGTCCAAAAAGCTGAAAGCTATGTAGTAGCTCAGTTAAACGAAAAATTACCGCCATCTTATCTCTATCACAATCTTAGTCATACCCGTAGGGTTGTAAAATATGTAAAAGAGCTAATCGAGAAGGAAAAAATAGGAACCAATGATGCTAGGATACTTGAATTAGCGGCATGGTTTCATGATATTGGTTTTATAAAAAGCAACGAAAATCATGAAAATCATAGCGCAGAAATTGCAAAAACATTTTTAAAAAAAGAAAAAGTAGCAGCGGCCACAATTAATAAAATTGAAGAGTTGATTTTAGTTACAACGATGCTAAGAGAACCTAAGAACTCATTAGAAAAGATAATTCTGGATGCAGATTGTGCTCACTTAGGTAAAAAGTTTTATTTTGAAGTTAGTGAGTTATTGCGAGAAGAATGGGTTGCGTTAGGTCTTAAGAAGTTACCTGATGTTGAATGGATTGAAAAAAACATCGATTTCTTAACTAAAAAGCATCAATATTATACTAATTATGCTATAAAAAACTGGCAGCCAACAAAAGACAAACATCTGTCACAATTATACAAGATTTTGAAAAAAACAAAACAAGCTGAAGAAAAGAATAAACTGAAAGCTGAAGAATTAAAGTTTAAAAAACAAAAAGCTAAGCTGCCTGAACGTGGTATTGAAACTATGTTTAGAGTTACCTTGAGAAATCATATTACTTTAAGTAATATAGCTGATACAAAAGCGAACATACTACTATCAGTCAACGCAATTATTATTTCATTGGCCTTATCAAATTTAATTCCAAAATTAGACAACCCTTCAAATCAATATTTAATTATTCCAACCGCAATTTTTGTGGTGTTTAGTTTGGCGTCTATGGCACTTTCAGTATTGGCAACCAGGCCTAATGTTACTAGTGGACAGTTTACTAAAGAAGATGTTAAGCAAAAGAAAGTAAACCTTTTATTTTTTGGTAATTTTCATAAAATGAAATTACAAGATTTTGAATGGGCTATGGGAGAAATGATGCAAGATAGAGATTACCTATATTCATCAATGAAGAAGGATCTCTATTTTTTAGGTTTAGTCTTACATAAAAAATACAAAATATTAAGAATTACGTATTCAATTTTTTTAATTGGAATTGTTGCATCAGTTATAGCTTTTGCAATAGCATTTCAATTAGAAACTGCCTAAATAATAATCACTAAAACTATGAGAAATTATTACAAAATCATTGTAGGTATTATTCTCATTTCTTTATTAAACGCTTGTGCTACTTACAACACTCAAATTAAAAATGATTATATCAATACACAATTTCCTGATAAAGAAATTGAACATGCCTTTTATTTAATTGGCGATGCAGGGAGTTCTGAGATTGGAACATCCTCCATTGCATTACAAGCTTTTAAGAAAGAGATCTCTTTGGCAAAAGAGAATAGCACAGCTATTTTTTTAGGAGATAATATTTATGAAAAAGGCTTACCAAAAAAAGGTCATGAAAATAGGGCTTATGCAGAACATCAATTGAATGTTCAGACGGATGTGGTCAAGGATTTTAAAGGTAAGACCATTTTTATCCCGGGTAATCACGA
>CAZJCZ010000031.1:0-5567 GCA_964544575.1 uncultured Flavobacteriaceae bacterium | reverse complement strand
CGGATGTGGTCAAGGATTTTAAAGGTAAGACCATTTTTATCCCGGGTAATCACGATTGGTACTCCGGGTTAAATGGTTTAAAACGTCAGGAAAACTATATTGAAGATATCTTAGGTAAGAACACTTTTTTTCCTGAAAATGGCTGCCCATTAAATACGGTTCATATTAATACTGAAATTGAATTGATAATAATTGATAGTGAGTGGTATTTGACCAATTGGGATAAGCATCCAACTATAAATGATGATTGTGAAATAAAGACCAGAGCAAAATTCTTCGATGAATTAGAAGGATTAATTAAAAAGGCCAGGGGCAAAACAACATTGATCGCCATACACCATCCGATGTTTACTAATGGTTCTCATGGAGGGCAATATAGTTTTAAATCCCATCTTACACCTGCACCGGTACTAGGAACTTTAAAAAATATTATTCGTAAAACAAGTGGTATTTCATCAGCAGATATTCAAAATAGTAAGTACAACGAATTGAGGAAACGTGTTGTAACAATGGCTCAAGAAAATGACAAAACTATTCTTATATCTGGCCATGACCATAACCTACAATACATCATTAAAGACAATATTCCACAAATAATTAGTGGCTCAGGCTCAAAAAATATGGCAACTAGAAATGTAGAAGGTGAATTTTCTTCGAGCGATAGTGGTTTTGCAAGATTGGATGTATTTAAAGATGGCTCTTCCTTCGTACAATTTTACTCGGCAGTAAATAGTGAAATGATATATCAAGCTGAAGTGATTCCAGTTGAAAGGAAGAAAACCTTTATATCATATCCTTCTAACTTCCCTTATGAGAAATCGTCTGCAATCTATTCAAAACAAGAAGTAGAGAAAAATGGTTTTTACAAAGCCCTTTGGGGAGAACGATACCGAAAATATTTTGGAACCAAAGTAAATGCTCCGGTTGTTAATCTAGATACCCTGTTTGGAGGAATAACAATTGTTAGAAAAGGTGGTGGTCATCAATCAAAATCACTACGATTTAAAGATAAAAATGGACGTGAATACGTAATGCGGGCATTGCGAAAAAATGCTGTACAATATCTACAGGCAGTAGCATTTAAAGATCAATATATTGAAGGGCAATTTGATGAAACTTATACAGAAGGCTTGTTGTTAGACGTGTTTACGGGCTCACATCCTTATGCACCTTTTACTATTGGCAAATTAAGCGATGCAGTAGGTATTTTTCATACAAATCCTAAATTATATTATATACCAAAACAAAATGCCTTGGGTCATTTCAATGAAGAGTTTGGCAATGAATTATATATGATTGAAGAAAGAGCAGCCTCGGGTCATGGAGATAAAGCTAGTTTTGGATTTTCAGATAAAGTTATTAGTACGGATGACTTGTTGAAAAATCTTCATAAAAATGAAAATCATAATTTAGATGAAGCTGCATATATAAGAGCACGACTATTTGATATGCTTATTGGCGATTGGGATAGGCATGAGGATCAGTGGCGTTGGGCAACGTTTAAAGAAGATGGGCAAACCATATATAGGCCAATACCTAGAGATAGAGATCAGGCATTTTCAATTATGGCGGATGGAGCTTTATTAAGTTTTGCAACCAAAGCTATCCCTACATTACGATTAATGAAATCTTATAATGAAGAATTGAAAAGCCCAAAATGGTTTAATTTAGAACCTTACCCCTTAGATATGGCCTTGATAAATGAAGCTGGCAAAGAACTTTGGAATGCACAGGTAAATCATATTGTAGTCAATTTGACGAATGAAGTGATAGATGAGGCTTTTACCTATTTTCCAGAAGAAGTTACAGATGAAACAATATTGGATATTAAGAGAAAACTGAAAGGGAGACGTGCTAACCTTCAACAAATTTCAAATGAATACTATAAACACATCAATAAATTTGCAGTTATTAAGGGAACAGATAAAGATGACTGGTTTGAGATCGATCGAATGCCAAATGGAAATACTAAAGTTACCGCCTTTCGAATAAAAAAAGGTAAAAAAGGGGAGGTGTTTCATGAAAAAATATATTCTTCTGATGATACCAAGGAAATCTGGATTTATGGATTAGATGATGAAGATAGGTTTATAGTAAATGGGGAGGGAAATGACCTTATTAAAGTTAGAATTATTGGAGGGCAAAACAAAGATATTTATGACCTTCAAAATGGAAAGAAAGTAAAGGTTTATGATTATAAATCTAAAAAAAGTGAATTTATAACAAACAAAGGGAATAAAAGATTAACTGATGATTATGAAACGAATGTATATGATTATAAAAAGTTAAAATACAGTTCTAATCAGTTTTTACCAATCATTGGCATCAATCCGGATGATGGTTTTAAAATAGGATTTGTAAATACGTTTTCTACTTACGGGTTTGAACGTAACCCGTTTACATCCCAACATGTATTATCAGGCTCTTATTATTTTGCCACAAATGGTTACGACTTAAGGTATAATGGTGAATTTTCAAATGTAATTGGGAATTGGAACATGGGTCTTGAAGCTGCTTTTACGAGTCCAAATTATAGTATTAATTTCTTTGGTTTTGGAAATAATACTCCAAATTTTGATGACGATCTAGGAAAAGATTACAATAGAGTAAAACTTAGAACATTAAAATTTGCACCATCGTTAATTTGGAGAGGTCAATTAGGAGCAAGTTTTAAAACTTCATTTTTATATGAATCGATAGAAGTAGAAGAAACCGAAGGCAGGTTTATTAATGACTATATAGATTTAACTGAAGAGATCAACCAAAGCTTTTTGGGTACAGATTTAAAATATCATTACTCAAACTCTGATAATGAAGCTTTTCCAACCTTAGGCATTATGATATCGATGCAAGTTGGTTATAAAATTAATGCCAAAGAAAATGATAAAGGATTTGGATATATTATTCCGGAATTAAGTTTTGATTATAAGCTAATATCTAGTGGACAATTAGTACTAGCAACCAAACTAAAAGGGCATGTTAATTTTGGTGATGATTTTGAATTTTATCAGGCAGCTAGTCTGGGTGCAAACGATGGCTTACGTGGTTACAGAAATGAACGTTTCACTGGTAAAAATTCTTTTTATCAAAGTACAGATGTGCGCTTAAATCTTCGTAAGGTAAAAACCGGATTATTACCATTAAATATTGGAATATATGGGGGTGTTGATTATGGTAGAGTTTGGTTAGACGACGATGATTCTAAAAAATGGAATAATTCAATTGGAGGTGGTATTTTTGCTAATGCGGCAGATATGATAACTTTTCAATTGTCATACTTTACTGCTGATGATGGCGGGCGTATTTCATTTGGTTTAGGTTTTGGATTTTAAAAAATAAATAAACACCTTGAAGGTATATTTAATTAAAAAGAGTCAAATATTTCTTTACGTTGATCGTTTTACTTTTGACAACCCCTTTTTCATGAAGAAATTATTTATATTATGTGCTCTTTTAATTTTTTCTAATTCATCATTTTCTCAAAATAAGGCTTTAGAAACTTCAGGAGATGTATTGTTATTTACGATGCCTGCTGTTGCCTTGGGCACAACACTAATAATTGGAGATAAAAAAGGTTCACTACAATTTGCTAAAGGGTTCGTCTTAAATCAAGTGCTTACTTTAAGTTTAAAGGTCACTATTGAAAAAGAAAGGCCAAATATGAAAAATAGCGACGCTTTTCCATCAGGTCATACTTCTACAACTTTTCAAAGTGCATCATTTATACAAAAAAGATATGGTTGGAAATATGGAATACCGGCTTATTTGTTGGCAGGAATTACAGGTTATAGCCGTATTGATTCAGATCATCATGATTTTTCAGATGTACTTGCCGGAGCAATAATTGGCGTAGGTAGTTCTTATTTATTTACAACACCATACCAACAAGAACATATGGAACTTACATTTAGCAGTGGGAATGCTAACTATTTATTAGGTTTTAAATTCAAATTTTAATTCGATTAATTATTAATTAAGTCCTAAACATTACTTATTCTATTTTCGATTGAGTTATATTAATTATGTTGTTTTTGATTGAAATGTAATTACCTTTAAAAACTCAATAAAAAGAATAGCTTTAAATGAATTCAGTCGAGGATCTATTAGACATTTTAATATTAGACGAAGTCGGTGAAAATCAATTTAACGGAGTAAGCAAAACCGTTGGAAGTCCAAATGTATTTGGAGGTCAGGTTTTGGCACAAGCTATTAATGCAGCATATAGAACAATTTTAAACAAACGTGTTTTGCACTCTATGCATGCATATTTTCTTGAAGCAGGAAATCTTCAGTTGCCAATTACATATGACGTAGGTATCATTAGAGATGGTGGAAGTTTTTCAACACGACGCGTTACAGCAAAGCAAGGCGAAATAATTATTTTTATATTGGCTGCATCATTTCATAAAAATGAAGTTGGTTATGAGCATCAATTAAAAATGAAAGAAGATATTAAACAGCCTGAAGAACTCCTTAGTTGGAGCGAAATGCTTGTTCAGTTTGGTGACCTTCTACCAAATAAAATGAAAGAATTTTTACAAATAGAACGCCCTATTGAATTTAAGCCAACTAAGATTGTAAACCCGTTAGATAAAAAAAGCCTACCTCCTTCTGCAGATGTCTGGTTTAAACTAAAAGGCGCAGCCTTGAAATTAGATTTGGCTACAAAACAACAAATTCTTACCTATATATCAGATTATAATATTTTATCTTCGGCATTAAATCCTCATGCAAATACTGCAAATTACGGCAATACACAAATGGCAAGTTTGGACCATTCCATGTGGTTTTTTAGAGATTTTGATTTTAATGATTGGATGCTTTTTTCATTTGAATCTCCAAGCACCTTCGGAGCACGTGGTTTCACTAGAGGCGATATTTTTTCAAGGGATGGTACACTCATTGCTTCGGTGTCACAAGAGGGATTGATGCGACCTAAAAAAAACGTTAGAGTTTAAATTTGTATAAGTTCCCACCTCTTCCATGTGATCTTTCGTCAGTAATATAAATTGTTTCATCATTTTTAAAACAAACCCCTTCTTTTTGTGATTTATGATCGAATGGAAGTTCAACAATTTTTCCGCTAAAAAAATTGTCTTCTTCAAAATCAGTTAAAAATAAAATAGATTCACTAGTCAAGAGGACAACCTTTTTCTGGTCCTTGCTCATAGCGGCAGAAGTTATTGAGCATTTTAGTTTTTTACAGGAGGAATAATCTGAAATAAATTCGGCGGCATGATTACCTTCGATTGCTGGAATTTTATATAAAGAAGTTTTCCCATAATCACCTTTTACACGACTTCTTGTAAATAGATATAAACTGTGATTAAAAAAAAGGAAAGATTCAGTGTCAAAATAAAGCTGTTTCTTTTTTGGTGGGAATTTCTTTTGCTCAGGGAAATAAAATTGAATACGCTCAACATCAGCATTTTTTTTATTTTTCAAGTCTTTTGTATTAACTTTAAGGATAGTCAAATTTTTACGATTGTTAAGGTTGTTTCCAAAATCTCCAATATAAAGATTGCCTTTTGGGTCTGATGTCAAATCTTCCCAATCATTATTTTTTG
>CAZJCZ010000030.1:0-17824 GCA_964544575.1 uncultured Flavobacteriaceae bacterium | reverse complement strand
GAAGCTGATAAAAGAGCAGCTTCTAACAATAAATTAGTCACCCTTGAAAATGCTGAAACCACAACTACTTGAGCGTCATTTTGCTCGTTTTTAGAGATGATTTCAATGATCTTATTTATGTTTTCTGAGGAACCGACTGATGTTCCTCCAAATTTTAATACTTTCATGTTGATATTACATTAATCATTAAATAATTAAATGATCTATTGAAAAATAGACATACAATAAATTGCTGGAATAAATATAGTTATTAACCCCTAAGGGTAATCGTAAATGTAGTAAATGCAGTATTATTAGAACTCACACTTTGTAAGGATTTAATCGCGTTTTTATGTTTAAATATTAGTTGCATGGCTCAAATGTAATAGATATAATGTTAACTACAAGGCAAACTTATTGGTTTATCTATTTTTTTATCAAATTAATATTTATTTATAATAAAATTTATAATTAGTTAATAATTAGTCCAATAAATTATAATGATATAAATATTAATCGTTGATGGTTAAATCTTCAATGTCAACATAGAAGTTACTATCAGTTTTGACTATTATCTTATTACTTTCTATTTGCAATTTTTTCCAAGCCTCGGTTGGACTAAGCCATTGAATTTGATCGTTAATAGTAACCTTAATTGGCATACTAAAATCATCTACAACATTTGACCATCTATACAAGAATTGATTTCCTTTAATCTGATATTCAAACTTCGGAATCTGGATGGTCCTTAAGTATTGATCGAAAAATGGTTTTAATTTTATACCGATATGTTTACTTAAATAATTTTCAATTTGTTCTGTAGTAACCGTTTGGTGATAAAAATCTAAATTTAATCCCCTTAAAATTGATCGCCATTTTTCATCATTATTTACTATTTGCCGTAACGTATGTAACATATTGGAGCCTTTATAATACATATCGCCAGAACCTGATTTATTTACATTGTAATGACCAATAATAGGTCTGTCATTTCTTATTAAGCGTCTTGTGCCTGTTACATAGGCATTACTGGCTTCAGTCCCGTAATGAAAATCTAAATATAAATTTTCAGAATAAGCCGTAAACCCTTCATGAATCCACATGTCTGCAATATCTTTATAAGTAATATTGTTAGCAAACCATTCATGTCCTGATTCATGAATAATAATAAAATCGAATTTTAATCCCCAACCCGTACCGCTCAGGTCTTTACCTCTAAATCCATTTTGATACTCATTTCCATAAGTAACAGAACTTTGATGCTCCATCCCTAAATACGGTACTTCTACAAGTTTAAAACTATCTTCATAAAATGGATAGGGGCCAAACCAGTATTCAAAAGCCTTTAACATTTTTGGAGCTTGTTCAAATTGCTTTTTTGCTTTTTCTAAATTATAGGAGAGAACGAAGTAATCACAATCTAAATCACCTTTTTCACCTTTATATTTATCAGAAAAGTGAACATAATCTCCAATATTAATATTTATGCCATAATTATTGATGGGGTTTTCAACTTGCCAGACATAAGTATTTGTTTTATCACCGTTTTTAATGGTATTTTTTAAACGTCCATTTGCAACCCCAATCAAATGTTCAGGGGTTGTAATACTCAAATTAAGTCCATTTTCAGGTTCATCATACATATGATCTTTACAAGGCCACCAAATGCTGGCTCCACCACCTTGACAAGTAGTAGCTATAAAATCATTGCCATTTTTGTCAGTACCCCATGTGAAGCCATCATCCCAAGGAGGGTTATTACTTATGGCAGGGATACCTTCAAAGTCAACAGTTAATTTTTTTATGGAATCAACCTGCTGTTTATTATTCAATTTTATATAATAAACATTACCATCTCTGTTGTAAGTCAGTGAATTCCCATCTTGTTTAACTGTAGTAATTTTCATTGGTGGTTGTAAATCAATTTGCATCAATTGATTCTCCTGCAAAACCCTGTATGTAATTGTATTCGTTCCTTGGATGCTTTTAGTTGGGATATCAATTTTCAAATCAAGATCATAATGTATTAAATCCCACCAAATACGTTCATTGGTAATTGAACCTCTAAGTGTATCTTGACGCGTAAAATCAGGTTGTTGCGCACTAATGGAAGTAATAAATAAAGTAAAAGCTACATTGATTACGGTTTTTAAACGCATAGGTATATTTTAGAAAGAATAAAATTATAGCTTTTATTCCAAATTGATAATTTCTTGATTCCTGAAAATATCCTCAATGGTTTCTCTTTTACGAATTAAGTAATCTTTACCATTTTTTACCATTATTTCTGCCGGTTTGTAACGTGAATTATAATTAGAGGCCATAGAAAAACAATATGCACCAGCATTGTTAAAGCATAAAACATCACCTTCTTTTATTTCATTAATTCTTCTGTTAGAACCAAAAGTGTCAGTTTCGCATATATAGCCTACCACAGTATAATAACGTTCTTTTCCACTGGGGTTTGATAAATTTATGATATGATGATACGAATCGTAAAACATTGGCCTGATAAAATGATTCATTCCACTGTCTACACTTGCAAAAACAGTAGAAGTAGTTTGCTTAACTACATTTACGTGAACGAGAAATTTACCAGCTTCACTCACTAAAAATTTACCCGGTTCAAACATAAGCGTAAGCTCTTTTCCAACCTCCTTGCAAAACGAATTAAATCGTTTGGATAGTTTTTCGCCTAATTCTTCAATATCAGTTTGAATATCTCCTTCTGTGTACGGAACTTTAAATCCACTTCCAAAATCAATATATTCTAAATTGGTAAATGTCGAGGCTGCATTGAATAAAATTTCCGTAGCACGTAAAAACGCATCTACATCATAAATATCTGAACCGGTATGCATATGGATACCGTTTATAAGCATTCCGGTATTTTCAACCACGCGATGAATATGTGGCAATTGGTGAATAGAAATACCAAATTTAGAATCTATATGCCCAACAGATATTTTACTGTTACCTCCGGCCATAATATGCGGATTTATACGAATGCAGACAGGTGTTTTTGGGTATTTTTGACCAAATTGTTCTAAAACAGAAAGATTGTCAATATTGATCTGGACACCAAGATCTTTGGCTTGTACAATTTCGTCAAGTGATACACCATTAGGCGTAAAAATAATGTCTTGTGGGGCAAAACCTGCTTTTAGGCCTAATTGTACTTCTTGAACAGAAACGGTATCTAAGCCTGCATTAAAAGACTGAAATAACTTTAAAATATTTACATTAGAAAGTGCTTTAACAGCATAATTTATCTTTAAATGCTTAACAGAAGAAAATGCACCGGTAATCCGTTTATATTGTTCCTCAATTTTTTCAGCATCATATACATACAACGGGCTGTCATATTTTTCGACCAACGATAATAAATATTCTCTATCCATAAAATAATTAAAATTTGAGGCTAAAATAGGGAAGTGACTGGTTTGTCAAAACTTTTCTATAAATAATAACAGATACTAATAATTTGTGAATTTTTATATATCCATAAAATCAACTATGTTTCAAAGCTGTCTTTTCAACAATTTTTACAATTACATCTGTAGCTTTCTGCATTGATTCAACGGGAACATATTCATATCTACCATGGAAATTATGTCCTCCGGCAAAGATATTTGGGCAGGGAAGTCCTTTATACGATAATTGTGAACCATCTGTTCCACCACGGATTGCCTTAATTAAAGGTTTTATCCCTAGATCTTTCATCGCTTCTGCTGCAATATCAACAATATGCATAACTGGTTCAACCTTCTCACGCATATTATAATACTGATCTTTAATTTCGACCTGAATCAGATCATTACCTAATTTTTTGTTGATAGTATTTGCAGCATTCTGAAAATCAGATTTTCGCTTTTCGAATAACTTCATATCGTGATCACGTATGATATATTGTAATTCAGTTTTTTCAACTTCTCCTTTCATAGCAGTTAAATGAAAGAATCCTTCATAACCTTCAGTTTCTTGAGGAATTTCATTTTTCGGTAATGCAGCTATGAACTCATTTGCAATCAACATAGAATTGATCATTTTTCCTTTTGCATAACCTGGGTGAACGATTTTACCATTGACAATTACTTTGGCTCCGGCCGCATTGAAATTTTCATATTCTAACTCACCTACCTGACTGCCGTCCATCGTATATGCCCATTCGGCACCAAATTTTTCTACATCAAACATATGGGCACCTTTACCTACTTCTTCATCTGGTGTAAAAGCAATTCTAATTTTTCCATGTTTTATTTCAGGATGTTGTATTAAATATTCCATTGCTGTTATAATTTCAGTAATCCCAGCTTTGTCATCAGCACCTAAAAGAGTTGTACCATCAGTAGTAATTAATGTTTGGCCTTTGTATAATAACATATCTTCAAAATAATCAGGAGAAAGCACTATATTATCTTCTGAATTTAAGACAATATCACTTCCGTCATAATTTTTATGAATTTGAGGATTTACATTTGTACCCGAATAATCAGGACTTGTATCAATATGAGAAATAAAACCAATCACGGGTACCTGATGATCAACATTACTGGGCAACGTAGCCATTACATAACAATTCTCATCTAAGGTTACATCTTGCATGCCAATAGCATTGAGATCTTCTACAAGGACTTTTGCCAAATCCCATTGCTTTGCTGTACTTGGAAAGTCTTCATTTTCTTCGTCTGATTGAGTATCAATAGATATATATTTTATAAATCTTTCTGTTATTTTTTGCATAATTTTTAATTTTATTCAAAAGTAGTTAATCAATTACAATATTGCAATCAAAATAACTACTCTATAAACTTTATTTTGTCGGTTAATTGTATCGACGAACAAAGTCGTTCATCAATATTTTCATCACCGTACACTTTTGTGGTGAATGTAAAATATTCATCTACTTCCGTTTTAACGTATACTTGAAAAAAATGATATGTAAATTCACCGCTTTTGCCTTTTGACAAGTTCCAATAACATGGCTTTTTATGAAATTCTGAGAAGTTTGATTTGACCAGGCTTAAACCTTCTTTAATGGCTAATGTGTCTCTTACAGTTTGATCAAAAAATTCATTTAATTCTAATTCACCTTGATGCCATGAAATATCTAAAATATAGGTTTCTTTTAAACTTTTAGTAGTATCTGCACTATAAATTTCTGATTGAAAATCATCATAGTATAGTTGAGTTTTCCAGTTACTTGGCAGGGTAAGTTTAAATTTTTTTAGAACATCTCGTATTTCTTTTGTGTCAGAAAATTCAGTGGTAGATTTACACTTAAATTCGTTTTTTAAGTCATTCTTTTGACAGCCTATTAGACTCAATGCAAATAGGAGTAATAATATTTTCTTCATTCTTTTATTTTAAGGTCAATTTTCCAATTTTATTATTTCCGGCTAACCACGCAAAATTTTCGTTTACAAATCTTATCGTGTAATAGCCTTCTTTGCTAACTTTTTTCCAAGATTGCCCTCCATCATTTGAAAAAGAAATTCCGTTTGAACCAACCGCAAATATTTCTTTTCCTTTTGTATTAGGCACATATTGTACGCAACTATTGTAACCTGGTTCTTTTCCATCAGCAACTAACTGCCATGTTATTCCGCCATCAGTCGTTATGGCTTTATTAGCCACATTATTTTCTTTATCATTCCAATCACCACCAAATATAATTCCATTTTTTTCATCATAAAAATCAACACTATAAATACCGGTCATTTGATTTCCTGCAACAATTGGTGAATTAAAAACCTCCCATGTTTTTCCCATATCCGGTGTATGGAATACCCTTGCCTGCTTACCACCTGTAACCAGCCAGGCATGAGAACCTACAATAGCAATGTTACTGTTACTTGCTGCAAACGCTGCTTCGCCTTCCTCAGTTTTAGGCAATTCTTTGCATGGTATTTTGTTCCATGTTTGGCCACCATCTCTAGTAATAAGTATCGATAAGCAATTTTCAATAGGATCACCCATGGCAATTCCGTTTAATTCATCAAAAAAAGCTATGGCATCATAAAAAACCTTAGGATGTTCTTCTTTATAAACAATTTTCAAATCCCCTTCACTGTATTCATAAAGCAATGCAGGATTTCCTATACTTAAAACATAGACATTATTGTTGTTTGATGCGATAGATCGAAAGTGAGGAACGATCGTATCATACATTATTTTTTCTGTTTTTAACCCTTTATTTGATGGAAAGTATAAACCTATATAACCATCAGATGTTGCATATATGAGACTTGAATCTATTGAAGTGTGAATGGCGCGAATACTCGAACTATCAATGGAAATATTTTCAAGATTTACTGTTTCGATGTTTCTGGGTTGATATTTTTTTTCACAAGAAAAAAATCCGAAAATTAAAAAAAATATAAGTATAAAGAATTTTATATTCATCCTATTTAGTTAAATTTATCAAAAGTAATTTTTTTTAGTAAAAGGAAAAGTCAAATCGTGAAATTATATATTAAAATATGAAGGCATTAGTGATATCAGGAGGGGGAAGTAAAGGTGCTTTTGCAGGAGGAGTTGCTCAATATTTGATGGAAGAAAAAAATATTGATTACGATTTGTTTTTAGGTACATCAACAGGTAGTTTGATGGTAACCCACTTAGCCTTAGGAAAATTACACGAACTTAAAGCAATATACACTACAGTAAGCCAGCGCAAAATATTTAGTAATAATCCATTTGTAGTAAAAACTGTTCATGGCGAAAAAGTAGTTAGCATAAATTACCTTAACACCCTCTGGAATTTTTTAAATGGACGTCGGACATTTGGAGAAAGTAAAAATTTAAGAAAATTTATTAGAAAATATGTCACTGAAGAATATTTTCAAAGAGTAAAAGATTCAGACAAAAATGTAATAATTACAGTATCTAACCTTACAGAAAATAAGGTTGAATATAAATCTATTGAAGACTGTAGTTATCTTGATTTTTGTGATTGGATTTGGGCTTCCTGCAATTATGTTCCCTTTATGAGTTTATTAAGAAAGAATGGTTGCGAATATGCTGATGGTGGATTCGGATGTTTGGTTCCAATTCGTGAGGCGATATTAAGAGGTGCTACGGAAGTGGATGCTATTATTTTAGAAACAGAAATAACACAATTTAATAGAATGCCATCCAAAAATCCTTTTTCATTATTAACTAATGTTTTTGAATTTATGCTAGATCATGTTGAAAGACATAATGTTACCATCGGTAAATTACAAGCCAAAAACAGTGGTGTTAAACTAAATTTATATTATACGCCAACGGTGTTAACCACGAACTCATTGATATTCAATAAAAAATTAATGGCTAAGTGGTGGCAATATGGATACCGCCATACAAAAAATCAACATTTAGAGATGAATAAATTAAAAGATTGAAATTTTATTTGGTTTATAAAGAAAAAAATTTCAATATTTGTACAAATAAATAAAACAATGAATTTTATTCAATTTCATCATCATCATTTTCATAACTGAACTCAAGCGAGCTGAAAATGTATTGAATAAAATTAAAATATATTAAAAACCCGTTTGAATAAATCAAGCGGGTTTTCTCTTTTAAAACTTTTCCGCTGATTTACTCAAGCATAAAAAAACAAAAATGAGTAAATTAAAAATAGCTATCCAAAAATCAGGACGCCTTAACGAAGATTCTTTAAAAATTCTCAAAGATTGTGGTATTTCAATAGACAATGGTAAAGATCAATTGAAAGCGGCCGCGCGTAACTTTCCTTTAGAAGTTTTATATCTGCGGAATGGAGATATCCCACAATATTTAAAAGATGGTGTTGTAGATGTAGCCATTATTGGTGAAAATGTATTGATTGAAAAAGGAAAAGACCTTGAAGTTGTTGAAAAACTTGGGTTTTCTAAATGTCGTGTTTCTATTGCCATCCCTAAAAACTCTAATTATAATGCGTTGGAAGATTTACAGGGAAAACGTATTGCTACTTCATATCCCAACACGATTAATCAATTTTTGAGTGAAAAGGGTATAGAAGCTGAATTACACGTGATAAGTGGTTCGGTTGAAATTGCTCCGAATATTGGTTTGGCAGATGCCATTTGTGATATTGTTTCAAGTGGAAGCACATTGTTTAAAAATAATTTGAAGGAAGTAGAAGTACTGCTTAAAAGTGAAGCTGTCCTTACAATAGCGCCTGATTTATCTGTAGAGAAAAAAGAATTGCTTTCTAAACTCCAATTCAGATTAAAATCCGTTTTGCGGGCGAGAGATTCGAGATATGTTCTTATGAATGCTCCCAATGAAAAAATCACTAGCATAGCAAATATTTTACCTGGAATGAGAAGCCCTACGGTATTGCCATTAGCTGAAGCTGGATGGAGTTCCATTCATACAGTTATTAATAAAGAAAAATTTTGGGAAATAATCGACGAATTAAAAAGTGCCGGGGCGGAAGGAATATTAGTTTGCCCAATAGAAAAAATGGTCCTATAATAATATAACTAATGAAGAAAATATATAATCCTCCAAAAGAATCATGGTCAGAAATACTAAAAAGACCGATATTAGATAGTGCAGCTATTGAAGATATTGTGAATGAAATTTTTAACGAAGTAAAAACAAAAGGAGATAGTGCAATTATAAGATATACCAATCTTTTTGATGATGTACAGTTAGATAATATAAATGTAACTAAAAATGAAATTAGGGAGGCTAATGAATTAATTTCCAACGAATTGAAAATTGCCATTGAACTTGCTAAATCTAACATTGAAAAGTTTCATGAGGCGCAAAAATCGAATAGCATTAGGGTAGAAACTTCTAATGGAGTTGACTGTTGGCAAGAAAAACGTCCTATTCAAAAAGTAGGGCTTTATATTCCTGGAGGAACCGCACCGTTATTTTCAACAATACTAATGTTGGCCGTTCCAGCGTCAATAGCAGGTTGTTCAGAAATAATTTTGTGTTCTCCCCCTAACAAAGAAGGCAAAATACATCCAGCAATATTATTTACAGCTCAACTTTGTGGTGTGACTAAAATATTTAAAGTTGGTGGTATTCAAGCTATTGCTGGGCTGACATTTGGTACAGAGACGATCCCAAAAGTATATAAGATTTTCGGCCCTGGCAATCAATTTGTAACAACGGCAAAACAAATGGCTACTAAATTTGGAGTTGCCATAGATATGCCAGCAGGCCCTTCTGAACTTTTAATAGTCGCTGATGACACTGCAGACGCCAGTTTTGTTGCCTCAGATTTATTAAGTCAGGCAGAACATGGCATTGATAGTCAGGTATTATTGGTTTCTACTTCTAAAAAATTAATAGATTTAGTAGAAAATGAGATCTCTTTGCAGATAAAAGAGTTGCCAAGAAAGGAAATCGCAAAAAAAGCCATTGGAAACTCAAAACTAATCTATGTTGATAAGGATACTATTGCACTCGATCTAATTAATGAATATGGACCAGAACATTTTATTATTTGTGTAAGTGATGATAATTTTTACATCAATGGAATAATAAATGCCGGATCAGTTTTTATTGGAAATTATACACCTGAAAGTGCGGGAGATTATGCATCGGGCACTAATCATACATTGCCTACAAATGGGTATACTAAGCAGTACAGCGGTGTAAATTTGGATAGTTTTATGAAAAGTATGACCTTTCAAAAAATATCAGAAGAAGGTATAAAAAATATTGGAAATGCCATTGAAATAATGGCTGAAGCCGAAGGATTATATGCACATAAAAATGCTGTTAGCTTAAGATTAAGATCATTAGATAATAAATGAAAACAACAAGATTCAATATAAACAGTTTGGTTCGTGAAAACGTGCTACGGTTGAAGCCGTACTCTTCAGCAAGAGATGAGTTTAAGGGTTCTACTGAAAACATGATTTTTCTTGACGCCAATGAAAATCCATTTGAAAATGGTGTAAATCGTTATCCTGATCCACAACAAAGAAATGTAAAATCAATTTTAGCTGAACAGAATGGGGTTAAACCGGAAAATATATTATTAGGCAATGGTAGTGACGAGGTACTAGATCTAATTTACAGGGCTTTTTGTGAACCTGCAAGGGATAATGTAATAACGTTGCCACCAACCTACGGTATGTATAAAGTATTGGCAGATACAAATAATATTGAAAATAAGGAAGTGCTTTTAACTGAAGATTTTGAGTTAAATAGTGAGGTCATATTAGCCTCCTCTGATCGTTTTACAAAGATTTTATTTATTTGTTCACCTAATAACCCTACAGGAAATATTTTTAACGTTAATAATATTGAGGTACTGCTCAATTCATTCAAAGGATTAGTTGTTATTGATGAAGCTTATATTGATTTTTCTTCTGAGCAAAGCTGGCTTAAAAAATTATCAATATATCCGAATTTAATTGTTACACAAACCTTATCAAAAGCATATGGTTTGGCTGGTATTAGACTTGGAATTTGTTATGCTTCTGCTGAAATAATCGCCATTCTAAATAAGATCAAACCTCCATATAATGTAAATGAACTTACACAGAAAAGGGCATTGAAAAGATTGTTGAATAAAAATAAATTTATAGATGAAATAGATTTAATTATAGATGAAAAGAATAGGTTATTTAAAAAATTACTTCAAATAAAATATATAATAAAAATATTTCCTTCAGAGGCTAATTTTATATTGATAAAAGTTGATGACGCTAGTAAAAGATACAATCAACTTTTGAATAAAGGAATTGTAATTAGAAATAGAACATCACAACCACTTTGTGAAAATACGTTACGGTTAACCATAGGAACTCCAGAAGAAAATGAGACGTTAATCAAGACTTTAAAAGAATTAAAATTATGAAAAAGAAAGTGCTATTTATTGACAGGGACGGAACATTGATCAGGGAAACTGAAGATGAGCAGATCGATTCATTCGAAAAATTAGTTTTTTACCCAAAAGCATTAGCGTATTTACCAAAGATTGCCAAGGAATTAGATTATGAACTAGTCATGATTACAAATCAGGATGGTCTCGGGACCCCTAGTTTACCCGAAGAAGATTTTTGGCCTGTTCATAATTTTATTATGAGTTCATTTGAAAATGAAGGTGTAATTTTTGATGAAGTGGTTATCGACAGAACCTTTGCCAAAGACAATGCATCAACCAGAAAGCCGAATACCGGTTTAGTAACAAAATATTTCTCCACTGAATATGATTTGGCGAATTCATTTGTGATTGGCGACAGGCTTACTGATGTAGAATTAGCGAAGAATCTTGAAGCGAAGGGAATTTTTATAAATGACAATACGCACTTAGGTACTTCTGAAATAACTGTAAAACGTGAAGAACTAGATAATTATATTTCATTAGAAACTAGTGATTGGCAACGCATATATGAGTTTTTAAAATTAGAAGACCGAGTTGCAGAAATTAATAGAAAAACCAACGAAACCAATATTTATATCAAAGTCAACCTTGATGGTACAGGTAAAAGTGAAATAGATACGGGGATTGCATTTTTTGATCATATGATAGATCAAATTGCCCGCCACGGACAAATGGATTTAATTGTTAAAGTAAACGGAGATCTTGAGGTTGATGAACATCATACTATTGAAGATACGGCTATCGCCTTAGGAGAAGTTTTTAGTGAAGCATTAGCTAATAAATTAGGAATAGAGCGCTATGGATTTTCATTGCCAATGGATGATTGCTTAGCTCAAGTGAGTATTGATTTTGGAGGTAGAAATTGGTTGGTATGGGATGCAGAATTTAAAAGAGAAATGATAGGTAAAATGCCTACTGAAATGTTTTATCATTTCTTTAAATCTTTTACGGATGGTGCAAAGGCAAATTTAAATATTAAAGTTGAAGGAGAGAATGAGCATCATAAAATTGAGGCCATTTTTAAAGCTTTTGCTAAGGCTATTAGAGCCGCTGTTAAGCGAGATGCTGAAAAGATGATTCTACCGAGTACAAAAGGGATGTTATAAAGAGATCAACAGGATGAAAATAGTAATAATAGATTATGGCGCAGGTAATATTCAGAGTATCATGTTTGCAATACAGCGATTAGGTTATGTAGCAGTTTTGAGTCATAATACTGAAGAGATTAAATCGGCTGATAAAGTAATTTTTCCCGGTGTTGGTGAAGCAAGTAGTGCAATGAAAAAATTGAAAGCTTCTGGTATGGATACATTGATTCCTCAATTACAACAACCTGTTTTAGGAATTTGCCTGGGTATGCAGTTAATGTGCAATTATAGTGAAGAAGGTAAAACTAAAGGTCTGGGTATTTTTGATGTTAATGTGTTGAAATTCAGTAATAATGTCAAAGTTCCTCAAATAGGATGGAATGTTGTATCTAACTTAAAAACTGACTTGTTCGATAAAATTCAAGAAAAAGAATACATGTACACGGTACATAGTTTTTATGTGCCTATATGTATGGAAACCATCGCAACAACGGATTACGAATTACTTTATTCATCAGCTCTACATAAAGATAATTTTTATGGTGTACAATTTCATCCTGAAAAAAGTAGTTCGGCTGGTGAGCAAGTATTAAAAAATTTCTTAGAATTATGAGGATCATTCCAGCCATAGATATCATTGAAGGCAAATGTGTTCGTTTGTCTAAAGGAGATTATGCTACTAAAAAGGTCTATAATGAAAACCCTTTAGAGGTGGCGAAAGAATTTCAAGATCACGGAATAGAATATTTACATCTAGTTGATCTGGATGGAGCCAAAAGTAAACATATAGTAAATCATAAAATTTTAGAACAGATCGCTTCAAAAACAAACTTAAAAATTGATTTTGGAGGTGGATTAAAATCTAACGAAGATTTAAAAATTGCCTTTGAATGTGGTGCTAATCAAATTACTGGTGGGAGCATTGCAGTTAAAAATCCGGCTATTTTTAAAAATTGGTTATTGCAATATGGTGATGACAAAATAATATTGGGCGCTGATGCTCTTGATGAAAAAGTTGCCATAAGTGGGTGGTTAGAAGAGTCGGATAAAGAATTAATTCCTTTTATAGAAGAATATCAAAAAGAAGGAGTAAGTTATATTATTTGTACAGATATTAGCAAAGACGGGATGTTAGAAGGGCCTTCTTTTGAATTATATGGAAAGATTCTGAAACAAGTCCAAAATATAAAACTAATAGCTTCAGGTGGAATTTCAACATTTGAAGAAATTCCTCAATTAGCAAAATTAGGTTGCGATGGAACCATAATAGGTAAAGCTATCTATGAAGGAAGGATTAGTTTAAAACAGCTTGAAAATTATATTATTAATAAAAATTAGGATTGTGTTAACAAAACGAATTATACCATGCCTGGATATTAAGAATGGAAGAACTGTAAAGGGTGTCAATTTTGTTGATCTACGTGATGCCGGAGATCCGGTTGAGTTAGCGGCCATATACGCACAAGAGGGGGCTGATGAGTTAGTTTTTTTAGATATTTCGGCGACAGAAGAACGTAGAAAAACATTAATAGATTTGGTATTACATGTTGCAGAAAAAGTAAATATACCTTTCACCGTAGGTGGTGGAATTTCTTCTGTAGAAGATGTTGATGTCTTGTTAAAATCAGGGGCAGATAAAATTTCTATTAATTCTTCGGCTGTAAATAAGCCAAAATTAATTAATGAGCTAGCAGCGAAGTTTGGAAGTCAATGCATAGTTGTTGCCATTGATGCTAAACAGATCAATGGAAAATGGATAGTTCATTTAGTTGGGGGTAAGGTCCCAACTGAATTAGATCTTTTTGAATGGGCTAAGGAAGTTGAAATGCGCGGCGCCGGAGAAATTTTATTTACTTCAATGGACCATGATGGAACTAAAAATGGTTTTGCAAACAAAGCCTTAGCTAAATTATCAAAAGATTTAAATATTCCTATTATTGCATCTGGTGGTGCAGGAAATATGCAACATTTTGTTGATACGTTTATTGATGGAAAGGCTGATGCTGCATTGGCAGCAAGTGTTTTTCATTTTAAAGAAATAGAAATTGTCGATTTAAAAAAAGAATTAAAAAATAATAATATACCAGTAAGGTTATGAATATAGATTTTAATAAAAACCAAGATGGTTTGGTACCTGTGATAGTTCAAGATGCAATAACTAAAAATGTACTCATGTTAGGGTATATGAATAAAGATGCTTATTCCAAGACAGTTGATACAGGAAAAGTGACTTTTTTTAGTAGAACAAAAAGTAGATTATGGACGAAAGGAGAGGAGAGCGGTAATTTTTTGAATATGGTTGAGTTAAAGGTTGACTGTGACAATGATACCCTGTTAATTAAAGCTAGACCTGAAGGACCTACATGTCATAAAGGTTCAGATACGTGTTGGGATGAAATTAATTCACAATCATATGGGTTTCTTACAGAATTAGAGCAAGTTATAAAAGATAGAAAGGAAAATGCAAAGAGCTCAACTTCTTACGTAGCTTCTCTGTTCGAAAAAGGTATTAACAAAATTGCTCAAAAAGTAGGGGAGGAAGCCATAGAAACAGTTATTGAAGCAAAAGATAATAATGATGAGCTATTTTTGAATGAGTCAGCAGACCTACTATTTCATTATTTAATATTGTTGAAAGCTAAAGGATATGAATTGGATGATGTCGTTGAAGTACTAAAGGGAAGACATTAATTTAGTTTTTGCATACTTATTGGTTTATATATTTTATGTTATTTTTATAAAATGGGGAATATCACTAAAAAAGGTTTCAGATTTGAAAATTATAAGATACCAGAACAAACACCTTTTGATAAATTGTTTGAAATCTTTAAAGAATTGATAACTCATACTTCTGGTGATGTCGATGAAGCACTTGATTGGATGAAACAGCTTGATAAAGAATATGAGCTAACTACTCCGGAATATACCCTCGATGATTTTATTGAAGATTTAAAGAAAAAAGGATATTTAAAAGAGGAAATAGAACCTAATGGTGTTGGTAAAGGTTTAAAAATTACTGCTAAAACAGAAAGAGCTATTAGACAACAAGCTTTAGATCATGTTTTCGGAAAATTGAGACGTAGTGGAATTGGGAATCATAAGACGAAGAATATTGGTTTGGGTGATGAACATACTGGAGAATTCAGGAATTACCATTTTGGTGATACCATGGAGCGTATCTCAATGACTGAGAGTATAAAAAACGCACAGATCAATAATGGTTTGGGAGATTTTATATTAAATGAAAAAGACCTTATTGTTGAAGAAACGACCTTCAAAGCTCAAATGAGTACCGTGTTAATGATCGACATTAGTCACAGTATGATTTTATACGGAGAAGATCGAATTACACCGGCCAAAAAAGTTGCGATGGCATTAGCGGAATTGATTACGACACGATATCCAAAAGACACTCTTGATATATTGGTTTTTGGAAATGATGCCTGGCCAATTAAAATAAAAGATCTGCCCTATTTAAAAGTAGGACCCTATCATACGAATACAGTTGCCGGCTTACAGCTAGCTATGGATATGCTTCGTAGAAAAAGAAATACAAACAAACAAATCTTTATGATTACCGATGGTAAACCGAGTTGTGTTAAGTTACCTGACGGAAGTTATTATAAAAATAGTGTTGGTCTAGATGATTATATTGTAGAGAAATGCTATAATATGGCAAGTCAAGCACGTAGGTTACATATACCTATAACTACTTTTATGATTGCTGAAGATCCTTATCTTATGCAATTTGTCAGACATTTTTCTGATGCCAACCAAGGAAAGGCATTTTATACAGGGCTTAAGGGATTAGGGGAAATGGTTTTTGAAGATTATGAACGAAACAGAAAGAAAAAATTAAGAGGTTAATAAATTTGATTCATGAATATTGAAAGAATAAATACAATTGGGGATTTAAAAAAGGCAGGATACCAGAGTAGACTAATAAAAGACGAGTTGCGAGATAATCTTATCCAGAAAATGAAAGATGGGTCCGAAGTTTTTGAAGGTGTTTGGGGTTATGAAAATACAGTAATTCCAGAGCTCGAAACAGCCATTTTATCTCGACATAATATAAATTTACTAGGTCTAAGAGGTCAAGCTAAAACAAGATTAGCCAGATTGATGGTCAATTTATTAGATGAGTATATACCTATTGTTTCTAGTTCAGAAATTAATGATGACCCATTCAAACCCTTATCTCGTTTTGCTGTTGAACTCATTAAGGAAAAAGGAGATGATACTCCGATTTCATG
This sequence comes from uncultured Flavobacteriaceae bacterium, assembly GCA_964544575.1. Lineage (GTDB taxonomy): Bacteria > Bacteroidota > Bacteroidia > Flavobacteriales > Flavobacteriaceae > Aureibaculum. The sequence continues at coordinate 1,658 of CAZJCZ010000030.1, read as the reverse complement.
GATTCATAGAAGTGAACGATTTTATGAAAAATTAGCAACACCAGATGTTACTGTAGCAGATTTGATTGGTGATGTAGACCCCATAAAGGCTGCCAATTTAAAATTGAGTTATGCCGATGATAGGGTTATTCATTTTGGTATGATTCCAAGGGCTAACAGATCTATTTTCGTAATAAACGAATTACCTGATTTGCAGGCACGAATACAGGTTTCTTTATTTAATATATTACAAGAAGGTGATATTCAAATTAGAGGTTTTAAATTGAGGCTGCCGTTAGATCTGCAATTTATTTTTACGGCCAATCCGGAAGATTATACCAATAGGGGAAGTATTGTGACTCCGTTAAAAGATAGAATAGGCTCGCAAATTCTAACACATTACCCTGAAACGATAGAAGTTTCGCAAAATATAACAGAACAAGAAGCTAAAATTGTTAAAAGTCAATCTGAAAGAATATATGTGCCCGAGCTCTCGAAAAGGTTATTGGAGCAGATTAGTTTTGAAGCAAGAGATAGTGAATATATCGATATAAAAAGTGGAGTGAGTGCTCGAATGAGTATAACGGCGTTTGAAAATCTGATGAGTACCGCTGAGAGAAGAAGTTTACTAAGTAATTTAGAAAAGACGACTGTTCGATTAAGTGATTTTATGGGCGTGATCCCAGCTATTACAGGCAAAGCAGAGTTGGTTTATGAAGGAGAACAAGAAGGTGCAGTTTTTGTGGCCCAAACCTTAATAGGAGATGCCATTAAAACTTTATTTACTGATTATTTGCCCGAAATACAAAAGTTGGAAAGAAAAGGTGAAGCTACACCTTATGATGAAATAGTGGAATGGTTTTTTGAGGAAAGCAGTTTTGAATTGCTGGACGATATGACTGATGATACTTATAAAGAAGAGCTTGATAAGATTAGCCCTTTAGATAAATTGATAAAAAAATATCAACCGAAGATTTCTGAATCAGACAGTTATTTTTTAAAAGAATTTGTGCTGTGGGGCTTAGTTGAATATAAAAAACTGAATAAGCAAAGGTTTACCAAAGGAATCAAATTTAATGACCTTTATGGAAGTTTTATCAATGATCTTTAAAAGTACAAAAAAGGCATTAAAATATTTTAATGCCTTTTTTTAATTCCTTTAAGTTAAATTCTAAGTCAGCCAGTCCTTAGCAATACCTTTTTTAGCAAACCAAACTAAGAATATGGCAATTAAAGTAACTACAATTGGCATAACCACTACTTCTGTTCCATACACTTCAAATGCTTTACTCATAAATAAGTGATACGTCATACTCACCACAACTCCAAGAAGTGATAATACAAAAATAGATTTTGCCCATTTTTTTCTTAAAAGTAACCCAACACATCCAAATAGTCCGGCAAAAACGGCGATAGCATATGCCGCTGTTGCCCAAGCAGGAGTGTTATTAGCCATTTCTAACATTTCTGGATCGGGGTACATTGCCCGATAACTTTCGGTGTTATATGCTTGTTGTAAATACATGTTAACTCCCCAACCATTCCAAAGCAGGGCAATAACACTTACGATCCAAAACCATACAGGTGGTTTGGCACTTGATTTTTCAGTCATAATATTTGATTTAGGTTAGTAAATTATGTTGATTGATTGTTATTTTTGATAACAATTTATAAAATAA
>CAZJCZ010000029.1:3054-17870 GCA_964544575.1 uncultured Flavobacteriaceae bacterium | reverse complement strand
AGCACAATCATCATTTGATGGAGGCGCCGGAGCAGTTCCAATACAAACATTAAAAATTGTATTCGCTCCTGGATCCGTTGATTCTGAAAAAACTCTTATTATGTATGTATTTCCGATTGTTAAACCAGATAGATCACTAGAATTATCAGTACTACATTGAATAGGCAATTCAGTCGTAGGGCAGGTACCACCAATACCACCATCATACACCATATGATATAAATTTGTTTGGTTTCCGGCAATATTTAATAGATCTAATTTATGAGATACCGCTGTTGCGACAAACTCAAACCAAACATCATCATTTTTGAAAAGTTCAGAACTACAAATAGCAAGTGTACCAGTTGAAGCAGTTGCTTGAAATAACGTTCCAGCAGTTTTATTGACACATAAATAATCTGGATTTACAGTTAATGATGTGGCATTTGAACAGTCATCATTACTTGGCGCAGCCAATGTAGTATTTAAACTCTTCGCATTTAATTGCCCAATAAATGGCAATAAAAATAAAATAATGAGGCCTATATTAGCTTTTCTCTTCATGATTAATTCAATTTTACGTTGAATATAATTCTTAACGTTATTTTCCATGAAAAATTATATAATTGAACGAATATTAATATGAATTTTACTCAAATCAAAAATTGACCATTTTTAAAACATGGTCAATTATTCCATTTTATCTAAAAAATAGGTAACCATCTGATTTACAATTATGTCAAGTTACACTATATTACAAAAAGAAATAAAATATATTTTTGAATATCTATTTTATCAAAGAATAATTTTTAATTTTCAAATTATTCTTTTGCTAACTCAAGTTCGGCCTGTTTATACAATTCTAAATCTTCAACTTCAAAATTGTTGATGTATTCATACTTTTCTCTATTCTCTGAACGTGCCAAATTGATAAATAACTTCGCTGATCTATGGAAATTTTGATCTCTTTGACTATTTAAGACTAACAAATAGCCCATAATGATATTTCCGGCCATTTCTACTAATCTTCTAGAATGAAAATCCAATTGTTCTGAGCTATCCATTTCGATAACTTTCAAGCTTATCTCTTCATAAATAGCTGTCATGGCTTGAAGCTTTTTCTTAAAATGTATATTTTCGTCTAATACTTCGAGATCATATTTTCTTATTTGATCTAAGTAAACGCCGGTGGTTACTCCTTTAATGGCAGCAACAGCCTGTAATTGAGTAGTTCCTTCGTAAATAGAAGTAATTCTTGCATCTCTATAAATACGTTCAATTGGAAAATCTTTCATAAAACCTGTACCTCCATGAATTTGTAAAGAATCATAAGCTATAGAGTTACAAGCTTCACTTGCTGTCAATTTTATTAGTGGTGTAAACACATTTGACAATTTAGCATAAGCTTTCATCTCCATTCTCTCTTCTTTTTCAAGAGGCCTATCTTTCATAACTTCTTCATACGCTTTGGAAATATCAACAAAACGTGTTGTTTCATATAATAATGAACGCAAAGCATCAATACGAACTCTCATATTAGAAATCATCTCATATACGGCAGGAAATTTAATTATTACTTTACCAAACTGTGCTCTCTCTTCCGCATATTTTAATGCTTCCCTATAGGCAGCATCCGCAATACCTAGAGACTGCGCCCCAACTCCTAATCGAGCTGAATTCATTAAAGCCATTACATATTTTATTAATCCAAATCTTTCTTTACCAACCAATTCAGCAGGAGCATCTTTAAATACTAATTCACAAGTTGGAGAACCTTTAATTCCAAGTTTATTCTCAAGATGTCTAACCTGAACTGCATGACTATTACGGTCATAAATGAACATTGATAAACCTCTTGCATCAACTGTATTTTCTTCAGATCTAGCTAAAACAAGCGAAATATCTGCATCACCATTAGTAATAAATCTTTTTACTCCATTTAATTTCCAAATATTTTCTTCTTCATTAAATGTAGCTTTTAGCTTTACAGATTGTAAATCTGATCCGGCGTCTGGTTCAGTTAATACCATCGCTGCTGTGGCCCCATCACGGTTAAATCTTGGTAAGTATTTATCTTTTTGCTCTTCAGAACCAAATTCATATATCGTTTCAGCACAGTCTTGTAAACCCCAAATATTTGCAAATCCGGCGTCAGCTCTTGCCACCATTTCGGCTGCCATTACATACGGAAGCAGCGGGAAATTCAACCCTCCGTATTTTCTTGGTAAAGCCATTCCAATCAAACCTGCATCATGCAAGGCTTTATAATCCTCGGAAGTACCTTTAGCATAAATCACTTCATTGTTTACTAAATGCGGGCCCTCAAGATCAACAGATTCAGCGTTGGGTGCAATAGTATTTGCACATATTTCACCAACGATATCTAATGTTTTTTCATAAGTATCTATAGCATCATCGTGATTTTGCGGTGCATAATCAGATTTTTCTGAGTTCTCAAAATCACGCTCTTTGAGTTTTACAATTTTTTGAACAATAGGATGCCCTAAATGAAACTTAAAATCAGGCGTATCTTTGAAAAAATTATCCATTTTATATTTTTTATGTTCTGAGCTCTACAACAAACTCATTTATTTTAATTGAGATTTATTTTGCGTTCTTTTTATAATATTTAATCATTTTAGGAACTACTTCTGCTAAATCACCGTGAATAACATAATCAGCTATTTTGTTTATTGGTGCTTCAGGATCATTATTAATCGCAATTATAAGCGACGCTTCTTGCATTCCAGCTCTATGCTGGATAGCCCCTGATATGCCTGCTGCAATGTATAACTTAGGTCGAACTGTTGTACCGGTTTGTCCAATTTGACGATTATGATCTATAAATCCAGCGTCAACAGCAGCCCTGGACCCTCCTATTTCACCACCTAACAAATCTGCCAAATCTTGTAAATGCTGGAAGTTTTCTTTTGATCCAACACCATAGCCTCCAGCCACAATAATGGGTGCCTCTTTAAGATTTACCCCTGATTCTTCGATATGACGCTCAATAATTTTTACAACAAAATCTTCTTCTTTTACGATTTCATTTACTTTTACATTTACTACTTCTGTTGTATAATTATCATCAAAGACTTCCTTTTTCATAACACCCTCCCTCACTGTAGCCATTTGAGGGTGCATATCCCAGTTAATAATGTTGGCCATTATACTGCCTCCAAATGCTGGTCTAATAGCATATAATAAATCTTTATATTCTTTCTTTTCTTTTTTTACAAAATGATCACCGATATCCAAAATAGTACAATCAGCCGTTAATCCACAATTTAAAACAGATGCAATTCTTGGTGCTAAATCTCTTCCAACTGAAGTTGCTCCAAACAATACAATTTGAGGGTCCTCATTTTTTAAAATTTCAGTTGCTAAGGCAGCATGTGGCAACGTTCTAAAAGGTTCTAATCTTTCATCGTCAGCAACAAATAATCTATCAACGCCATAAGGAGCTATTTGACTTTTGATATCTTTTAGATCTTTACCGAAAATCATTGCTTCTAAAGGGCTGCCTAATTTTTGAGCCAATCGTTTTCCTGCTGATAATAACTCCTGGCTTATTTCTGCTACTTTTTGATTTTCTACCTCACAATAGACAAATACACTTTTCATCTTTTATCATTTTAAATTTATACGGATTACCCTATGGTATGTTGTTCTATTAATTCTTTGATCATCATTTCTATATCAGCATCTGCACCACTTAAAATTTTAGCTTCTTTAGCTGTTAAAACGATACTCTCAACACTTTTTACTTTTGTAGGAGAACCTGACAATCCGATTTTATCCAAATCGGCGTCTATATCTTCAACATTCCATTCCGGAATAGTTAAATAAGGCCTTTTTTCATGTAATGAACGTAAAACCTCATCAGTATTTTTTGATTTCAATTCGGTTTTAGTCCTTGCATATTTATATTTCATAACTTTTTTTGCATGTCTAGATCTACATGCCGGAGATGATCCATGTACTGTCATTAAACAGGGAAAAGGAGAAGAAACAGTTTCAACACCTTTTTCTAACCTTCTTCTTGCTATGATCTCATCTTCTTTAATCTCAATGATTTCTTCTACATAAGTTATTTGTGGGATTTTTAGTTTATCGGCACATTGCGGACCTACCTGTGCCGTATCGCCATCAATGGCCTGCCTTCCTCCAAGAATTAAATCAAACGGAGCTAATTTTTGAATCCCTTTTACAAGGGTATAACTTGTAGCTAAAGTATCCGCCCCTCCAAAACGCATATCGGAAATCATAATTCCATTATCAGCACCGCGATAGTAACCTTCTCTTATGATATCAGCGGCTCTCTTTGGACCCATAGTTAACACAATTACTTCTGTTCCCTCAACACGATCCTTTATATTCAATGCAAGTTCTAAGGCGTGTAAATCGTCAGGGTTAAATATTGTTGATAGTTTGCTTCTGTTAACAGTTCCATCAGGCTTCATTGCATCTGCACCGACATGTCTGGTATCTGGAACTTGCTTTGCTAACACGACAATTTTAAGTGGTCTCATAGTATTACTTTAATGAATTGATTTTAACTTCCCAAAAGTAAATGAATAAAATAATGTAAAGGATGACAAAACTCATGCTTCTAAAAATTTTGAGTTTTAATATTATTGATAAAACATTTAATTGTAGAGCAAAAAAAAGGTGATTTTTTAAAATCACCTATTATAATTTGAACCTAAGGAAACCTATTTTTTCAATTTCTTTTCTGGATCTTCAATAACTTCTTCACTTGATTCTATACCTTTCATGAATGCCTCCATTACTTCTGTACTTACACCCATATTTGAAAATCCTCCATCGTGGAATAAGTTTTGAAGTGTAACTTTCTTCGTAAGATCGGAGAATAAGGTAATGGTATAATCAGCACATTCTAAGGCTGTGGCATTTCCAAGAGGCGACATTTTTTCTGCATAGGCGATAAAACCATCAAATCCCTTTACACCACTTCCTGCAGTAGTAGGTGTTGGCGATTGAGAAATTGTATTCACTCGAACATTTTTATCTCGTCCAAAGAAATAGCCAAAACTTCGAGCTACAGATTCCAAATATGCTTTATTGTCTGCCATATCGTTATAATCAGGAAATACTCGTTGTGCTGCCATATATGTTAGTCCTACAATACTACCCCATTCGTTCATCACGTCTTTATTGTATAACACACTCATCATTCTATGAAAGGATAAAGCTGACACGTCCCATCCTGTCTTTGTGAAGTTGTAATCTTGATGTGTATATGGATTCCCTCTACGCACATTAACAGACATACCAATTGAATGCAATACAAAATCAATTTTTCCACCTAAAATTTTGACGGTTTCATCCACCAAGTGTTCAAGATCCATAATTGAAGTTGCATCTGCCGGAATAACTTGAGATCCTGTTTTTTCAGCTAATTCTGAAATGGTACCTAATCTCAAAGCAACGGGAGCATTGGTTAATACAAATTTTGCTCCTTCTTCATGAGCTCTCTCTGCTACTTTCCAAGCGATAGACTTTGAATCTAATGCTCCAAAAATAATTCCTCTTTTCCCTTTTAATAAATTATACATAATTATATTTTTTTCATTATTGGTTTTTGTGATATCAAAAACAAAAATATATCAATATTTTATAATTGATGCTGTAATTATTGAATTTATTGATTTAACAACTGCCTTGCATGTACTACAGCTGAATCTGCTATCTCCTTACCACTCAACATTTCTGCTAACTCCTCGACTCGTTCGTTCTCTGTTAGAACTTTTATATTTGTTACAGTTTTATTATTTATTTCCGTTTTATAAACTTTAAAATGATGGTCCCCTTTCGCGGCAATTTGAGGTAAGTGTGTAATAGCAATAACTTGCATGTTGTCACTCATAGATGACATTACCGAAGCTATTCTATTAGAAACTTCTCCGGAAACTCCAGTATCTATCTCATCCAAAATTATAGTAGGTAAATTTGAATAATTACTTAAAATAGATTTAACAGCTAGCATTATTCTCGACATTTCACCACCTGAAGCAATTTTTTTAAAATTCTTATAATTACTTCCCTTATTGGTAGCTATTAAAAATGCTAATTCATCTTTGCCATTAGATAAAAAACTTTCTGTTTCAATTAAGTTTATTTTAAAGGATGTAGTTGGCATTTCCAATTCCTTCAATAATACTTCCAGTTGCTTTATTAAATCAGGAATTGCTTTCCTTCTATTATTCCTAATGACTTCAGCCAATTTGTTAAGCTGATTTTCAATTTCAGATATAGCATCTTTCTTCTCATCTAAAATTGCTGAAGCATTTTCTACTGAACTTACTTTATCAAATAATTTTTCCTGTTTCTCAATTAGTTCATCTATAGTTGTTAATTGATGCTTTTTATATAAATCATATAATAATTGCATTCGGTTATTATATTTCTCAATTTCTTGAGGACTATATTCTACCGTTTCATTACTGTTGGCGAGTTCTTTTGCAATATCATCAAACTCAATCTTTAAACTACTAATCCTTTCTGACAACTCGCTAAAATCTTTACTAAACTCACTTAATTTAGAAGTAATACCTTGATATTTATAAAGTAAATCAGCAATACCCACTTCTTCAACACCTCCTAATTTTTGTACTTCATTCAAAAGTATCTTAATCTCCTCTGCATGATTGAGTTTTTCTAATGTATCTTCTAAAACCTCTTGTTCATTCGGCTTGAAACCAGCATCAACTAATTCATTAAGTAAAAAAGAATTATAATCATGTTGGTTTGTAGCTTCTTGCTGATTTTTTATTAATATTTGAAGTTCGATGTTTAATTTTTTAAAAAGATCTAATCCATTTTTATAAGAGTACAAATATTTCGAATTTTCTGCTAAAGCATCAATAATTAAAAATTGAAAATTAGTATCTGACAGTTGTAGAGTTTGATGTTGCGAATGAATATCAATTAACTTATTACTTAATTCCGACAGAATATTTAAAGTAATAGGTGTGTCATTAATAAAAGCTCTTGATTTACCACTAGGCAATATTTCTCGCCTAATAATAGTAAGTTCCTCAAAATCGATATCATTCTCGTCAAAAAAGGACTCTAAGCCGTATTTTTCTATTAAAAATTCACCTTCTATGATACATTTCTTGTTATTATCCTTTAAACTTGACAGGTCTGCCCTTTTCCCTAAAATTAAAGCTAAACCTCCTAAAAGGATAGATTTACCAGCTCCTGTTTCGCCAGTAATCGTAGAAAACCCATCGAAAAATTTTACTGATAAATTATCAATGAGAGCATAATTTTTTATGGCAAGGGATGTTAACATTAATTAATTGGTTATAAAAAAATGAGAGCAAAAACACTCATCAAACTTAATTAAATTGTTGTAAATATAGAATGATTAAATTTTAATTTTTTCCCACTTTGTGTTAAATGTAGGATATATTTTTAATAGTAGTTCTTTAAGATTTGTCGTGCCGGTCCTAGGTCCATCAGAAAAAACATCAACTATTTCATCTGATTTAGTATCCATAAAAACTCTTAACAAAAATGCATTTGCCCGTCTATTATATATATTCTGTAATTTCATCAAAGCTTCAGACATATTCTTTTTTCCTTCTTTTGGATTATTACTCATAATATCTAAACCCTTTAAATGATAAGAATAGAGCACATCTCTAAAATCTTTATAAACCGGTGAAAGTATATTTTCATTTAATTGATATCGTGTATTGTTTCCATCAATTCTATTCCAACCAGAATAACCGCCTTGTTGCGCTTGATTTACTACATTTTCTGCCTGCTTGTGAAATTGTTCTCCACCCAAAGGTGAAAATGTATCAGCATCAATACCTAAAATGGTATAAGCGTAAAAAGTGAGCATTGATATAAGATTCGAGTCAAAACTATTTTCATTATAAATTAAGGATTCATATTCATTATAGGTAAAAGACAACTGATCATCTTTAAAATTAAGTATTGGTGTTTGATAAGTAGAATTAAAAACCGGACGTGAAGCTTGAACTGAAATATTGCCCTTAAACTCATTAGAAGATGGTTGTTCAATAATATTTAATGTGATCGCACAATTTATCTTTTCCTGAGCTTTATAATTGTTAGAAGTCCATTTTGTATTATTCATGTATTCTACAATAGAATTTTGCAAAGTATTATAAACTTGAGTATTCGAATTTTGAATTTGATCAAAATTTACAACAACTAAACAATTTAATTCTTGTGCATTTAAATTAAAAATACCACTTAAAACAAGTATGAATAAAATTTTACGCATGAATTTTTTTTACTATTTCATTAAAAATATCTTGTGCAACTTCAATTTTAGATTTTAATCCGAATTCTGTTACATTTTCTTGTTGATCTATAAGAGTAACCTTATTAGTAGACTTTTTAAACCCTGCTCCTTTATCTTGTAATGAGTTCAAAACTATTAAATCTAAATTTTTACGCTTTAATTTACTTATAGCATTTTCTAACTCATTATTCGTTTCTAGCGCGAAACCAACTAAATATTGATTAGTTTTCTGTTTTCCCAATGACGCTAATATATCTTTTGTTTGAGTTAACTCAATCGTTAAGCTCGATTCTTTTTTCTTAATTTTTTGAGCCGCAATAGTAACCGGTTTAAAATCTGCCACGGCAGCAGCCAAAATTGCTATTTCAACATTTTTATAATGATTGTGGGCTGCTTCATACATCTCTTCGGCACTCACAACATCTATCCTTTGAATTAAAGAATGATCAACTTTTTCGTTAGACGGGCCAGAAATAAGTAATACCTCAGCACCTAAATTAGCAGCTTCTTTCGCTAATTCAAAACCCATTTTTCCTGAAGAATGATTCCCAATATATCGAACCGGGTCAATGGCCTCATAAGTTGGACCAGCGGTGATCAATACCTTTTTTCCTTTTAACGGCAATCTTGATAAAATATCATTTTCAATAAAGTATAGTATAGATTCTGGTTCAGCCATTCTACCTTCGCCTAGTAAACCACTTGCTAACTCACCACTTTCAGCGGGTATTATAGTATTACTAAAACTCTCTAATTTGTTCAGATTTTCTTTAGTCGATGTATGTTTATACATATCTAAATCCATTGCAGGAGCAACATAAACCGGGCATTTCGCAGACAAATAGGTGGCTAACAATAAATTATCACAAGTACCGCTTGCCATTTTTGATAAGGTATTTGCAGTAGCCGGGGCAATAACTAAATAGTCTGCCCAAAGACCTAAATCTACATGGCTATTCCATAATTCATTATCATCATTTTTTTCATAAAATGTTGAATGAACCGGATTTTTGGAAAGTGTAGAGAGGGTAAGAGGGGTTACAAATTCTTTAGAGGCAGGAGTCATAACAACTTGTACGTTAGCACCTGCCTTAATAAAAAGTCTGACCAAATAGGCTGTTTTATAAGCAGCAATTCCAGCGGTAACGCCAAGAAGAATATTTTTACTGCTTAAAACTGACATTATTCTTTATTATCAGTTTCTTCCGGATTTCTATGATATATTTTACCTTTTAACCATTCCTCAATTGCTATAGCAGTTGCTTTTGGTAATTTTTCATAAAAACGAGAAACTTCAATTTGTTCCTTGTTTTCAAATATTTCTTCTAAACTGTCATTATGAGTAGCAAATTCCTCCAATTTATCAACTAATTCTCTTTTTAAATCTTCATTAATTTGAATTGCTCTTTTTGACATAATTGAAATTGACTCATATATATTTTGAGTTGGCTCTTCAATTTTAGTCTTGTCGTAAGTAATCGTTGTTAATGGTGCTTCAGAATTTTTATAATCCATTAGTATCTGTTTTTTCTATTAGTTCTTTTGTTGTTTTTAACTCATTGTTCAAGTTCTCTAATAAATTATCAAACTCTTTTAGTTTATCAGATTTAGAATAACTTTTTTTAAATCTGGTATAGGCTAAAATTGCCTCGTTTAATCGTTTTTCTTTTTTACTAAATATGCTTCTCATCCCCAATTCATAAGAAGATAAAAATCTATAACCCATAGCTTCTTCTTTAAGTTCCGTCCCAAAATTATCTTCTACAAATGTGTCAAAGGCTACAATGGCTGCATTATAATTTTCTGTACGGTAATAAAGCTTTGCAATGTCAAAATATTTTTTTTCTAGTCTTTTAGTCAATTCATCGTAATACTTATTGGCTTCTTCAGTTTTATCAGAATTTGGATATTTATCAATAAAACTTTGAAAAGCGCTTAAAGCTTTTTGAGTATCAGCCTGATCACGGCTTGATTTAGGTGAAGATAAATAATTACTATATGCAACCAAATAAGAAGCTTCTTCTATTTTTGAACTTTTTGGATAATTACCAATAAATCTATTAAAATAATACGATGCAAGGTCATAATTTTTTGTATTATAATTTGCTTGAGCCACCATATATTGAATACGTTCCATTTGTGGCTTACGCTGATATTTTGGTATTACTTTTTCAAACAATTGGATAGATTTATTAAACTTACCCTCTTCATACAATTTAGTTGCCATTTTATATTGATCTTCAGTAGTGCCTTTGTTCAAAACTTTTTGATACTCACTACATGCTGAAAATAAAACGGTTAATATTAATAAAACACTAAATCTCTTCATTTTATACATTTTGCAAAATTACTTATTTAAAACGAATTAATAAAACTATTTTTTTTAGTTAAATTAAAACGGTAAAAATAATTCTCCTGAGTGCATTATTAATAGAAATGTTGCTAAAAATATGTTAATACTGCTTATTAAGGTTGGGTAGGGGCTGCAGAAGAAACCACAGTAAGTTGTTTAATATCATTATCAAACAAATAAAAGCCACCTTTATCATCACCAATAAGGTTTATTTTATCAAGAATAGTTCTTGCCAATGCTTCTTCTTCTATCTGTTCAGCAACATACCATTGTAAAAAATTATGTGTTGCATAATCTTTACTCTGCAAACTTATATGTACCAGCTCATTTATCCTCTTAGAAACCATTACTTCATGATCAAACAGCGTTTGGAACATATCTTTAAAAGATCCAAAAGATAATGGAGGAGCCTTTAACGATGAAATTTTAGCATGCCCTCCTCTTTCATTGACATATTTTACTAATTTCAACATATGCATGCGTTCTTCATCAGAATGCATATACATAAATTCGGCAACACCTTCCATACCTTGAGTCTCGGCCCAAGAAGCCATAGCCAAATATACCTGAGAAGATTCTGCCTCAATAGTTATTTGCTCATTTAAAGCTTTTTCCATTTCCTTAGTTAACATATACTTATTTTTAGTGTTAATAATAATCTATAAAGGTACTAATTTTTTCTTGTAATTCAGGCGTAGCTTCAACCAATGGTAATCGCACATAAGGCTCACAAATACTAAGTTTTTTAAGCAAGGATTTTATACCAGCAGGATTTCCTTCTTCAAAAATATAATCAATGATATTCATTAATTTAAAATGTAAAAAAGCAGCTTCTTTAGATTCACCGTCTAATGCAAATCTAATCATATCAGAGAAATCTCTTGGCAATCCTTGGCCAATAACAGAAATAACACCGGCACCACCCGTTAAAGTCATGGGCAAAGCCATCATATCATCTCCAGAAATAACCAAAAAATCATCCGGCTTATTCTGTAACAGACGTAATGCTTGATCCATATCACCAGCCGCTTCTTTAACAGCAATTATATTCGAAAAATCTGAAGCCAAACGAATAATCGTATCCGGGTCCATATTTTTAGCTGTTCTACCAGGAACATTATATAAAATTATCGGTTTTGGGCTTACTTCTGCAATGGCTTTAAAATGCTGATACAATCCTTCTTGCGTTGGCTTGTTATAGTAAGGCGAAACCGAGAGAACGGCATCAAATGATGACAAATCTAAGTGTTGTAGCTCTTTGACTACAGCACCCGTATTATTACCTCCAACCCCTAAAACCAAGGGTAACTTACCGTTATTGGTTTCAATTATTTTTTCTTTTATTTTTTCTTTTTCTTGGTCAGTTAATGTTGCAGGTTCTCCTGTTGTTCCTAACACTATTAAATAGTCGATACCATTTTCTATTTGATATTTTACCAACCCTTCTAAGGCCTCAAAATCAACACTTTTATCTTTTTTAAAAGGAGTAATTAATGCAACGCCGGTTCCAAAAAATTGTGCCATTATAGTAAATCTAATATTTGTAAATATTTAGCCAATTCATCATTAAATACATCTATTTTATTACCCTCAACGGAAATCATAAAATCGTATAAATCTTGTAAAGATTCATTTGCAAAACCAACTTTAAATTTTGCTTTAGAGCGAACGGCAACTAGCGTTACATAAATACTATCAGTACTACAATAGTTGATAAGTAGATCATAACTAGAATCAACAAAACCCATTACATTTTGAGCCTTTATTTTTCCGTACATTCCAAAGTCTTTTTCAGTAAAAGTATTGTAATGCTGTGTAACAAAATCGTCCTTTAAATTTTCAAATATGATAATTTCTAAATTCTTGTGTGGTATATTTAGTTTTTGACTTAAATTTCTCGAAATATCATAACTCCCAAACAACCTAGAGTCAGCTAATACACCTACAGTTTGAATTTTTTCAGGTGTGTTTTTACCTGCCTTTTTTTGTTTTTTTAATTGCTTTTCACAATACTGAAACGATGTCTTTTTCTTTAATGAGGTAAAATTCATTTATTTTTATAATTGACGGGTAAAATTAATCAAAATGGTTCTAAACTTATGGTCAACAATTAAATTAAACGGAAAAAAGTTAAATGTTATTATTTTAACAACAATTAAAGATAATTGATTTTTTGGATAAAAATTATAATGAGATTAAAAAGGTAATAAGAATGAATGATAACAAGTAATCCTTTTTTAATAATACCGTGCAAGTCTGTAATGTATTTTTAAATTAAAAGTTGATCCTTTATAAAACCTCACCTAATTCTTTTAATTTTTCTGAATTTTCCGCAAGTTTCAGTTCCTCAACAATTTTATGAATATCACCGTTTATGATATTGCTCAAATCATACAATGTTAACCCAATTCTGTGTTCAGTTACACGGCCTTGAGGATAATTATAGGTTCTAATTTTCGCAGATCTGTCACCGCTAGACACCAGTGAATTTCTTTTCGCCGAATCTTCTGCCATCTTTTTCTCCAATTCTTGTTCATACAAACGAGAACGCAACACTTTCATTGCTTTATCTTTGTTCTTATGTTGTGATTTTTGATCCTGGCATTGGGCAACTATTCCCGATGGAACATGAGTTAAACGAACTGCCGAATATGTAGTATTTACTGACTGACCTCCTGGACCTGAAGAGCAAAAATAATCCACCCGAATATCACTCGGTTTTAACTCAATGTCAAATTCTTCCGCTTCAGGTAATACCATGACTGTGGCGGCTGAAGTATGCACTCTTCCTTGAGTTTCAGTTTGAGGAACCCGCTGTACCCTATGTACCCCTGATTCAAATTTCATGTCACCATATACATTATTGCCAGAAACACTAAAAATAATTTCTTTAAATCCCCCTGAAGTTCCTTCACTAATATCTTCAATCTCAGTTTTCCACTTTTTATCAGCACAATATTTGGTATACATACGATATAGGTCTCCGGCAAAAATACTTGCTTCATCACCACCTGTACCTGCTCTAATTTCAACAATAACATTTTTAGAGTCTTCAGGATCTTTCGGAATCAATAAAAATTTTATCTCTTCTTCTAGCCCAGGTAATTTTTCAGAAGCCTCATCCAACTCTAATTGGGCCATTTCAACCATTTCAGGATCAGAACCATCGGCGATAATCGCTTTAGCCTCGTTTAAATTATCAAGTAAAGTTTTGTATTCTTCCCTAATATCAACAACTTTCTTTAGGTCTTTATATTCTTTGGTTAATTGTATATAACGCTTTTGATCAGAAATAATATCAGGCTGAATTATCAGATCAGAAACCTCATCAAAACGTTGTTTAAATATATTTAATCTATCTAACATCTACTTTTTTTTAGAATTGCAAATTTAATGATTTTTTATGGTTAAAATAATACAACCTAAATTATAGAAACTATTTATTTAGAATTCTTCTAAATTTAATTTTCTAATAATAAATATGTTATAAAAGTTACTGTTAATCAGATTTAATCTTATTACTTTTGTCAATTAATATAAAATAATAACCAGTATGAAGAAAATACTATTAATTTTTGGAGTTATAGCTTTTACTTTTACCAGTTGCGGTGATAAAAAGAAAGAAGAAGTTAAAAAGGAAGCTGAACCTATAAAAGTTGAAGAAACAGTAAAAGCTGTTGAAGAAACTACATCTGATGCTAAAAGTGAACAAGTTGCTTTAGGTGAGAAGTTATTTACTGAAAAAACCTGTGTGGCATGTCACCAATTAGATACGAAAACAATTGGTCCTTCCATTAAAGATATTGTTAAGATTTACGACGAAAAAGGTGCTAATATGGTTCAATTCTTAAAAGGAACTAAAGAGGCGATTGTTGATACTGACCCGGGACAAGTTGCTATTATGAAAGCCAATTTAGACGGTTTTGTTAAAGATTTATCTCCTGAAGAATTACAAGCTTTAACCGCTTATATGCGTAACGCTGCTAAGTAATTTTTTTTACATAATTTTAAAAAAGCATTCTAATATTTTAGAATGCTTTTTTTTATTACCACTTTGATATTCTAAGATTAACAATCCGTCAAATATTTTGTTCTTTCGCTACTTTATGGACGTAGAAAATTCAAAAAGGTTCAATTATTAGTTTATTTTAAGTCTTTATTAAAGATAACCCAAAT
>CAZJCZ010000029.1:0-2954 GCA_964544575.1 uncultured Flavobacteriaceae bacterium | reverse complement strand
TCTTTATTAAAGATAACCCAAATAAATGGCACATATATTAATGGCTATTTTTATTTTTGCTCTATGGCCAGAAAAAACAGACAACCCATTTTTGAAAATATAGAAGTTATAGATGCAGGGGCAAAAGGGAAAGCAGTTGCTAAAGCACCAGACGGTAGAGTGATATTTTTATCGAATGCTATTCCTGGTGACGTGATAGATGTACAAGCTTTTAAAAAGAGAAAGTCCTATTATGAAGGCAAAGCCATCAGTTTTAGAAAATTTTCTGACAAGCGTACAACCCCTGTTTGTGAACATTTTGAAGTTTGTGGCGGTTGTAAATGGCAACACATGAAATATCAAGAACAATTGTTCTACAAACAAAAAGAAGTAATTAATAACTTAACCAGAATAGGTCATTTAGAATTACCTGAAATCACACCAATTTTAGGGTCAGCAAAGCAATATTTTTATCGAAATAAAATGGAGTTTTCATTTTCTAGTAGTCGCTGGTTAACAATTGAAGAAATTAATTCTAAAAAAGAAATTGACAATAAGAATGCTCTGGGATTTCATATTGCCGGTATGTGGGATAAAATATTAGACATTAATAAATGTCACTTACAAGAAGATCCCTCAAATACAATTAGAAATTCTATTAAAGAGTTTGCTATTAAAAACAAATTGTCTTTTTTCAATCCTCGAGAACAAAAAGGAATGTTGCGTACCATGATATTGCGTATATCTTCCATCGGAGAAATCATGTTGGTTATTCAATTTTTTGAAGATAACACTACTAAAAGAGAATTGTTATTAGATCATATAATCGAAATATTTCCGGAGATCACTTCATTACAATATCTTATCAATCAGAAGGCGAATGATACCATTTATGATCAAAAAATTGTGCTTTATAAAGGCCGTGATCATATTTTTGAGGAAATGGAAGGATTACGATTTAAAATAAATGCAAAATCCTTTTATCAAACTAATTCTGATCAGGCCTATGAGTTATATAAAATAACCCGTGATTTCGCCGGGCTTACCGGTAATGAAGTTGTTTATGATCTCTACACAGGTACCGGTACTATTGCGCAATTTATTGCTAAAAATGCAAAAACGGTGATTGGAATTGAAAGTGTACCCGAAGCTATAGAAGATGCTCATGAAAATGCAAAAATCAACAATATCAAAAATGTTGAATTTTATGTTGGTGATATGGCTAAAATATTTGATGATAATTTTATAAAGGCTCATGAACATCCTGATGTTATTATTACAGATCCTCCAAGGGATGGAATGCATAATAATGTAGTGGAGCAATTGCTGAAGATGGAAGCTCAAAAAATAGTCTATGTAAGTTGTAATTCGGCAACCCAGGCAAGAGATCTCGCAATTTTAGATGAAAAATATAAAATTGTAAAATCTCAAGCGGTAGATATGTTTCCACAAACACATCATGTTGAAAATGTTGTACTTTTGGAATTACGCTGAACTAACAGTTCGTATTTATATAAAAAGTAATTTAATTTATGTAAAATTGTTCAAAATTAATTGAAATTGAAATAAATTAGTTTTTGCCTACACAGGCTCGATAAATTGAATATGAAATTTAAACTTGAGTACTTATTTTTCCTTATAATATCGATCATAGCCATGACTGGTTGTGAGCGCGATGACATTTGTATAGATGAAATTACCCCTAATCTTATTATACGGTTTTATGACTTTGAAGATCAGACCGAGACTAAAAGTATTAGCCAATTATCAATAAAAATTAATGGAATAGAAAATGACTCTTTATTTTTTTCAGGGACTGATTCGATTTTCGTACCACTAAAAGTTACGAGTAATAATACTCAATTTGTTTTTACTGTTAACAGTAATGATGTTGCTTTACTGAATAGAGATGCGTTAACAGTAAACTATTCAGCTGAAGCTGTTTTTGTTGGACGCTCTTGCGGATATAAAAGTATTTTTAACAATACAACTTATGATCTCACGGATGATGGGAATATGTGGATTCAAAAAATTGAGATGATTACAGAACAAATTGAAAACGAAACAACTGCACATGTTAAAATATTTTATTAATACGGCTTTTTTACTAAGTTGTATTGTTTCACTTTCTCAAGAAAACAACTTGCAACCAAATGATACCATCATAAAAAATAAGTATGGTTTACGGGTTGGTATAGATTTATTTAATCCGGTTAACACATTTTTTAATGATGATAGAAAAGGACTAGAATTGGTTGGTGATTACCGGGTTTCTAAAAAGTTTTATGTCGCTGCTGAACTTGGTTATATGGATAATACCACTGATGAAGATTTTATTAATTTCACAACTAATGGCTCATACATAAAAGCTGGTTTTGACTATAATGCCTATTCTAATTGGTTAGATATGGAGAATGCCATTTACATAGGTATGCGCTATGGTTTTAGTACTTTTAGTCAAACTCTCAACAGTTTTACAATTAATAACAACCCTTTTTTAGATGATTTGGCTGTTACAGAAAGTGGTCAAAAATTTGATAACCTTAATGCTCACTGGGTTGAATTTGTATTAGGTATTAAAGCGGAACTATTTAATAATTTATTTTTGGGCTTTAGCTTTAGCGGAAAAAAAATGATTAGTACAAAAGAACCTGACAATTTCAAAAACTTATTTGTGCCCGGGTTTAACAGGGTCTTTCTTAATAATTCGGGATTTGGTTTCAATTACACTTTATCCTATCTTATTCCATTGTACAAAAAGGAAAAATAATAATTTTACTTTAATTTTACAAATCACATGGATTTACAAGACCAACTTAAAAATATATTCCCTGATCACATCCCTAAAAAGGAGGACGTCATCGAGAATAAAAATGACATATGGTTACAGGAAGAACCAATAATTTGTAAATACGAAAAACGAAAAGGCAAGCCTATTACGATACTTGAAGGTTATACCGGAGCCACTGATGATT
>CAZJCZ010000028.1:0-18075 GCA_964544575.1 uncultured Flavobacteriaceae bacterium | reverse complement strand
TTATCTAAAAACTTTACCTAACAATATTTTAGATGATTATAATGAACAAATAAGTACATTCTAATTCTTAAACAAAACAAACTTTTTTAAACCTGTAGATTTAGAAACTGGTGTTTGAGGATGAGAATCAACATGTTTAAAAATGAACCAATCTCACTCAATGAGATTGGATTCTGCCGAGCTATTTATTATTAATTTTTAATAATATTTCTTCTAATTCTTGTTCTGTTATAGTCAATCTATAATAGTTTCTTCCAAAATTATTCTTTTTATAATCAAGCTTATTCAATACTTTGTTAAACTCGTCTTTAACTTCTCTAAGGCTTGACTTTCCGTTAAAATATCCTTTACGATAATATTCGAGCTCTTTATTTTCAGAAAATTCCACTTCAGATGTGGGATCGGATAAGACCTCTTCTAACAGTTCCTGTTCATCTTCTTTATCAGCTTCATCAAATAAAGATTCCAACATTTCTCTTGAAGGGATGAGTTGTGTTTTCTCCATATTCCTTAAAATAGAAGCTACGACATCCATTCGTTTATTTATTATTTTATTTAATGCCCACATTGGGCTATTTAAAGTATCGTATGGAGACAAATAATTATCTTCAAAAAAAGCAATCATATAATCCAACGTTTCAGAATAATTAGGGCTTACTTTTTTTGAATATTCCTTAAATTTCTCTATTGTCTTTTTCTTTAACCGAATTGTATTAAAATCATCCATATTTTATGATATTGTTACAATGAATCCTTGATTTTACTGATGATATTTTCATTTTTGGGTAAATTTGCATAAACGACTAAATTTAAAATGGCATCTATTTGATTGAATATCAATTAAATAGAAAATAAGTAACATCGCGGAGCGTGTTACCCTCTTGCTTTTCCATTTTCATCTGCCAAAAGCAGACGAAAAATTCCAAACAACCGACTAACGTCAATTGCTTTTATCGGAATTAAAATTCCGTTCTATCCATTTTTTTGTTGGATATAGTTATTAGCGAAAGTCTAATAATAATAAATAACTATACTTAAAAATGTACTGAATTTCAGCTTAATAAATATAAACTTTTTGTTGAAATCCACCTATAGATGTTTTAAACCATTTGGCAACAATCTATATTAAATTAAGCCTTGATCGGCAAAACTATAATACGATCCGTTTGGAACTAAAATAATATGATCGAGCAATTTAATATCTAATAATTGAGAAGCTTGTTTTATTTTATTAGTTAACTCTATATCGGCTTGACTTGGTTTTAAAGTTCCGCTAGGATGATTATGCGAAATAATAATTGATGTAGAAAGTGTTTTTAATGCAACAGCAAATAGCAATCTAATATCAACCAGTGTTCCGGTAATTCCTCCTGAAGATATTTCGTAAATGCCTTTTACTTTGTTGGAATTATTAAGTAACATTACTTTAAAGGATTCGAATAATTCGATAGTATCTGAATTCCAATTATCAAGTAATAGAAGAGCGGCCTCCTCAGCTGATTGGATTTTGTAAGTTTCACAGGAAGGAATTTTGTTTTTATAACTTACTTTGATTTCACTAACTCGACCCATAACTGTTCATTTAAAGAGTTCAACTTTATTGATACATTTCAGCAGGGAAGTGGAGCTTACATAAAACCAAATTTTACATTTGGTGTATGGAACCCACTTTTCATTTTTGTCAGCAAAAAA
Source organism: uncultured Flavobacteriaceae bacterium (assembly GCA_964544575.1). Taxonomy (GTDB): domain Bacteria; phylum Bacteroidota; class Bacteroidia; order Flavobacteriales; family Flavobacteriaceae; genus Aureibaculum. The sequence goes on along the minus strand of CAZJCZ010000028.1, from coordinate 16,383 downwards.
GGAACCTTTGTGAACATGAAGTAGTTTAGATGATATTGACTATAAATCGAAATCTATATACCGAGCAATTACTTTTTGTAAAAAGCTTCATCAAAAACATTATTCGATATTTTTGTAAGTAGCACAAATAAATTTACCAAATTGTTTAGGACCTATCTTTAATTCTAGAATAAAACACGATTAATTAAAACGATATAAATAAGTAATCAAAACTTCAATGACAATAGAATTGTAAAATAAAATCAATACTTTCACAACATATTAAAGATAAAAAACATGTTTAAAAAATTTACAACCGCAGACAAACTCCTATTTATTGCGGCTATATTATCGTTGATATTTTCAGAAGCGCTCTATTTTCAAGGAGAAAAGGCAGACGGAACTTTTATTGCACTATGGGTTCCTTCGATATTAGCATTTGGAATTTATCTAAAACTAATTAATAGCACAAAAAATGATTGATTTAATACCATATTTTGCAGGGCTAATAACTTTGCTTTTTGGCTTCGGTTTTTTCTTAGCAATTAAAGAAGCCAAAAAAATAAAATAGATAATATTTTTTATCTGCTACTAAAAGCACTTTACATTAGATAAGTGAGTTTGTACTTTAATTAGTAATAATTTGTGATTTAATTCTGCTTGCAAACTTCAATTGGAAAATGAACAGAGGAAGTTAAGCTATGAAAAAGCTGCGTCGAAATCTGAACAAATATAATTAATTACACAAAAAATTATTGGTGATTCCATTTATCTTCAATATATACCTAAAACAAAAACTGTTCATACTTAAACACGATAAATATAACTCTAACAAGCTTATATAAACAATCATCTCAAGTGAGATGGGTTTCCTAAAGCTAGTGCTCTAGTTATCATAAGGTATATACAATTCTAAAGGTAACGAATCGCGGCTGAATGAACGTTTCTGAAGTGAAAACAGACAAGTTATTCGCACTGTTTCTCACTTGGGAATCAATGTCCAATAGATTAGTAGCCTTGATTTCGTATTCCCATTTGGCATCCCTATCTTTTCTATAGGAAAGTGTGGCATCCCAATTCTGGAAAGATTGAGATTGGCCTACGCCAAGGTCTTGATTTGTATATGTATAATTCGTACGGAACGTCAGCGATTGCCAGATGTAGGCATCAAACTCAATAGAAGGTGCATTGGTCACGAACTTTGTCTTACGACTTCCCTGATTATTGTTGGTAATGCTGTAGCGGTATCTTAAACTTACATTTGGTGCTTCCCTATAATTGGTACGTATGCTTGGAGTGTACGTCTGAGTATACCCTTCATTTAGCGATTGCTGTTGTTGAATAAACTGATTGATCTTACTATAATTAAAACTAGTGTTCAAGCTCGCTCTTATCTTACCAAAAGTGCGCTGCACACGTCCAAAGACATTGATATTTTCATCGGCAAAACTTGAATTGAAAAAAGTACTTGTCTTGATCACATTCTCAAAATTCGTTAAACTTCGTATCTGATCGATATTACTTGAGTATGCCGCTCTGACGAAAACATTGGTATAGTTAAAAAGGTTGAAACTACTGTAAAACAAACTCAAATTATGCGACAAGGCATTCTGCAGGTCAGGCTCACCAAATTGAATACTGTTATAATTATTCAAAACGATACCTTGTGCTAAACGCGTGATATCCGTGAATTGATTACGCATGTTATATTTTAAGGTCAAAGCTTCGCTCTTTTTTAACTGGATTCGGGTTTCGAAATCTGGTAAAAATCGAAAGAAGTTATCCTTGAAGGTTTCACCAAACTGGCTATTCTTGTTCCCGTACGCATGTAAGGAAAATCCTGGTGTGATTGTAAATTTTCCGGTTTTCAATCGGTAATGTACTCCCAAATACACATCGCTAAAAATATACTCTGTATCGTTGGTGGCTCGTCCTTCATTAAACGTTGGTGTTGGATTGAACTGAGATCCATCTTCTAAAAACTGGAAAATATTGGAATTGAATTCTTGACGACTAAAGATTGCACCAAGCGTTAAGTTGATATTGCTTTTGGTATTAAGGAGGTTGTAATAATCCAATTTGGCATCCACTTGATTGGACTTAATACGTCTGTTCTGAACCAGGTCATAATTAGTCAACGAGGTGTCCAGACCCAAAGCTTCTGCTGTCGTATCAAAGGCATTTACACCATTTGGGTCATTGGCCAAAAGGGCATTGTAAAACGGATCTTCGTTTTTTATCAAATGCTGCGCTTCAAAGGCGAAAATATTGGTTTCATTAAGCGTGTAATAATAATTTATATTTTGATTGATGCTAAATGGTGTGACTTCATCCAGCTGATTTAAATTTCCTATAACCGAAGAAAAAATATTTTGGTTTTGAGAATCGTTCGATATACGACCCAAGACATCATAATCGAGTTGATTATTAATGTTGGGTTGGTACGATGCGCTCAGCTTTAACAATCCTTGATTAGAACGTTCTTTGCTTGATTGTTCCGTAGCCTCATCGGGGATACCTAAGTCCGAATCCGTGTATTGCACGAAACTTGTTTCCTTAGAAAGAATACGACTGCTATTGAATATGAGGAATCCACTCAGATCGAGCGCCTGACTCGGAGAATAGCTAAAATTACCCGTGCCCAATTTATTCTCTATTTCCAGGGCATTTCCCTGATTTGTCAAGAAATTCAGGCTGTTATTTCCAAGGTTAATACTGGTTCCGCTGCTCCTACTAGGTGCCCTGAAACCGCCACCGAAGTTTCTGATATCGCGCCGTGATAAGGCAACTTCACCCGTATTGTTAAGGTCACCAATAAAATTAAGGCTGTACTTTGGACTATAATAAAACAACTTAGGCTGCACTACATAGAGAGCATTGTCCGGTGAAGTTCCACCACCAGCAGTGATATTACCGAACCAAAAGTTTTCCTTCCCTTCCTTAAGCTTGATATTCAAGGCCACATTATCCTGGTTATTGGTCACACCGCGCAATTGACCAACTTCAGAATAGTTACGTAACACTTGTATCTTATCGACCGCCTTAGATGGAATATTCTTTGTTGCTAATTTGGTATCTCCATCAAAAAAATCCTTGCCGTTAACCATTAACTTGTTGACCACTTTACCCTCCACTTCGATCTGACCTTCTTCATTGATCTCCACACCAGGTAATTTTTCCAGTACATCTTCTAACTTTCGTTCAGTCCCGCTCTTAAAGGAGTCAGCATTATAAACCAAGGTGTCCCCCTTTACGGTAACCGGCATTTTATAGGTAAGCTCCACCTCATCCAAGGAATTGTCTGCTCGAATCGTATAATTTTTTGTTATATTACTTTCTTTTGTAGAAAGGGTCTCTTCTAAAGTCTTCATTCCTACATGGCTAATCTGCATTTTATAGGTGCCGTTCTTGCCTAGCGCCAGCTTATATTTACCTTGCTCATCAGTAATACTATAGGATTCTAAACCACTAGTTTCTTTGTTTATAGCAATCACAGTCGCCAATTCCAAAGGCTGGTTTAAGCCATCATAAACTACGCCTTCAAGTTTAATTTGAGAATAGGAAAGGCTTGCTAGAAAAAGTAGCGCGACACAAAATATATTTTTCATGATTTTATTGTACTTGCAGGTATATTTATTATTTCAATTCAGCCGCTATCAATTTCTTCTTCTTCCTCGGTTGTTTCTCATTTCTTGCATTTTTCCCGAAATAGTAGCTTGATATTCGCTCTTAGTAATTTCTTTCCCTTTATCAGGAGCTTCAATTTTGATCTTCTCCTGAGGGTTCATCACAATTTTAGAACACAGCATTGTAGTATACCCTGCACTTACTTCTAAAATGAGACCTGGAAGTCCCCAATATTCACCTGGGCCGTGACTTACCGGTATTTGAGGCGTATACCATGCTTCAATTTCAGTCATTTTAACTTCTTCCTTTTTAGGCGCAACATTCGTGGAATCAGCTGTCTTTTCGTAATTATTCGTTCTTAAATCACTCCAAGAAAATGAATACCATGCCAGATCAGAAGTAGGCACTAAAGAAGTTGCTTTAAAACATATATATTTTCCTATCTGTTTTGATTCCTTACCCATCTTCCATTCTATAGTCTGTAACTTATCCTTAACTAAAAATTGCTTTCCATAGAATTCCTGACTCTGAATTAATGCATTTTCTTTTACATTTTTATATTGCTCTCCCTGTGCGAAATTCTTTCCCCAAGAATCTGTTGCCCCTGACATAGCATCTAATTTATCTTCTTCATTAAACAGGGATTCTTCCTTATTGAAATTCAATACATAGGTCTTTTCCAACCTATTCTTCAAGCGTGATTGTATTTGCTTTTTTTGTGCTTCGCTCATTCTTGCGGCCCAAGTACCAAGGTCCATCTTAGATTTAGAAAAATAAAACGCCTGACCTTGAAATTCTTGAACATTTGGCTTAGCTGATAACAGCAATACAAAGGGGAGAATACTGAATTTAAAGAAAATTGATTTCATGACTGGTATCTAAAGTTAATAGTTATGTTTAACAAATGTACTTTAATATTAAACAATACAATTATATTTGTGAAAACATTAACATTAATTCCAACGCCAACGTGAAGCGCTTAATCTATTCTATTCAGTTGAATGGCTATAACCACTACATCAAGAAATACAAGACAAATGTTAACTAAAGAAAAATAACGAACGGCTAAGAAAGAACTCCTATGAAAAACTCTAGTCCAGTTCTTCAAAATTAATATCTTTAATTATCTCATAATGAAGATTTTGAAGTGTTGAAATGTTATTAATTCCGATGGGATTATAACATAGAAAAAACTCAAAACTCAGGGGTTATAAATTTTTCTGATTGAAATATAAAAACTATCAATAATGTTTAAATAAAAATAAAATAAGTTAAACATATATTTGCACATCAATTAAAAGATTAGAATTATGAAAATAGTGGTAAACAACATTAACAGAGGAAAATTAAGTTATAATAGAACTAATTTTTGGAATAATCAGAGAAGATATAAATAAATTAATAAAACTTTTAATCATGAAAACGTTAGAGAATAATCAAAATGTAAGAATCTTAAGCCAAAGTAAAAGGCATTTATGGAAAACCAGAAGACGATACGGTTAATTAAACCGACTAATAACTTTTAAAAATTTAAATTATGAGAAGATTTGACCACATTCGGCAACGTGTAACAAGTTTTGCCAAAGAGCAAATTAAGTTAAAGGATAGAATGAACAAGCCTTATAATATTGAAGAAATTTTGTTAACGGGACTTAAGGCATAATAACGATATATCAAGTAAGAAAATGTCATCAATATTTCAGCTATGCGCTTTATGGTACTGTACACATTATCGGATTAAAAGATATGAGGAAAGCAAGATAAGATATCGATGCGAAAGTTTTATATATTAATAAAATGAATAAAATAGTTAAAATACTTGCATGTATTATGTTAACCTTAATGGTTGATAATATTTCTGCTCAAGTCACTACTTTTATATACGGTAGAGTTGTTAATGAAATAGGCGAGCCTATGTTCGGAGCTTCTGTCTATTTAGAGGGCACTCAGTTGGGTTCGCAGACCGACATTGAGGGTAATTATAAGATAACCGGTGTCAGCTACGGTTCTTATAACCTCATTGTGAGTTATTTGGGCTATGAACCCCAGACGCAATACAATATCATTGTGCGCTCTAAAGGTACTCCTGCTTATAATTTTGTACTCGAAGAGGCTACTCAACAATTGGAATCAGTAGTTATTTCAAATGCCAATAAAATATCGCGTCCTAGAGAATCTCCGCTTTCGACACAAACTCTTTCAGCAGTAGAAATTGCTACCTATCCCGGAAGTAATAATGACGTTGTTCAGGTAGCTCAAACATTACCCGGAGTTTCGCCTTCTATTGGAGGCTTTCGCAATGACCTTATTATAAGGGGAGGCGCACCTAATGAAACTGTGTATTACCTGGATGGCATGGAAATTCCGAATATCAACCATTTTAGCACCCAGGGTAGTGCCGGTGGACCGGTTGGGCTTATCAATGTATCCTTTATAGAGAACGTTACCCTTTCTACTTCAGCTTTTAATGCTCGATATGATAATCCGTTATCAGGCGTGTTGCAATTTAATCAGCGTAACGGGAATACCCGCAATTTTTCCGGCAATTTTAGAGTTAGTGCCAGTGAAGCCGCATTGACGTTTGAGGGGCCCTTATTCAAAAAGGGAAGCGAGGAATCAAATACTACCTTTTTAGCTTCAATACGAAGAAGTTATCTCCAATTTTTGTTTGAGGTTATTGGCCTGCCCTTTAAGCCAGATTATTGGGATTATCAATATAAGCTCAACCATAAAATTGATAACTTTAATAGCATCAGTTTATTAGGTTTAGGATCTATCGACGATTTTTCTATAAATCCGCCAGATGAGTTTGATGCTGAACGGCAGGCACAATTAGAGCAAGCACCATTTATCAATCAACGTACTAATAACATCGGTATTACTTGGCGTAATCGTTTTAAAAACGGAAATGGGTTTATGTTAACTACCTTAAGTAACAATACTTTGGTCAACGATTTTAAACGTTATCGAGACCCTGAAAATGAATCAGGTGTTATTTTCAATAACGATGCAACCGAATCGGAGACTAAATTACGGTACGAACTAACCCAGTATTTGGGTGATTGGAAACTAAATTCAGGCTTAAATATGCAATACTCCGATTATAGCAACCTCACCCAGGACCTAAAAAATAACTTGACTTTTAACACCGAAATCAATTTCTTGAAATACGGTCTTTTTGCGAATATGTCCCGTTCTTTTTTTGATAATAAACTTGATATTTCTTTCGGATTTCGCATAGACGATGATAGTTTTACTCAAAACGAGAATTTATTTAGCAATTTCTCACCTCGGTTATCAGCTTCTTATGAATTTGCACCAGATTGGCGGGTCAATGGTACAATAGGACGTTATTTTAAAATCCCACCATATACCATTTTGGGCTTTCGAAATAATTCTAACGAATTGGTCAATCAAAATGTGAAGTATACTATGAGTGACCATTTTGTACTTGGCTTGCAACATTATTTTTCTCCTTCAGCCAGTCTTTCTTTAGAAGGGTTTTACAAGAGATATAATGATTATCCGGTTTCTTTACGTGATGGAGTCTCACTAGCAAATAAAGGAGGTGGCTTTGAAGTATTGGGTAGCGAACCGATTGAAACGATAGGTAAGGGCAGAAGCTATGGAACGGAGTTATTGTTTCAACAAAAATTATCGAATAATTTTTACGGTATTTTTGCCTATACATGGTTTTACAGTGAGTTTACAGGTCTTGACCAAGATGTTTATATTCCATCTGTCTGGGACAGTAGACACTTATTATCATTTACCGGAGGATATAAATTAAAACGGAATTGGGAGTTTAGTGCACGTTACCGTTTTGCTGGTGAAACACCGTTTGTTCCTACTGATCTCGATGCTACTTTGGCTAATTATCCTGAAGTAATTTTAGATTATGACCGTTTGGGTCAGGAAAAACTAGCTGTTTTTAGTCAGTTGGATATTCGATTGGATAAAAAATGGAATTTCAAAAAATTCGCTTTTGAATTATTTATTGAGGCACAAAATATTCTAGGACAGGACATTCCTAGTCCAACCGATTATGGCCTAAATCGTGATAGTATGGGTCTGATAGTAAACCCAAGGAGCCTCGTTGCGATTGATAATGATGGTGGTCAGATCATTCCGAGTCTAGGTATAGTTATTGATTTTTAAAGGTTTAAAATAGTTTAACTTTGATCAATGTATGAATTATTTAAAGTTGCAAGTGTTGATGTTACTGGAAAACAAAGTGAATCCTGTTGCGGGAACACAACGAAAAGCTCGTGAAACTTTACAAGCAGGATGATCCTACAAACTACAATGCTAAAATAGAAACGAAAAGCTAAGTTCGTTAATGTAGCACAGAAAAAATAAATGAACAAATGATTTAAAATATAACTATCATGACAATAAAAAACATATTAATAAATTACATATTAACAACTATTGTTTTCCTTATTATCGACTTGGCTTGGTTGGGGTTTATCGCTAAAAATATATACCAAAAGTATTTAGGCAGCCTTTTGAGCGACAAAGTTAACTGGACCGCGGCCTTTATTTTCTACCTTATTTATGTTGTAGGAATATCCATTTTTGCCATTTACCCTTCGGTGAATAAAAATTCTGCCTCAAGTGCCATTTTATTGGGCGCTTTATTTGGTTTCTTTACCTATGCTACTTATGATTTAACCAATTTAGCCACCCTAAAAGGATGGCCATTACCAATTGTTTTTATTGATATTATTTGGGGTTCGGTTCTCTCAGCCGTAGTTAGTTTGTCTGGTTTCTACATTGTAAAATGGTTAACTTAAAATAAATGAATAAAATAGAAGCACTTCATATCAATAGAAGCATGCACTCCGAAAACGGAGCCATTACCATTTCTTTAATGTTTAACAAATAATACTTCACTAATGATGACTCTATTTTTTCAAGCTTCCTTGCTCATTTGGATTCTGGTTACCCTATTGTGGATATGGAGCGTTTTTATAAAGAATGTTAGTATCGTTGACATTTTTTGGGGTATTGGTTTTGTGGTTGTTAATGCATTTTATGTTTTCATGGCTGGCGAATTAAATCCTAGAAAAATTCTGATATTGGTATTGGTTTCCATTTGGGGTTTAAGACTTGCTATTTATCTTGCCTACAGAAATATTGGCAAAGGTGAGGATTTCAGGTATCAAGAATTCAGACATAAATATGGCACCGAGCGTTATTGGTGGTTCAGTTATTTTCAAACCTTTTTATTACAAGGCATTCTAATTATGATTATTTCTTTTCCATTATTAGGAATTAGCATGAGTAACCATTCAGGAAACCTAAATCTGCTCGATTACGCTGGGATTTTAATTTGGCTGATTGGTTTTACTTTTGAAGCGGGAAGCGATTTTCAATTATCACGTTTTAAACGAGATGACAAGAACACAGGAAAGGTATTGAATACAGGCTTTTGGAAATACACACGGCATCCTAATTATTTTGGCGATTCAGCTGTGTGGTGGGCCTATGCACTTCTTAGTATTGCAGCCGGAAGTTATTGGCAAATTATTGGTTCTGTAGTAATGACTTTACTGATTATAAAAGTATCGGGTGTGGCCTTGCTCGAAAATACCTTAAACAAGTCAAAACCACAATACCGTACATACATTCAAAAAACAAATTCCTTTTTTCCCTGGTTTCCTAAAAAATAAACTACAATGGATTTTATCATTAAAAATATATGGTTTATACTTTTTGTAGCTTGGGGATTGCCATTAAGCTATTACAGAAGTAAATTCCGTAAAATAGTTTACCAAACTGATAGTTGGGTGATTAACATTAAACCGATTTTTTTTAAAGAAATCAAAGGGCTTTTTGGAAATATTTATCCCAATAATCTCGAATACAAAAAGTTTAGAAACTTCTACCGTTTTTACCTGATAATTTATTTACTATTGTTTATTGCTTATTTAGTTTTTGATACCAATTCCGAAAAAAGGAAAAAAATAGATATGGGGAGTACCGTCCCAAAAATTGAATTGGAAGATCGGTTCTTTGAAAAAAATTTAGTTAAATTAAAAAAAGACAGAAAATATAACTTTGGTTTTTATACCCTCATTTATATTTAAATCGTTTTATTCATAAATATATTTTTTTGTTTAATTATTAGTTATATTTGTTGAACATTTTGTAATTTTGTGATTCAATAAATGAAGAAAGCCTTAAAATGGATAATTCTAAACCAGATAATATTGTATTCGATGAAGAAAGTAACAGATATGATGCTTCACTAAAACCTTATGGGACCAATGTTGGTGCGCCAGCAATTAAAGTCGGGAACACTGCACTCTGGAAAAACCAACATATTCAAAAGGTAAATCATCTATTTGAAGCTAAACATAATGAATTAAAATTGTCTTTTGAAAATATGATGCAGCAATTTGAATACAATAATATGGTTTACAATGCTAAATTCAATTTTGAGCCTGTAAAGGGGAAAATATATCATTTATATAGAGACAAGAACAAGTTTCCTTTTTTATCCCTCATACCTCCACAAGAGTGTAATTTTGACTTTATAAATAGTTTTCGATTAAATGCGGATATGATTTGGGAACTAATTATAAATGACATCAGTTAGTTATAATTTGGATGCTATACATAATTTTCTAATTCTTTTTTTGGCAATTTCATTTTTATTTTATGGATATACCTGTCTATATTCAAATCAAATGAAATCGGAATTCAAACGTTTGCAGTTGAATAACACACAACAAAATCTCACTGGAATCTTACAATTGCTAGGGGGAATTTTTTTACTTGTTAGTCTGGCAATACCAATTACAGGGCTTGTGGCTACAGCAGGACTTAGTCTGCAAATGCTGTTAGGATTCATTATACGACTAAAAATAAAAGATAGCTTCATACTTTTGTTTCCATCATTTATTTATATGATTCTCAGTGGTTACCTTTTTCTAAATTTTCTGAAAATTTATATATAGTGTAAATCAATCTATAAGCACAACGATCAGTGACAGCACTAAAAATATAAAAGCCGGTAATGATTTTTTAATCGGGTCACTTATTTTAATATGCATAAAAATAGCTACTAACATCAATGTAGCAATACCTAATGCTGAGGGTATTTCTAATTCCTTAAAATAAATTGAAGCAAGAAGTGCTAAAGACAATATTACTTTAAAAAATCCAACAGTATACATAAGCCATTTGGGCAAACTATAAGCCTCAAATTCTTGTTTCATAGTTTTTGAATTACCACCTCTCCAAACTGAAGATTGATTGAATCGGAATAACCATACATTTATAATACTAATAGCAATAATAATTTTAATCGCATTTATTACATATTCCATAAGTTATTTTTTTTAAAGTTAAACATTATATTGTCGTTTCTGCAATTTATTTAAGCTTTACATCGCGATGAAAAATGGGTTAATACCATACGAAAAATCTATTTACCTATGAATATTTAACATATATTTTTGTTTAATATTATTCAAATATATATAAACATTTTGTATTTTTGAGCTGTTTAGTATATTTTGTTCATTTTAAAATTAAAAATGATAGTGTGGAATTTCTTATTTCCGAAAAGATCAAGGTTAAAGGCGATGACCAACATCAATCATATGCATGGTTGACTAAAAGAATTGAACGGGAAAAAGAGTTCTAGTATAAAATGGAATTTTCAAAAATATTTAGTCGATGAAAATGGACAGCTAATAGATTACTATTTTTCTATTACGAACCCAATGAGTAATAAAATAAACTCTAAAATATAATTATGAAATTAATTCAGTTTTCTTATTGCATGATAGCATTCGTTGCGTTGATTTCTTGCGATGTAGACAAAAAAGAAGCCATTGCTTTAATAGATTCAAAAAGCAATAGCAATGTTTCCGGTCAAGTCACCTTTACTGAGAAGAATGGTGTTGTAACCATGGAAGCCACCATTAATAATGCTACTGAAGGTAATCATGCCATTCATATTCATGCAGAAGGAGATTGCAGCTCGGCTGATGGCAAATCTGCAGGTGGGCATTGGAATCCAACTAATAAGAGTCATGGTAAATGGGAAGAACCACCTTTTCACAAAGGAGATATTGGAAATATTGTAATAGGGAAAGATGGTAAAGGTTCAATTTCCAGAGAAACTGATCTTTGGTGCATTGGTTGTGAAGATGAAACTAAAAATATTTTAGGAAAAGCAATTATCATTCATCAAGGTCCAGATGATTTTACCTCTCAACCTGCGGGTGCTGCAGGTGCCAGAATTGGTTGTGGTGTGATACAGTAAGAAGAAACGAGGAACTCTCTTGTGATTCTTTAGATGAATTTTAATAAATTAGTCTTTTTGGTATAATTTATTATTTAACTAGGAGGGTTCTTTATATTCTTAATATTAAAACATCAATTTCGTTTTTCCTTTTTATTTAATTCTGCACGTCTCATTGGCATAACATCAATAACAGCAAACAATTCTTTACAAGAAACGAATTCCGATTGACGCCATTTAATACCACCATCTAGACCAATTAAAATAATCTCAAAATGAGTATCTGTCTTTTTATATTGATTAAATAATCTTTTTGACCTTTGCCAATTACTATTTAATAATCCCCGTTTATATTCCTTAGGATTGATATGATATATTATTAGTTTTCGTTCGTTTAATCCGTTCTCGTTCTCTTGAAATTGTTTAATCTGATCTTGATAAGTAGCTATACTTACACTGTCAAATAATACCAATACCAATCTATCCTTCCATTGATGCGATGAAAGATCTTGACAGTTAGCAGTACCAATTGTTAACATCATTGTTGCATATGAAAGTATTTTTAAGTAATTCATTTGTTAATTATAGTTTTAATAGAATATAAAAATAAGATTTCTTCTATAACCATTGATTATTCCTTATTTAATAATTACCAAGAACCTTAACAGTAGCAATAAAAACAGAGCAAAGTAAATTAATAAGTCATTCGTCATTCTTTGAGTACAATAAGTTTAGGGCAATGCATAATTTCAATCTTTTTGTTTAATGTTTTGTTAAATTTATTAAACATTATCTTTTTATTTGTATCTTTGTCTATAATATATAAAATCATGGCAAAGAAAAAAAATATTACAGCAATTGATATCACATCATATTATATGAGTTATGTCCTGGAAAATGGTTCCAAGCCTAAATCAGTATATAGTTTCGCAAAAAAATACAATTTTGAAGAAACTTTATTTTACAATTATTTCGGGACGTTCGATGCGCTTGAAAAGAATATTTTCATGACTTTTTATGATAATACCCTCAAAGCATTGCATAAAAGTGAAGACTATACATCTTTTAACGCCCGAAACAAACTACTGAGTTTCTACTACACTTTCTTTGAAAATCTTACGGCAAACAGAAGTTATGTAGTATATGTTCTGGATGATAATAAAAACAATTTAAAGTCTCTTAATTTGCTGTCTGGTCTTAAGAAAAGCTTTGCTTCATTTATTGAAGGCATAGATATCCAGACAATGGATTTAAAACAAAAGCAACTTCAAAATTTTCAGCATAAAACCATAAAAAATTCAGCTTGGATACAACTCTTACTAACCATAAGATTTTGGCTGGATGATTCTTCACCATCCTTTGAGAAAACAGATATTTTTATTGAGAAATCTGTAAATACCAGTTTTGACTTGCTAGATACAACCCCGATCAAAAGCCTTTTAGATTTGGGTAAATTTTTATACAAAGAACAAGTTAATCCAAATTAGAAGAGTAGTATGAATACAATAGATAAAATTCCTATCTCAAAAATACATCGTGCTACGAAGCTAGTTCAAACCGGTGCAAAAGTTGGTGTGAATTACCTAAAATATTATGGTGATAAGTTGGTGAACCCGGAAGTTGAGGCAAAAGAGCGATTGAACATAAACAATGCGGAAGATATTTATGATGGTTTAAAGAATCTTAAAGGAAGTGCCCTTAAGGTGGCACAAATGCTAAGTATGGAAAAAAATATATTACCCCAAGCTTATGTTGAAAAATTCTCCTTAGCCCAATTTTCTGTACCTCCACTTTCTCCGGCCCTGGTAGTCAGAACATTTCAAAAATATTTTGGAAAACATCCCAATCAAATTTTCGATTCTTTTAATTCAACTTCGGTAAACGCAGCAAGCATTGGCCAGGTACATTATGCAGAAAAAGACAATATAAAACTAGCCGTTAAAATACAATACCCGGGTGTTGCTCAAAGTATTACGTCCGATCTGGCTTTGGTTAAACCTATTGCCATGAGTATGTTTAATATTACAGGAAAAGACTCTGATAAATATTTTAAAGAAGTTGAAGGTAAGCTCATAGAAGAAACAAATTATTTACTGGAAATAGAGCAAAGTAAAGAAATTGCCAAGGCTTGTGCTCACATTCCAAATCTCCTATTTCCTAAATACTATACATCCCTATCTTCTGATCGGATCATTACAATGGATTGGATGCGAGGTGAACATCTGTCTGAATTCACGGCTTATAACACCGATACTTCTAAATCGAACAAACTCGGGCAAGCTTTATGGGATTTTTACATGTTTCAAATCCATATATTAAAAAAAGTACATGCAGATCCACATCCGGGGAATTTTTTAATTACCAGTAAAGGTAAACTCGTTGCGCTCGACTTTGGCTGTATGAAATCAATTCCAGATGATTTCTACATCCCCTATTTTGAACTTGCCAGAAAAGAAATTATCAATAATCCAACAATTTTCAAAGAGAAATTATTTGAGTTAGAAATTTTAAGAAATGATGATTCTAAAGAAGAAATTGATTTTTTTACGGTTATGTTTCATGAAATGTTGAGTTTATTCACCCAACCTTTCAACGAAGATGTTTTTGATTTTTCAGATGGTGTTTTCTTTAAAAAAATTGCCGATTTGGGAGAGCGTTACAGTAAAAGTACAGAACTAAGAAAAATGAATGGCAGCAGAGGTTCTAAACATTTTATTTACATAAATAGAACTTTTTTCGGTTTATACAATTTAATGTTCGACTTAAAAGCGAAAGATGTAATCATTAACAATTTCAATACTTTTTAATGAAATATTTCGACAACTCATCTATTAGTGAATTACATAATTTATATAGAATTAATTTGATAAACAGCTGTTCAGGTTACAAATCTGCTAATTTAATAGGGACAAAATCAAAAGACAATATTACTAATGTAGCAGTTTTTAGTTCTGTCACCCACTTAGGCTCAAACCCTCCACTTTTAGGTTTGTTTATGAGACCAACAACTGTACCGCGAAATACATATGAAAACATAAAAGAAACAGGCTATTACACCATAAATCATATTCATGAGGATATTTTGGAAGCCGCACATCACACATCTGCAAAATACCCTAAACATATATCAGAGTTTGATGTTACAACACTAGATCAAATATATAAATCAGACTTTTATGCTCCTTTTGTAAAAGGCTCGCCTATACAAATAGCAATAAAATATATTGAAGAATATGAAATAGAAGCAAATAATACAAAACTTTTGGTAGGTGAAATACAAGGTGTTTATATCAATAGTGGCTTATTGGATAAAGACGGATTTGTAAACCTTTCTGAAGCTCAAATAGCTACTATAAATGGTTTGGATGGATACGCAATACCTAAACTTAAAAAACGACTTTCTTATCAGCGTCCAAAAGAAAATAATGATAAAAAGCACACTCTTCAAAATTTATAAAATGATCTTAAATACAACATATAGCAGTAAAGAAAACCAGAAGCTAATAGAAGGTCTTGTCGGTAAACCTTTCTCTTTATTACATAGAATTAAAATGAATGGGATTGGATCTAAACGCATGATGATCGAAAAGGTAAGCCCAAATATGCATTTGTATATGAATGTGGTTTCCGATATTAATTATGCGAACATTGAATTGCGCCCAACTGGTATTCTGTTGATGATCAATAAAGGTTTACAAAACTTCACTTGGGTAATACCATATTATCACTTAGTTATATATAAAGCATCTGGCTCTAGTATTCACGCTCAAGGAAAATTTATAAATTTTAGAAAAAACAATTTATTTAGAGAAAATAAATCATTTTTTAATAAACTCACTGATCTCAAGATACAATATGATATGGATTTTCACTCACCAACAATGTCTATGTAATGGAATTAACTCTTAATAAATTTGGAAGTAAAATTTCGGAGAGCCTCAAAAGAAGTTAATTTAACTAAAAAAGCCTGCGAACAGTTGATTTTGCTGTAGAATGATAATAAATCGCACTAAATTTTAGCGGAGAAAGAGGGATTACTCCCCCATGGACTGGGGAAAGTAATCCCTAAAGGGCAATCCTGAGTAAGCATGGCTATAATCAATTTCAAATTGACTTAGTTTATTATTTGAATCTTTACATTAGACGAAATACTAAATCTAATTATTGAGTATTATTAGGAGTTCACAATTCGTCAACATAAAACATAGCATTTAGTACAGAACCGATAAACAAAGGGATACAAGCACAAGGTTTGAATCCTGTCGAAATTCTTACACGGATAACTACTAAATAAATTACACCTAATAGCAATATAATAAAAATGATTTAATTAGGATATTAGTAAATTGATATTAATTCATGACAAATGAATCTATCCTATATTGAGTTTATTTGCGTGCAAATTGCGTGCAAATTAAAAAAGACCTCAAAAGTTAAAAACTCTTGAAGCCCTTTATTTACTTAGTGGAGAAGATGGGAGTCGAACCCACGACCTCTTGACTGCCAGTCAAGCGCTC
>CAZJCZ010000027.1:13645-18390 GCA_964544575.1 uncultured Flavobacteriaceae bacterium | reverse complement strand
TAAGCTAAAGGTATACATTATGTGTAATCTTTGAAATGATATATATCATTTCAAAGATTAGAATTTGTACTTAATTTGTCATAGAAATTACAAAGTATTATTAATACTTTATAAAATGAAATTAACTTTTTTTGGTGGCGCTGGTACCGTAACGGGTTCAAAAATATTACTTGAGGCTCAGTACAAAAAAATATTGATTGATTGTGGTTTGTTTCAAGGACTTTATGAATTACGGTTAAAAAATCGGCAACCACTACCAATAGATTTAGATGAGCTGGATGCCATATTATTGACTCATGCTCATCTTGACCATACGGGATATTTACCATTATTGGTTAAAAACGGTTATAAAGGGAAAATTTATTGTACTAGGCCTACTAAAGATTTAACAGAAATCATATTGTTAGATAGTGGTAAAATTCAAGAAGAAGATGCGCGTAGAGCAAATAAATACAGTTATACAAGACATAAACCTGCCAAACCCCTTTATGATGTTGATGATGCTAAGAATACCATGCTTCTCTTTGAAACTTTTGAGTCAAATAAATGGCATGATATTGATGATTCTGTAAAATTTAAGTTTATTAACAGTGGTCATATATTAGGAAGTGTTTTTATTGTGTTGAGCATTAATGAAAAAATTATCGTTTTTTCAGGTGATATCGGTCGAAAAAAACCCATCCTGTTACCTCAATATGAATATATTGAAAAAGCCGATTATGTTGTAATTGAATCTACTTATGGCAATAGATTGCATAAGAAAATTTCTATTGGAGATGAGTTGCTTAAATATATTACCCATACTTTTACAAAAGGAGGGGTTTTAATAATACCGACATTTTCAGTAGAAAGAGCTCAAGAAATTATTTACCTTTTAAGTATTCTTAAACGGAAAGGACAATTACCCAATATACCCATTTACTTAGACAGTCCTATGGGCGTAAATGCTACTGAAGTCTATTTTAATCATAAAAAGTATCACAATTTAACAAATGATGATATAAATAGTATGTTATCAACTGTTGGGTTAATAAGTAACGTAAGTGCATCGAAAGCTATTGTAAATAGTGACAATCCAAAAATAGTATTGGCCGGAAGCGGTATGATAACCGGAGGAAGAGTATTACATTATTTAGATAAATGTATATCTGAAAAAAAAAATAGTGTTTTAATAGTTGGTTATCAAGCAGAAGGCACTCGAGGTAGGGCACTACTTTCTGGAGATGCAGAAATTAAATTTTTTGGAAATTACCACAAAGTAAATGCTGAAATTTTTAAGATAAATGCATTTTCAGGCCATGCTGATCAATCAGAATTATTAGATTGGTTACAACATTTCAACCCACCCCCAAAGCTTACGTTTATTAATCATGGCGAACCACATCAAAGTCAAGCTTTAAAAACAAAAATTAAAAGTGATCTTCATTGGAATTGTACTGTTGCTAAATTGAATAAAGAATACTATATAGAATAGTTCATAAACTAATCCTTAATTAATTTTATGGCACTATTTGCTACGGGAATTCCTGATTTTAAATCAGGGTCAGCTATCGGTTTACCATATTTTTTTTCAATAGGTATGACACCTGCCCAAATATCCAAATCGTAATCAGCTTTCTCATCTTTCGGGGGACCAGTTCTAATTTTAGCAGAGGCCTCGGTAATTTTTAATTTAAGAACTTTAGTAGCTTTTAACTCCTTCTCGTTTGGTAATCTTGCCTCCTCCCAACGCATGGGTATTATCTGATCTGAAACTACTTTTAGTGCATCTAATCTTTCCTTTTGATCAGTTACTAATTCGGCATGACCAAAAACAGTAACCGAATGGTAATTCAACGAATGGTGAAAAGCAGAGCGTGCTAGTACAATACCATCAGTTTGAGTAACATTTAATGAAATCGGCACCCCTTCTTCCATAGTTACGAGTAAACGGCTCACACTTGCTCCATGAAAGTACAAATAATCATTTTTTCTACCATAAATTGTTGGTATTACAACAGGATAGCCATTATAGACAAATCCAATTTGGCAAATAAAATCATTATCTAAAATTTTATAAATTGTTTTAGTATCGTAATGTCCTCTTTTTGGAGCTCTTTTAACTTTCGTTTTATCAGTTTTCAAATGTTCAATTTTCTGATTATTAATAACTGTCAATAAAAATAGTAAATCCTTATATTAATTATTTAATTTTACCGCTTTAATTTTTTACGTTAATGAATATTCAAAATATATTAAAATCTTCTATTCAAAAAGGATTACACGCAATTTATAATGTTCAAATTGATACAGTTGAGTTTCAAGCAACACGTAAAGATTTTGAAGGCGATATCACTGTTGTGGTATTTCCTTTGTTGAAGGTGATCAAAACAAACCCAGTTCAATTAGCTACCAGCTTAGGAGATTATGTTAAAGAGAATATTGATGAAATTATTGATTTTAATGTAGTACAAGGCTTTCTAAATTTGGTTTTAAGTGATGCTTATTTCATCAACAATTTTGAAGAAATAAATAACACTCCAAATTTTGGATATACTGTACCAAAAGCTAATTCTAAATCAGTAATGGTAGAGTACTCCTCTCCAAACACTAATAAACCACTTCATTTAGGGCATATTCGCAATAATTTATTAGGTTTTTCTGTTTCTGAAATTCTAGCAGCTTCCGGTAAAAAAGTCTATAAAACTCAAATCATAAACAATAGAGGTATCCATATTTGTAAGAGTATGTTAGCATGGCAACGATATGGTAATAATGAAACTCCTGAAAATACCGGTTTGAAAGGCGATAAACTTGTTGGGAATTATTATGTGAAATTTGATCAGGAATACAAAAAAGAAATTGAAATCTTAATAGAGAACGGATTAACAGAAACTGATGCTAAAAAACAAGCACCAATATTGTTAGCAGCTCAGGAAATGTTAAGAAAATGGGAAGCAGGTGATCATGAAGTTGTTGCTCTATGGAAAAAAATGAACCAATGGGTCTACAAAGGCTTTGAGCAAACTTATAAGGCCTTAGGTGTAAGTTTTGATGACTATTATTATGAAAGTGATACATATTTACTTGGAAAAGATATTGTTACTGATGGTTTAAAAAAAGGAGTTTTTTTAAAAAAAGATGATGGTTCAGTTTGGATAGACCTTACAGAAGAAGGTTTAGACGAAAAAATAGTTTTGCGTTCTGATGGTACAGCTGTTTATATGACCCAAGATATTGGCACTGCCATTCAACGAATAAAAGATCATCCTGATGTCGATGGATTCGTTTATACAGTAGGTAATGAGCAAGATTACCATTTTAAAGTGTTATCCTTAATTTTAAAGAAAATGGGTTTTGAATGGGCAAAAAATCTATTTCATTTAAGTTACGGAATGGTTGATCTGCCTTCAGGAAAAATGAAATCACGAGAAGGTACTGTTGTTGATGCCGATGATTTATTGGTTGAAATGACAAATACAGCCAGAGAAATTTCATTAGCGTTAGGTAAACTAGAAGGTTATTCCGAAGACGAAAAAGAAGCACTTTATAAAACTATTGGCTTAGGGGCCTTAAAATATCATATTTTAAAAGTTGATCCGAAAAAACGTATTCTTTTCGACCCAAAAGAATCCATAGATTTTAATGGAAATACAGGTCCATTTATACAATATACCTTTGCCAGAATACAATCCATTTTACGCAAAGCTGATTTTGATTTTACCGTTATGTCAAACCCAAATGATATAACATTGCATGAAAAAGAAAGATCGGTAATAAAACAATTGGCGTTATTTCCTGAAGTTGTACAGCAAGCTGCTGATAATTATAGCCCGGCTTTAATAGCTAATTACACCTATGATCTTGTTAAAGAATATAATTCTTTTTACCAAAGTGTACCTATTTTAGGTTGTGATAAGGTACAAGAAAAGATTTTCCGAACTCAATTATCAAAAAAAGTGAGTGAAGTAATTAAAAATGCTTTTAAATTATTGGGTATTGAAGTACCTGAAAGAATGTAGTTTTTTCGTACTTTTATTAAAAATTGTATTCATGCGTTTTTATAGAATTAGGGGAAATCCAATTTGCGTAATTAAAATCGGTGATAATGATTTTGAAATAGTTGATGAAGGATTTAAACCCAATTCAATGAAAATCAATTTTGATCTGGTCGATAGAATTGAAATTCAAGAAAAAGAACAAGGTTTCTTCGATATTCTGGCGACAATGATGTTAGGTGTTTGTTCGAGTTTGGGAATATTTAAAATAGATCCAGAATCAAAATATATTAAAAAAAGTACTACTTTCTTCATTTATTTTAAAGACAGCAGCACAAAAGAAGTAGAAATATTAGATGCTTTTGACCGTGCAGTAGAAACTGCGGTAAATAAGTTAAATGATATTTTTATTGAGCTACAATATTCTTAATTCAATGTTAAATCTATTACATAAATTTTAAAATAATTCTTTATTTCCTATATTTCGTCTGCAAAAATTAATTGGCATGCGATATTATTTATTATTTTTTACTATAGTTTCTTTTTATACGTCATTTTCCCAAATCGGCAAATACTCTAACACAATTACTTTTTATGCTAAAGATTCCGTTTTAATAACGGCAGACACCTATTTTTTGAATGACATAGAACCAACTGTTCTTCTTTGCCACCAAGCAGGGTTTAGCAGAGGAGAATATATTGAAACAGCTAATAAAATAAACAAATTAGGTTTTTCTTGTATGGCTATTGACCAAAGATCAGGAAAAG
>CAZJCZ010000027.1:2674-13545 GCA_964544575.1 uncultured Flavobacteriaceae bacterium | reverse complement strand
AAAATAAACAAATTAGGTTTTTCTTGTATGGCTATTGACCAAAGATCAGGAAAAGAAGTAAATGGTATTATTAATAGGACTGCCAAAAATGCGGATTCTAAATTAATGAATGTAGGATATGCTGGTGCTAAGCAAGATCTTGAAGCTGCTATTGATTATTTGTATGAATTGAATGGAAGCCAACCAATAATCTTAGTTGGTAGTTCTTACTCCGCTTCTCTGGCTTTATGGCTGGGAAGTGAAAATAAGAAAATAAAGGCAGTTGCTGCTTTTAGCCCGGGAGAGTATTTAAAAAACATGTCTTTAGCTGATACTATTAAACAAATTAAGGTACCCACTTTTATAACCTCATCTCAACGAGAAATAGGACCGGTGGAAAAACTTATTCGTTTTGTAAAACCCAAATACATTACACATTTTAAACCAGATGTTGAAGGTATTCATGGTTCAAGAGCAATTTGGGATTCTACTGAAGGCCATGAAGCTTATTGGAATGCTTTCAAGGAGTTTCTATTACAGAATATGTAATTATATTAAATCAACTATCCTCTCTAAGGCCATTCCTCTAGAGGCTTTGATCAACAACGTTGATCGGTCAAATTTTAAATCAGAAATATGAGTTTTAAATTCATCAAATGTCCTAAAGAGTTCAATATTGGTCTTTTTGGGTGCTGTCCTAAAAAAATTCGCACCTATTAAATAAACCTTCTCTATCCCTAAGGTTGTTGTTAGGTCGGCAATTCGTTGATGTTCTATTGTCGCATCCAAACCTAATTCAAACATATCACCTAAGATTGCAATTTTATTGATATCTGTTAAACCTGATAAATTGTCCAGGGCAGCTTTCATACTGGTAGGATTTGCGTTATAAGCGTCTAAAATTATAGTATTGCTACCTTTTTGAATAATTTGTGAACGGTTATTGGCAGGTATATAATTTTCAATAGAATCTTTAATGGCCTTATCAGAAACTTTAAAATGATTCCCTATGGCAATAGCAGCTGCAATATTATTAAAATTATAGGCTCCAATTAATTTACTATTGATAATAACCGAATCGTATTGTAAAACAACAAACGGATCCGCTTCGATAAACTTAATATTGTGTGTAGCATTTTCAGAACCAAAAGTTATACTTTTAACTTCCATAGACTTCATAATTTGCAAAGGGTCATTCCCATTAACAAATACGATTTTGTTTCGTTTTTTTAAATGCCGATATAACTCTGTTTTACCCTTAATTACTCCTTCCAAGCTACCAAAACCTTCTAAATGCGCTTTGCCAAAATTAGTAATGTAACCATAATCAGGCAAGGCTATATCACATAAGAATTCAATTTCTTTTAAATGATTAGCACCCATTTCAACAATACCAATTTCTGTTTCAGGCGTCATTGAAAGCAGGGTTAACGGCACCCCAATGTGGTTATTTAAATTCCCAATGGTTGAAACAGTTTTATAGGTTGATGAAAGTATTGCATTTATTAATTCTTTGGTAGTGGTCTTACCATTGCTACCTGTTAAACCAATAATTGGAATTCCTAACTGTTCTCTATGGTAAGCCGCTAGAGACTGTAATGATTTTAAAACATCTTCAACTAAAACAATATTCGGTCGTGACTGATATTTTTTTTCATCAATAATTGCATAAGAGGCTCCTTTTTTCAAAGCCTCTTCAGCAAATTCATTTCCATTAAAATTATCACCTTTTAATGCAAAAAATAGAGAGTCGCTTTCTATTTTTCTTGTATCTGTTGAGACTTTATATGATTGTTGGTAAAGTTGATATAATTTATGAATGTTCATCTGTTAAAAATAAAAAAAACTCAATACAAATTTGTTGTATTGAGTTTTAATTTTTATTAAAATTATTTAATAATTTATTTTGTAGGTGTTTTACGTCTTCGCTTATATGACATAGCTCCTAATTTATCGGTAGCACATCTAAATCCTATATAATTTGTTGCCATATATTGAGGCAAATATCTACGTTGAGCAGGATCTAACCAATACTCTCTGTCTTTCCATGAACCTCCTTTAAAAACTCTAGATTGATCACTAATCAATGTATTTCTCTGTTTTGTATCATATTGTTGAATGATCAAACCACTCTCACCAATTTGTCTTGGTGTTTTAGGAGAATTATACATTCTTGGTTTAGTTTCCATATCTTCTTCATTCTGGTAATATAGTTTGGTAGACGCCATATCTCCGTCATTGATGCCAATATTATTAGCTTTTTCATAGTTAGGTCTCATAAAAGCGTCACGCTTCGTAATTGGAACGTATTTAATACTTCCAGGTAAATCTCTAGGAACTATTTTACCATTATCCAATGTATCAAACTCAATACTATTATAATCAACTACTACTACTTTTCCTTCTTCGTCTATCAATGCTTTCTTGAATACATTACCTCTAAAATAATTAAAATCATTGGCATCGTTGTCAATTATTGGCCTATAAACATCGGCAACCCATTCCGCAACATTACCTGACATATCATATAATCCAAAAGCATTTGCATCGTACGATTTTATTTTAATAGTAATATCAGCACCATCATTACTCCATCCAGCTAAACCACTATAATCACCTTTCCCTTGTTTAAAGTTGGCCATTTGATCACCTGCTCTTCTTCTTGACTGGTCTCTGGTAGAGCTACCATTCCAAGAATATTTTTTTCTTCCTCTAATAGAATTATATTCTCTATTTTCAATTTCAGCTTTAGCAGCATACTCCCATTCAGCCTCTGTTGGTAATCTGAATCGTTGGGTCAGTAAACCATCTGAAGTCTTTACGTGTCTCCCCGTAAAACCTCTTTGTGATGATTTTTTGGATTTTTTACTTCTTCTTGATCTTTTTTCACCATCATCTGCTGCTTCATCAACCTCAACATCTGCAACAGCGTCAGCTTCTGCTCTTCTATCTCTTTTACTCGTTTTCTTAACAGTTTTTTTAGAATAATCTGGCAACCCTCTGTCATAAATACTTTCATCGCCATCAAATAATAGTTTAGGATTAGCTAAGTATGTACCTGTATCAAAACGATTTTTCCCTTCAACAGTAACCGAATCCATATCAAATAGTGATTTTAGTACCCCTTTATCCATTAATATCTTTTCATTAACTCTATCTGTTCTCCATTTGCAGTATTCAGACGCTTGATTCCAAGACACACCAACAACAGGATAATCACTATATGAAGGGTGGCGAAAATAAGACTCAGCCAATAATTCATTAAAACCAAGTGCATCTCTCCAAACTAAAGTATCAGGTAATGCCCCTTGATAAATTTTTCGATAATTATCATCCGATGGAGGATATACTTTTTCTAAATATTGCAGATAAAATAAATACTCTAAATTGGTAACCTCAGCTTCATCCATATAAAATGAGCGAACCTGTTGTTTGGTAGGTGTTGTATTCCAATCAAACAATACATCATCTTGTACACTACCCATGGTAAATGTACCCCCCTCAATAAGTACCATTCCAGGAGGAACTTTTTGACCTTCATAGTTTGTATTAGCTGTAAATCCACCATAGGTTGGGTCATTAAATCTCCAACCTGTGAGTTCTGAATGAGTTCTAGAATTCTTACTACAACTTATTAAAGTTGTTGCTATTAGAACTGATAACAAAATTTTCTTTCCAATATAACTTTTCATATTAACGCTTCAATTTAAATTTAGGGATGTAAGTGTTTCTATCATTAATTCATAGACATAAAATGCCTTGCAATGCTTGTATAACGATTGTTTTATTTCTTTATTATGTGTAACCTTGCAATTAATTAAAATAAGTATGTTTAACTTGCGTTTATTTATGGTATGATGCTAAAAAAGAAAAGTACATTATTTATATTCCTACTTATTACCTCATTTGTTTTTGCACAAAGCAAATCATTTTCTTCGATAAAAAATTCTGTATTATCTCAAGGTACTTGGTTCAAATTTTCTATTGATACTACTGGTGTTTTTAAAATTGATAGATCATTTTTGCAAAACTTAGGTATTAATACCAATGAAGTAAACCCTAAGAATATTAGAATATATGGTAACGGAGGGCAACTATTGCCTATGTTAAATAATGCTTTCAGATATGACGGCTTGCAAGAAAATGCCATTGTGGTATCGGGTGAAAATGACGGAACTTTTGATGCAAATGATTATATCCTTTTTTACGGCAAAGGGCCGCATCAATGGAATGTAAGCCCTTCTCAACCTGATTTATCAAGACATCAAACCAATATTTACTCTGATAAGGCTTACTACTTTATAACGGTTGACAATGGGGCCGGAAAACGTATTGAAAACGATCTTGATATTATTGATCCTGCAACGCAACAAATCTCAACATTTAATGATTATGTTTTTTTTGAAGAAGAAAACACAAACCTATTTGCCAATGGACAGCAATGGTTTGGTCATGATTTGAGTTTTAATAATACAACCACGGTTACTTTTAATTTTGAAAACCTGGATACTTCAGAAGATGTATATATTAGAGTAAGAGGAATCACTATTTCTTCTACCTCATCACAAATGAATATTAAAGTTAATGGTCAAAATTTAACTGCGATAAATTTTCCAGCCCTGCCCTCTTCTTCTAATAATTTGACATTAGCAATACCGAAAGAAGCCATACAAAACATTAATATAAGCAGCAATCCAATCCAGGTGGAAATAACCTATAATAATAATGGTAACCCTTCTGCGAAAGCATATTTAGATTATATTGAATTAATAGGTGTAAAAAAATTGATCGCTAATGATGTGCAATTTTCGTTTAGAAGTTTTGACGCTGCTAACTTACCCTCAACTAGTATTATTGAATATTCAATACAAAACAGTTCTAATATTTCTCAAGTTTGGAATATTACTGACTATATCAACCCAAAAATTGTAAGTAATCAATCAACAGGAAACAGCTTTACCTTTAAAGCTAATGGAGGTCCTTTAAAAGAATATATTGTTTTAAATGATCTTAACTATTTCAGTCCTGATTTATTACCCTCTAGCCTAGTTAATAATCAAAACTTGCATAGTTTACAAGATATTGATTATGTAATTATTACTCGAGATTACTTAATATCGGAAGTTGAACGATTGGCAATACATCACAGAGAAAATAGCGGACTTTCGGTTAAAGTTATCGATTTAGAAGAAATATATAATGAGTTTAGCTCTGGTTCTCCTGATTTAACTGCCATAAAAGATTTTGTAAGGCATCTTTATTTAAATGCGTCCACTACAGATTCAAAAATAAAATATGTTTGTTTATTTGGTGATTCTTCCTATGATTTTAAAGATAGAATTAGCGATAACAATAACATTGTACCAGCTTTTGAATCTTTCGAAAGTTTTGATTTAGCCAGATCATACGTTACTGATGACTATTATGGAATGATGGACACAAATGAGGGTGGTTTGGATACAAGTGATGAGCAAGATGTGGCCACAGGACGATATCCGGTTACTTCAATTACAGAAGCTAGAGCTGTCATTGATAAAACTTTAAATTACTATGCAACTGCCTCTTACGGAGATTGGCGAAATAAAGTAACTTTAGTTGCTGATGATCCTGATACTGCTAGTGAATTTGTACTTCAACAAACTGTAGAAAGAATAGCCGATACTATTAAGAATAGAAGGCCAATTTTTAATTTAACTAAAATTTATGCAGATGCGTATGTACAAGAAACTTCTGCTGGTGGTGAACGATATCCTGATGTAAAAGAAGCAATAGATAATGCCATTGAAACAGGCTCTCTTGTCATCAACTATTTTGGGCATGGCGGTGAAGATGGATGGGCTCAAGAACGTTTTTTAGAGGTTCCTCAAATTCAAGAATGGAACAACCCAAGCACTTTACCATTAATGATCACCGTTACCTGTGAATTCTCAAGGTTTGATAATCCTTTAAGGCCTACTGCCGGAGAATTTGTTTTTTTAAATCCTAATGGAGGAGCAACAAGCATGATCACTACAACAAGAGAAATTTTTATTAGTGTTGGTCAACGTTTTAATGAAATATTGGTTAAAAAATTATTTGGTTTTGGAGGTGAAGATTATACAATTGCAGAGGCCTTGATGGAAATGAAAAATGACCCTGCCGCACCCAATTCAAGTCAGCGTTTGTTCGTATTCTATCTAGGTGACCCTGCTATGAAATTAGCACAACCTCAACCTAAAATAAAGCTTACTAAAATGAATGGTGTTGATATCAGTCAATCTTTAGATACTCTAAAAGCATTGTCAAGGGTAACCCTTGAAGGTGTAATAACGGATACATCAGACAATATATTGACGGATTTTAACGGCACACTATCTTCCACAATATTTGATAAATCAGTTGATCGAGTTACATTGGATAATAACAATTTTGGCAATATCCTAACTTTTGATGCTATAGAAAGTAAAATCTTCAGGGGAAGAGCATCGGTAACAAATGGCATATTTAATTTCAATTTTATTGTTCCTAAAGATATTCGTATTGCCTATGGTAAAGCCAAAGTAAGCATGTATTCTGACAACCAAGACATTGATAAAGCTGGGGTTAATCAAGAAATAGTTATTGGAGGTATCGATGAAAATGCTCCGGATGATACAGTTGGACCTACTATAAAGCTATTTATGGATGATGAATCTTTTGTTGATGGGGGTAATACAAGCGAATCACCTTATTTTATCGCAGTATTGGAAGATGAATCAGGAATTAATACTTCAATTACTTCTGTAGATCATGATATAGTTGCAATTTTAGACGGTAATCAGGCCAATCCATATATATTAAATGATTTCTATCAAACTGAACTTGATGACTTTACAAAAGGAAAAGCAAAATTTCCATTTAGAAATTTAGAAACCGGCCTACATACTATTAATTTTAAATGTTGGGATGCGTACAATAATCCGTCAGAAGCTACGTTAAATTTTGTTGTAGTAGATGATAAAGATTTGGTGTTAACTAATGTACTAAATTATCCTAATCCACTCATAAATTACACGGAGTTTTGGTTTAATCATAACAAGCCGAATGAACCCCTTGAAGTTCAGATTCAGATATTTACAGTTTCAGGTAAATTAGTTAAAACAATTAATCAAATTGTACAATCTGAAAATTTGTCAAGATCAATTTCTTGGAACGGTTTAGATGACTTTGGTAATAAGATTGGAAAGGGAGTATACGTATATAAACTCAACGTTAAATCATCAATTTCTAACGCTAAGGCTGAAAAGTTTGAGAAATTAGTCATATTACAATAGTGAAAAGTATTAAAATCTAATTCAAAATTTAATAATGAAGAAATTCTTTCTAGTACTAATAGCAATTTCCTGTTTAAGTAATACTTATGCTCAAGATGAGCCAAATCCAATAACGACAGCGGCATCCTTTTTATTAATTTCACCAGATGCAAGATCGGGTGGTATGGGTGATATTGGCGCAGCTACTTCCCCTGATGCGAACTCACAGTTTTTTAATCCAGCAAAATATGCATTTGCCAGTTCTCAATATTCAATAGGTATCAATTATACTCCTTGGATGCGTCAGTTAACAAATGACATTTTCATTAGTAGTATAGCATTCTCTAATCGTATTGATGAGAATAGTGCCTGGGCTGCTTCAATAAAATATTTTTCTCTAGGTACAATTGACCTAACAACCGGACAAGGTGATCCTGCTGGTTCTGAAAACCCAAATGAGTTTGCCCTTGATGCATCATATGCCTTAAAGCTAAGTGAAAGCTTTGCAATGTCAGTCGGAGTTCGTTACATAAGGTCTGATTATGCATTAAGAGTTGAAAACACCAACATAAACACTGTTAATACCTTTGCAGTAGATGTTGCCGGTTATTTTCAATCAGAGGAAAAAAATTATGGTAATTTCAATGGTAGATGGAGAGGTGGATTTAACATTTCTAACATTGGCCCGAAAGTTTCATTGACAGACGGAGGGCAGGAAAATTTTATACCTACGAACTTGCGTGCTGGGGGTGGATTTGATTTTATTTTAGATGATATGAACACCATAACGGCTAACTTAGAATTTAATAAATTGTTAGTGCCAACACCTCCCATTAGAGATGAGAATAGTGTAATTATAGATGGAAAAGATGACGATGTAGGTTTTATAGGTGGTATGTTTCAATCCTTTGGAGATGCTCCGGGAGGATTTAGTGAAGAACTTAAAGAATTTACCTGGGCATTTGCAGGAGAATATAGTTATGATCAAACTGTAGCCTTAAGATTAGGTTATTTTAATGAAAGTGATTTCAAAGGTGGTCGTAAATATTTTACTTTAGGTGCTGGATTTAAATTTAAGAGTAGTACAATTGATTTTTCATATTTAATTAATTCTACAGAAGTTAACAATCCTCTAGAAAATACTTTACGTTTTTCACTTACTTTCGATTTTGGAGATATATTTGATGACTTTTAAAATAATAGCTAATCAACCCCATAAAAACAATCATTTTAGTACATTCGCATAAAATGATTGTTTTTTATGCTCATGAAATTATTTCAACATCTGAAACACCAATAATATACAGATGAAAAAACTTAAACTAACTACAGAATATAAACTGTTCGATGACAGTTCTGAGCTTGACCCACAAGTTCGAGATTTAATGAATATTGCCATTGATACGCGAAAGAAGGCTTACGCTCCTTATTCAAAATTTAGTGTGGGTACTGCCATCTTATTAGACAATAGCGAAATTATTATAGGTAATAATCAAGAAAATGCCGCATATCCTTCTGGTATGTGCGCAGAGCGTGTTGCGATTTACTACGCTGGCGCAAAATATCCTGATAGAGCAATACTTAAAATGGCTATTTCAGCAAGTTCATCGTTAAAGGGGATTGATAATCCTGTTGCTCCATGCGGCGCATGCAGGCAAGCAATTTCTGAATATGAAGTAAAACAAAATAAAGCTATAGAAATTTATTTTATGGGAGAAACTGGAAAAATTATAATGGTAAATTCCATAAAAGCGCTCTTACCATTAGGTTTCGACAAATCTTTTCTAAAATAAATTGAAAAATGATATCCAAAATAGGGAAGATATTGCTCTTGTTATCAAAGAATTCTACTCAAAATTATTAATGGATGACCTGTTAAAGCATTTTTTTGAAAGCATTGTTCATCAAAAACATTTAGATAAGCACCTTGAAACAATTACAGATTTCTGGAATGGTATTCTTTTTAATGATTTAGCTTATAAAGGAAATGCCATGCAACCTCATATTTCACTAAATAGAACAATTCCATTTAAGAAAGAACATTTCAAAGCATGGTTACATCACTTTTCTACATCTATTGATGAACATTTTAGCGGACAAAAAGCTGAAATGGCTAAAATCAGAGCACTTTCAATTGCTACGGTAATGGAAATTAAGATGATAAATTCTGAAAAAAAGTAGCAAACTTTTATCAAATCGTAAAAAAAACGACAAACCTCTAAACTATAAAGTTAGCTTACTTTCTAATCATTTAAAAAAAATCTATCTTCGCATTTTAAAATTATTTTACAATTATGAATTCAGTTATTACAGGAATCGGCAGCCATATCCCGTCGGTAGTAAAAAAGAACAGTGATTTTCTTGAAGATAGGTTTTATAGTGATAAAAATGAGCCATACGAAGGAACTAATGAAGTTATAATTGAAAAATTCAAGGCCATCACTGGTATTGAAGAAAGACGCTATGTTTCTGATGATTTAGATTCGTCTAGCATGGCTACAATAGCGGCTGAAAAGGCTATTGATGATGCAGGTATAGATCCAGAAACTTTAGACTATCTCATTTTGGCACAGAATTTTGGAGATATTAAAAAGGGTACTATTCAAACTGATATTTTACCGAGTTTAGCTTCCAGGGTTAAACACAACTTAAAAATTAAAAACCCCAATTGTGTAGCTTATGATATTGTTTTTGGTTGCCCAGGGTGGTTGCAAGGCGTAATTCAAGCAGATATATTCATAAAAGCCGGTGCTGCAAAAAAATGTCTGGTAATTGGGTCTGAAACCTTATCAAGAGTTTTAGATATGCATGATAGAGACTCAATGATCTATTCTGACGGAGCTGGAGCTTGTATCATTGAGGCAAAAACAAATGGCAATTCCGGAATTTTAAGTCATGCCGCCGTTACGCATACTTATGATGAAGCAAATTATTTGTTTTTGGGAAAATCTAATTTGCCTAATACTGACCCGAATGTAAGATATCTTAAAATGTTTGGCCGTAAAATTTATGAATTTTCACTCACAAATGTTCCCTTAGCAATGAAAACAGCTTTGGATAAAAGCGGAGTTGATATAAAAGATGTTAAAAAAGTATTTATCCATCAAGCTAATGAAAAAATGGATGAAGCTATTATTAAACGTTTTTTTAGGTTGTATAAAACACCCCCACCAGAAAATATCATGCCAATGAGTATCCACTTATTAGGAAATAGTTCTGTTGCAACCGTTCCTACATTATTAGATTTAGTATATAAAGGCAAGCTAGAAAATCATCACTTACACAAAGGAGATATTATCATTCTAGCTTCGGTTGGTGCAGGGATGAATATCAATGCTGTTGTTTATAAATATTAATACAATAAAGTTTTCTTAGCCTACGTTATATAAGCATACTAAGCTTATAATAATGTCAATAAAAATACTTTTTTCATTCCTTATTTTTGTTTTTCTTATTGCATCTCAATCTTTTTATACGCATCGAGAAAAGAAAAAGATAATTCAAAAAAGAAAGTTAAAAGACCATAATTAGTTTTTTACTTCTCTTAAATTATTCTTTCAGAAATTATAACAAAGCATACCCATATACTTATGTTAATTAATATAATTAATGAGTTTTTTT
>CAZJCZ010000027.1:0-2574 GCA_964544575.1 uncultured Flavobacteriaceae bacterium | reverse complement strand
TTTATGCTTTACTAAATGATCATTATTTATTGAAGTCAGTTTTGACAACTAGTCAATTTTTACAAACTATCCCTAAAAATAAAGATTTTTACCATTTAAAATTATATTTTTGGATATTCATAAAGTAAATAACCAACCTTTACTATATAGATATTTTGATTAACTACTTTAAACACATTGGTAAGTATTTTTTAATGCTTCAGCAAGTCTTTAAAAGACCTCAGAAAAAATCTGTCTTTAGGGAACTTCTATTTAAGGAAATAGAAGATTTAGGGATAAGTTCCATTGGGATTGTTGCTTTCATTTCCTTTTTTGTCGGTGGTGTTGTTGTTATTCAAACGGCTTTAAATTTAGAAAGTCCGTTAACACCTAAATATTTAATTGGATATGCTTCCAGAGAATCCCTTATACTTGAATTCTCCCCGACCTTAATATCAATAATCTTAGCCGGCAAGGTTGGCTCATTTATTACTTCGAGCATTGGCACAATGCGTGTAACTGAACAGATCGATGCCCTTGAAGTTATGGGTGTAAACTCACTTAATCATTTAGTATTACCAAAAATTATTGCTAATGTTTTCTTTTATCCATTCGTTATCATTATAAGTATAGCTTTAGGAATTATTGGCGGTTGGGTTGCAGGTAACCTTACGGGATTGGTTAGTTCTGCTGATTATTTACTTGGTATTAAAAGTGATTTTGAGCCTTTTCATGTGACCTATTCAATGATCAAAACTGCTGTTTTTGCTTTTGTCATTGCTACTATCCCTGCATATCACGGGTTTTATGTTAAAGGTGGAGCTATTGAAGTAGGCAGGGCAAGTACCAGAGCCGTTGTTTGGACCAGTGTTGTTATCATAGTATTAAATTATTTTCTAACCCAAATGCTTCTAGGAAAATGATCAAAATAACTAATTTGTATAAAGAATTTGATGGCACACCTGTTTTAAAGGGTATCAACGCTACGTTCGAAAACGGTAAAACAAGTTTAGTTATTGGACAAAGTGGTTCGGGTAAAACGGTTTTGCTTAAATGTATGTTGGGCCTACTGAGTCCTGAAAAAGGAGATATTTGCTATGATGATAGGCATTATGATAAGATGACAATTAAAGAGAAGCGTGAACTTAGAAAAGAAATTGGCATGGTTTTTCAAGGTGGAGCTTTGTTTGATTCTTCAACAATTGAAGAAAATATAATGTTTCCACTGAAAATGTTTACCAATCAGCCTTATGATCAAATGTTAGAACGAGTAAATTTTGTATTGAATAGAGTTCACTTAGAAAATGTAAATAGTAAATATCCCGCTGAACTTTCAGGCGGAATGCAAAAAAGAGTTTCAATTGCAAGAGCCATTGTAATGAATCCTAAGTATTTATTCTGTGATGAGCCAAATTCGGGGCTAGATCCAAAAACAGCCATTGTCATTGATAATTTAATACAGGAAATAACAGACGAATACAATATTACGACAGTAATTAACTCTCATGATATGAATTCGGTCATGGAAATTGGTGAAAAAATTATTTTCCTTAAAGATGGAGTTAAAGAATGGGAAGGTACCAGTAATGAGATATTCAGAACTGATAATAAAGCCATTACTGATTTTGTATATTCATCAAACTTATTTAAAAAAGTACGTGAAGCACAGCTAAAAGAAAAGGGTTAATAACTAATTTATTCTCTCACTACTTTCAAGGTATCCAAATCTAACCGTTTTTTAAGCCATAAATTTAGTTTCTGCTCCTGCCCTTGTAAAATTTTACTATTGATATCTTCTTTCCATTTTACACTAAAGACGGCCAACGAATCAATTTTATTAAAATCGGTTTTAATTTGTTTATAATAGCTCATGCGCTCAATACCCTCATAATTAATTTTAGCCTCTTCACTTATAGTTTTAAAAGGAACTTGATCGTCATAAAATTTAGACAGTTCACTTTCTAATAAACGAATACGATCTTCCTTTTCTTTAATACTTTCATCACGAGAAGTAATTATTTTCTGATTTTGTGAATAAAGATCTTGCAGATTTTGCACTTGTTGACGCATTTCAGAATCATCCATTTGTTGAACGTTGAGTTTTACACCTTCCAACCCAATTTTGGTAAGCCGTTCCTCCCAAGAGTTAATTTTTCCCTTATCAGTACTTTCAAGAAGGGGCAACGTAATTGTTTTACTGAAATAATCAATATTATCCTCATCATCACCGATAATTGCTACACCTTCCTCTTTTAGTTCATTAATAAATGAATTTGCCCTTTGTTTAAATTGATTTTCTATAAATAAACCATAAAATTGCCAAATACTACCCGCCAAAATTAGAAAAGCAACAATAGACGCGAATTGCCCAATACGTTTACGTTTCGCCGAATTGATATATTTTAACATTGGAAAATTTAAAAATTTAATAATCACAAATGTAGCTAGGGCAATAAAAATGGTATTGATGGTAAACAAGAACATGGCACCAAAAAAATAACTCAAATTCCAAGTTGCCAACCCATAACCTGCTGTACAAAGAGGCGGCATTAATGCCGTGGCAATCGCTACCCCGGCAACTGTATTTGTTTGTGC
>CAZJCZ010000026.1:13490-19022 GCA_964544575.1 uncultured Flavobacteriaceae bacterium | reverse complement strand
AAAATAGTAGTAAATTCGTTAAATTAATAGACTTAAATTATTTAAAATAAATTAAGTTTTACTTTAATTAACTTTGATTATACAATCTATCGTTATATTTTAGTCTAATAATTACGCTAAACATCAAGAAAATGGAAAAAGTAGAATTAAAAAAGAACATCCTCGAAAGGATCAATCAAATTGATGATCTTAATAAGTTAAATGCTATACAAACTATTCTGAATACCTTGGAAAATGAACAGTTGAGCGTTGATGAAGTAAACAATGTACTGGAAACAGAAGATTTTTCAGGTTATATTAAAGAATGGTTGAAAAACATGTAAGTATTATCTGCAATTAAATTATTCATAGCAAAACATTCAAACCGGATTAAATTGGAATCAAAAGATCAACATGAGCTTTATGAAAAAGCACGCAAACGAGTCAAACAAAAAAAGCGTTTGTATTATCACTTCATTCTTTTTTTAATTGGTTCCGTTTTTTTAATAATACTGAATACTGTTTTTAAAGTTGGTGAGCAATTTGGGGAGTGGTTCAAGTATGCTGTTTCTCTGTGGTTTTTTATATGGATATTACATTTAGTTAATGTGTTTATTACAAATCGTTTTTTTGGTAAAGATTGGGAACGGATTGAAACGGAGAAGCTCATAGAAAAACACAATTATAAATCTGAAAATTTAGAAAGTACCTTAATTAAAAAAGGTGTTTTAACGCCTGAAGACAAATTACCTGGTTCAGAAAAAAAAAGCCTAAACAAATGATAACCATTATTGCTGCAATAGGCAAAAATGGAGAATTAGGTAAAGACAATGATCTAATTTGGCATTTGCCCAACGATTTAAAACGTTTTAAAAAAATTACCCTTGGACATCATGTTATTATGGGTAGAAAAACTTTTGAATCTTTAGGCAAACCTCTTCCAAATAGAACAACTATTATTATAACTAGAAATTCTAATTATAAGGTCGACAACTGTATAATTGTTAATTCCCTTGAAGCCGCATTAAAAGCTGCAGCGACTGACCCTAATCCTTATATTTTAGGAGGTGCAGAAATTTATCATCAAGCCATAAAGGTTGCTGATAGTTTAGATCTCACATTGGTTGATGCTAATTTTGAAGCTGATGCTTTTTTCCCTCAAATAGATGCTTCTCTTTGGGAAGAAACTTCCCGTGAAGATTTTAATGCCGATGAAAATCATCAATACAATTATAGTTTTGTTACCTATAAAAAAGTGAGCTGAAATCACAGCCCACTTTTACTTAACCAATTAAACATATGAATCTCAAATGACCATAATTCTTTGTAAATTTTTATTCTGTTTTTAAATGTTCTTCTCTAGTATTTAAATATAATTGTGATTTTCTAATCTTTATTTTTTTCTTTATTTAGTAATTACGCGTAGCACATACATATAGTATCAATACATTCTTCACATTCTACTTCTGTCGAATCCAAACGATCTTGTAATTTTTCTAGTGAATATGTCAACGCTATTGCTATAAATGTTATTAAAGTTGCCGCTATAATTCCTATAATTATTGCGGTAATTGCATATAATAATTCCATTCTTGTCTTTTATTTATTTAGGCATTTAAATATTTTCATACACCGATAATATACCTATCATTGCGGTAGCTATTAAAGCAAGTGTACCAATGATTGATAATACAACTGCGAGTTTTAATTCCCATTGTTCTATCCCATTAAATAATTTATACATATTTTTTCTCTTTTATTATTGATTAATTACTGGGCAAATGTATGTGCGGTAAGTAGATGAGAAAACATCTATTTTAATCAATTTATACTCTAACTTAACACGATATTTAATATTATATCTATTTAAGGTTAATTTAACATATAAATATGATAAATTCACATATATCATATGACCTATTAATTGTATTTTTGCAAATAAATTTGATTATTAAGGATGAATAAAAAACCGTCTTTTGAAAAAATAAGCCCCAATTTCGGTAGCTCCATTTTCGTAAAGCAGCATACCGAAACTATAGTTAATAATAATCTGGCATCTTGGCACATTCATCCGGAAATTGAATTGGTATATATTAATAAGGCCAAAGGGAAAAGACATATTGGAAATCATCTATCATATTTCAACAACAGTCAGCTACTATTATTAGGTGCGAATCTACCTCATTATGGTTTTACAGATATGTTTACTAATAGAGGGTCCGAAACCATTGTTCAATTTAAACCAGATTTTTTAGGAGAATCTCTTTTTGATGTACCAGAAATGAGTGCTATAAAATCCTTATTAGAAAAAGCTAAGAAAGGAATTTTATACAACCCAGCAATTAAAAAAACTGTTGGACCAAAAATTGAAAGTTTAATTAATTTTAAGGGTTTTGAAAGAATCTTAAAGTTACTCGAAGTATTGAATGACCTTGCTTCATCTGACGATTATACACTTTTAAATGTTGACGGTTTCGGTTTTGAAACATCACCTCATGATAGTGCTAAAATTGACACTATCTATAAGCATATCAATAATAACTTTCAAAGAACTATCACATTAGATGAAATTGCTGATATAGCAACTATGACAGTTCCGGCTTTTTGCAGATATTTTAAAAAGGCGACTGGAAAAACATTTACAAAATTAGTGAATGAATACCGTGTTGTTCATGCCACAAAATTATTATCTGAAAGCCAAAGCAGTATAACAGACATATGTTTTGAATGTGGTTTTAACAATTTTTCGCATTTCAACAAATTATTTAAAGAATTTACTGGAAAAAGCGCTTCAAAATACAGAGGCGAAATCAAACGCATTATTCAATAATTATTTAATCTCAATAACAAAAGGCAACCTTGCTTGAATTCCTTTAAGTTTTGAAAATTGTTTTATGCTTTTGTAGATGGTGTAATTTTCTATTCCTAATTCTTCTTTTATTAAATTTTCTGTAGTCTTAGCCGTAAATGGGGAAATTTTAAAGGCATCTTTAAAGTCTTTCTTAAAACGAGGGTAATCAGTAGTTCGGTAATCAGTAATTTCAGCTAATTCAGCAGCAATTCTAACGGCATCTTCTAAGCTGCCCAGCTCATCAACCAACCCGTTTTGGATTGCCTCAGTTCCCGTCCACACTCTACCTTGACCAATACTATCCACTTTAGCAAAAGACATATTACGTCCTTTTGATACTCTATCAACAAATGTTTCATAAATATCTTCAATGCTTTCTTTAACATAATCATGAAAATCATCATTCATTGGTTCAAATGCGCTATACCCCAATGATTGTCTGTTCGTACCTACTTGTTCTGCATTAATACCCAAATTATCAGCTAATTTGCTTACATTGGGTATCATTCCGAAAACCCCAATTGAACCAGTAATAGTTGTTGGTTCAGCAATGATCTTATCAGCATTACATGCAATGTAATAACCCCCAGAAGCAGCATAATTTCCCATAGATACTACCAAAGGTTTCTCTTTTTTAGTCAATTCTAACTCTCTCCATATTAAATCTGAAGCCAAGGCACTTCCACCTGGTGAATTTACTCTTAACACTACCGCTTTGATTTTATCATCTTTTCTTATTTTCTTTAGAGATTCAATAATTTTTCCCTGACCAATATAATCTTCTTCCCCTTCTCCATATAGTATTTCTCCTTGGGCATAAATAATTGCTACTTTATCAGAAGCTGTAGATTTAATTCTTCCTTTACCCGAAGCAATATAATCACCTACAGATATAATATTCAATTTAGAATCTAAATCAATATCTATTAATGATTTTAGCTTATTTTCGTATTCATCCATATATAATTCACCATCAATCATATTATTCTCGATTGCCAATTCTGGATTTCTAGCTAGTAAATCATCAGCAATAGCATTTAACTCATCATTGGTTTTATCTCTGCTAATTCCGATATCGGTTAAAATTTCAACCCAAATTGAACCTAAAAAAGATGTCATTTGCTCTCGATTTGCATCACTCATTTTATTGGTTAAAAATGGTTCAACCGCACTTTTATATTTTCCGTGTCGAATGACTTCCATTTTAACTCCGGTTTTATCCTGAAAATCCTTGAAGTATAATAATTCACTTGCTAATCCCTTAAAATCAACCCCTCCAACAGGGTTTACAAAAATAGAATCAGCTACCGAGCTTAAATAGTAATTCTTTTGCGCATAAAAATCTGCATACGCAAAAATAAACTTTCCAGATTCTTTAAATTCAACAAGCTTATCTCTAATTGCCTGAGTTTGTGCGATGCCACCATTAATAAATAAGGTATTAATGCTTATCCCTTTAACATTATCATCAGTTTTAGCATTTTCTATTGCATTTAATATGTCTTGTAAACCTGCTTTGTCTTCTTCAAAACCAAATAGCTCTTCAAAAGGATCAGAGCTTTTTGGAGCGTAATCTTTAATTTGATTCTCAAGTTTTAATTCTAATACTGAATTATTTTTTACCACTACTTTCTTATCATCACCAAATGCCGACGCTGATGCCGAAACAAAAAGCAACAATATCAAAAACATTATTCCCATTGCAATAAAAACTCCCAGTATTACCGCCAATAATTCCCTCAAAAATGTCATACGTCTTTTATTTTATTTATAAGTGTGTTTAACTCTTAAAAAGTTACAAAATAACTTCTCAAAATGTTCATAAATTGAAGCCCAAATATAACCTTTTATCTATTGATTTTATTTTCTTTGTAGTCTTCGATGAAAATATTAAGAACTACATATTTATCATTAGGTACTAACCTAGGTAAGAAGTTAGACAATCTTCAGAATGCAGTAAATTTAATTGCGCACAAGGTAGGACGAGTTAGCAAAGTTTCATCTGTTTATAAAACTAAATCTTGGGGTTTTAAAAGTGATGATTTTTTTAATATTTGCATTGAAGTTTCCACCAATTTGAATCCAGAAAATTTATTGGATCGGGTATTACAGATTGAAAAAGAACTTGGGCGTATAAGAGAAGCTTCTGATGATTACAAAGCTCGTATTATTGATATTGATGTATTACTTTTTGATGATGATATTATTTTTTATAATGATTTAAAAGTGCCTCATCCAAGGATGTTAGAACGAAAATTTGTATTGGTCCCTCTTACGGAAATAGCCCCTAACGTCAAGCATCCTATTGTCAAAAAAACAACCTTAATGTGCTTGCAAGGCTGTGATGACAACACTGAGATCGAAGAAACAGGCTTACAAATAAATCGACCTGTTTCATTAGTGGAAAAATATAATTATATAGCCATAGAGGGTAATATTGGAGCAGGAAAAACGACACTCTCTAAAATGATAGGTGACGATTTTAATGCAAAATTAGTGTTGGAACGTTTTGCAGATAATCCTTTTTTACCAAAGTATTATGCTGACATGGAGCGCTACGCTTTTCCGTTAGAGATGAGTTTTTTAGCCGATAGATACCAACAACTTTCGGATGATCTGGCACAATTTGATCTGTTTAAAAATTTTATAGTTTCAGATTATTATATTTTTAAATCACTCATATTTGCTCAAGTTTCATTACC
>CAZJCZ010000026.1:10793-13390 GCA_964544575.1 uncultured Flavobacteriaceae bacterium | reverse complement strand
TAGTTTCAGATTATTATATTTTTAAATCACTCATATTTGCTCAAGTTTCATTACCAAAGGAAGAATATGTTTTATATAGAAGAATGTTTGATATCATGTATAAAGAAATAGCTAAACCAGATCTATACATTTATCTGTATCAAAATACCGATCGCCTTTTAGAAAATATAAAAAAACGCGGTAGAGATTATGAGCAAAATATTGGTCAGGAATATTTAGAAAAAATCCATCAAGGGTATTCAAACTTCATAAAAACTGAACAAAATTTAAATACGCTGATCATAGATGTATCAGAATATGATTTTCCTAATTCTAATGATGATTACACCGCAATTATTAAATTAATAAATGATTATGATATCGTATAAACAGGGTTATTTCTTTAGAAGTTCTAATTTTTCAGCAAAATAATCACAAAAATCTCGCATTGTTGCTGTCATTTTCTCATCATTAGTAGCACTATAAAAAGTATCAGACATGGAAAGCAAAGTTTGATGAAAGAAATGTTTCATTTCATCTAACGGCATATCTTTTGTCCATAAATCCATTTTTAAAGTTTCTTTTTTTTTAGAATCCCAAACAGAGATCAAAAAGGCTTTAGTATCTTCATTTGAAATACCACCTTCTTCAGCATCCCAAGATAGTTTTTCGGGAATCTTGTTTTCATCCAACGCTATGGTAAATTTTATTTCGGAAGTGTTTTTTGACATTATTTTGTAGGTTTATATTTTGACTTCTTAAAGATATCTTCATTAGCTGTTTTTAATAGTTCTTTTAGTGAAGTATTATTATTATTCATGTATGCTCTTACTATTTGCCAACCTATCCAAACTCCAACTCTGCCGGGAGAGTCGTTATCGTTTGCCTGATAAAATTTAGAGAAAGGTGCTTCATCTATAAATCTTTTTGACAGTTCTTGGTCAGAACTAAATAAAAGTTGGTTTTGTACAAAATATTTCCAAATGTCCTCGTCATTAAAATCAGCCCAATCTATCTGTTCTTGAGTATAACCAATCTTTTCAGCATCAGAAAGATATGGTAAATAGGCATCCAACAAATACATTCTTTTTCCTTCCTGTATAAGTCTTGATATAAAAGATCTGTCAGAAGATAGAGGAATCTGCACTTTAGAAATAGCTGTAGCAACATCAACTACTAAATGTTCTTTGGTAAAACTATTTTTTACATAATTAGGGAAGTCTAAATAAATTTCACTGTCTTTTCCAAGATATACATCTAATGAAATAAGCAATAAACTGTCAGCATATACTACACTACTATTATAATCAACATTAGAAAGTAATGTTATTACCGTTGGTGGTTTGAAATAAGGAAAATAATACAAAATATGTCTGAACAAGTTTCTTAACTGTTCTTTCTCATTGTCAAAATTACTATACAATTTTTCAGTTTCAGCAAACAGTTCTTGTTCATCGCTATCTTGCATTTTATTTACCCAAATACTGTCATTGTTTTTAGATGGAAATAAATATGGGTAATTAGCTTTTAATTGAGGTAATTTGGACACCGGACTTGTATAAAATTCCTGATCAAATCTTTTAATTATTGTATTAACTTCGATATCAGAAACATCGATCTCTAATTTGCTCTCTTTTTCACAACTTACCAATAAAACAATAGTAATTAATAAAAAAACATATCTAAACATTGACATAAAAGTTTTGCATTTTTTAGTAATTTTGATTATTACAAATTTTGAAGAACAAAACTACTAAATTGTTTCGCAATGCAGACAGAAAAAGTAACAAATCATATTGTAAACTGGTTGAAGGATTATGCTGTTAAGGCAGGTATAAAAGGGTTTGTTGTTGGGGTTTCAGGAGGGATCGACTCTGCATTGGCTTCTACACTTTGTGCTAAAACAGGAATGCCAACGCTATGTCTTGAAATGCCGATTCATCAAGCTGAAAGTCAAGTAAGCAGAGCTCTGAATCATGTAGATTGGTTGAAAGATAATTTTAACATTGTTTCAATGACCCGGATAAATTTAACCCTCGTTTTTGATAGTTTGGTTAGTGCGCTCCCTAAGGTTGATGATAAAGAAAAACTTTTTATGTCCTTAGCCAACACGCGCGCACGACTTAGAATGACATCGTTGTATTATTTTGCAGCCCTTAATGGCTATTTAGTAGTTGGGACAGGTAATAAAGTTGAAGATTTTGGGGTTGGTTTTTTTACTAAATATGGAGATGGTGGAGTAGATCTAAGTCCGATTGCTGATCTAATGAAGTCTGAAGTCTATGAATTATCAGATTATTTAGGAATCAACGAAGCAATCATGAAAGCTGCTCCAACTGATGGTTTATGGGGTGATTCCAGAACTGATGAAGATCAAATTGGGGCCAGTTATGATGAATTAGAATGGGCCATGATCATGGTTGAAGAAGGTAAAACGGTTTCAGATTTTAAAGGCAGAGAGAAACGGGTTATGGAAATTTACACGCAGCGCAACCGAGCAAACAAACATAAAATGGAACCTATACCGGTTTGCGAGATACCTAAGGAATTTAAGAGTTAGACAACCCTATTCAGTTTTTCGTATAACAATTTTTTAAGGTCATTATAGCTCTTTACCA
>CAZJCZ010000026.1:0-10693 GCA_964544575.1 uncultured Flavobacteriaceae bacterium | reverse complement strand
ACCCTATTCAGTTTTTCGTATAACAATTTTTTAAGGTCATTATAGCTCTTTACCATTTCTAACGTTCCTTGGTTTTCTTCCTCTTCTTGAATATCACCCAAAAGCTCTTTTATTTTTAATTCAATTAAAATCCGACGCAAGTTTAAGATGGCGTCCATAACCAACTTAGACAAATTTCTATCCTTAGCTTTTACATAAATTTCTTTACGTTCCCAATCACTTAGCGTGTATTTTTCATCATCCATTAACATATCTGTAACTACTTGACCAATATCAGAATCTTCGTGGTTAATAAACGCATCAGAGTTGATCTGCTCGTCTTGATTTAATTGATGAATCACATCGTAATATATCTTTTTGAAGGTATCATTACTGAACTCAATTTCATCATCTTGCATGTGCAAATAGATCTCATTTGAAACTTTATTTTGATATTTTTCTTTTACAATTTTAATATGGCCTTCTTCATCTTCATGCTCTATAAAATCAACAAAATCAACTTCTTTGTTCCCGTATAATAATAATATTTCAATCAGTTTTTTTTCTAACCTGTTTAATTGATCAACTTTCTCTAAGGCTTGTGGTTTATTTTTTACTACTTCAAAAGAAGATTGCTGACTTTGAGATGGGCGCTTAGATGCATCACGTAATTCACGCTTGGATAATTGCGCTAGTTCATCAAACAGAACTTTTTCAGAAATATCCATAATTTTAGCACATTCCTGTACATAGATTTCCCGTTGAATATTGTTAGGGATCTTTGAAATACTAACTACTATATCCCTGATCAATCCAGCCTTTTTTACAGGATCATTTTGCACCTCATCCATCAAGGTCGAAACTTTAAAACGAATAAAGTCCTGAGCGTTTTTTTCTAAATATTCTTGTAATTCTTCTGATGAATTTTGTTTCGCAAAACTGTCTGGGTCTTCACCTTCAGGAAATGTCACTACCCTTACATTCATACCTTGTTCAAGAATGAGATCAATTCCTCGAAGGGAAGCTCTTATACCAGCGGCGTCACCATCAAATAGTACTGTTATGTTTGGTGTTAACCTATTGATCAACCTAATTTGATCTGACGTTAAGGCAGTTCCTGAAGAAGCTACAACATTGTGAATTCCTGCTTGATATAAAGAAATGACATCTGTATATCCTTCTACTAAATAGCAATTATCTTCTTTAGCAATACTTTGTTTGGAATGATAAATTCCATAAAGGACTTTACTTTTATGATAAATTTCACTCTCAGGTGAATTTACATATTTAGCTGCTTTTTTCTCACTGGTTAAAATTCTACCTCCAAAACCCAGTACGCGTCCAGACATAGAGTGGATCGGGAAAATAACCCTCCCTTTAAAGCGGTCAAACTGTTTGTTTTCTTTAACAATAGTTAAACCAGTTTTTTCTAAAAATTCAAGTTGGTAGCCTTTGGCTAAAGCCTCTTCAGTAAAAGAATTCCATTCGTCCAAACCATAGCCTAATTCAAATTTTTTGATTG
The DNA here is from genome assembly GCA_964544575.1 of uncultured Flavobacteriaceae bacterium. Taxonomy (GTDB): domain Bacteria; phylum Bacteroidota; class Bacteroidia; order Flavobacteriales; family Flavobacteriaceae; genus Aureibaculum. Next base: position 9,192 of record CAZJCZ010000026.1, on the reverse strand, counting down.
TCTCATCAGTATAGCCACGTTCTTTAAAATAACTTAAACCTATAGCTTTACCTTTATTTGAATTTAATAATATATCATGAAAATAATTACGTGCGAATTCTGAAACCAAATACATACTCTCACGTTGGCCGGCCTGTTCCTTCTGCTCATCAGACTGCTCGGTTTCTTCAATCTCAATATTGTATTTTTTGGCCAAATATCGGATGGCTTCAGGATACGAATAATGCTCATGTTCCATTAAAAATGAAATAGCATTACCGCCTTTACCCGAGCTAAAGTCTTTCCATATTTGTTTTACTGGAGACACCATGAAAGATGGTGTTTTTTCATCAGCAAAAGGGCTTAAACCCTTGAAGTTACTCCCTGCTTTTTTAAGTTGTACAAAATCACCAATAACCTCTTCAACACGTGCAGTTTCGAAAACTTTGTCTATGGTGTTTTTGGTGATCATAAGATTATATTTATGATACCGCTTTAAGCTTGCTTAATGTAGATTTAGTAAGTTTGCCCTCAGCATATTTTTTAGTTACGTTCAATACTTTCTCATCAGTACTTGGCAACTCAAACATCGCATCCGTTAATATAGCTTCACATAATGATCGTAAACCTCTAGCACCCAATTTATATTCAACAGCTTTATTTACGATATATCCTAAGGCCTTTTCATCTATAGAAAAATCTATTTCATCCATATCAAACAGTTTCTCGTATTGCTTGATAATTGCATTTTTTGGTTCTGTCAAAATAGCTCTTAAGGTATCAGCATCTAAAGGATTTAAATAGCTCAAAACTGGTAAACGACCAATAATTTCGGGTATCAACCCAAAATCCTTTAAATCTTTTGGCACAATATATTGCAACAAATTATTCTCGTCAACTTTATCATCATTTTTTGAGGCGCTATAACCTACAGCCTGCATATTTAAACGTTTACTTATCACTCTATCAATTCCAGAAAAAGCACCACCTGCAATAAACAAAATATTTCTGGTATCTACCTCAACAAATTTTTGATCAGGATGTTTTCTACCGCCTTTAGGGGGAACATTAACTACTGTTCCTTCTAACAATTTTAACAAAGCTTGTTGTACGCCTTCTCCGGAAACATCACGAGTAATAGACGGATTATCACTTTTACGTGCTATTTTATCAATTTCATCAATAAAAACAATCCCTCTTTCGGCCTTTTGAACATTATAATCTGCTGCTTGCAATAAACGTGTTAAAATTGTTTCAACATCTTCACCTACATAACCAGCTTCTGTCAATACTGTGGCATCAACAATTGCAAAAGGTACATTTAACATTTTCGCTATCGTTCTGGCTAGTAATGTTTTTCCTGTTCCTGTTTCACCCACTAACATGATATTGCTCTTTTCAATTTCAATATCCTCTTTATCTTTAGCTGGTTTTTGCAACAAACGCTTGTAATGATTATAAACAGCTACCGCTAACACTCTTTTAGCCTGATGTTGACCAATAATATATTGGTCTAGGAAATCCTTTATTTCTGTCGGTTTTTTTAATACTAACTCACCTGAAAGACCACTAGCTGATGTTTCGGTAATTTCGTCCAGCACAATACCATGAGCCTGCTCGATACATCTGTCACATATATGCGCATCCAAACCAGCTATCAATAAATTGGTTTCTGACTTTTTGCGTGCACAAAACGAACATTCTAATTCTTCTTTCTTTGCCATCTTCTAATTAGTAAAGGTTGATTAATAAAACACTAATTAAGCTGTTTTATTACTTTTCTCTGGTTAAAATTTCGTCTATCATACCATATGTCTTGGCTTCTTCCGCTTTCATCCAGTAATCTCTATCAGAATCATTGTGAACTTTTTTCATAGTTTGACCTGAATGTTTTGCGATAATTTGATATAACTCATCCTTTAATTTCAAAATTTCTCGAGCTGTAATTTCAATATCCGAGGCCTGACCTTGTGCTCCACCTAATGGTTGATGAATCATAATTCGTGAATGTGGTAATGCTGAACGTTTTCCTTTCGTTCCGGCACACATTAAAACAGCACCCATGGATGCCGCCATACCTGTACAAATAGTCGCAACATCTGGTTTGATAAACTGCATGGTATCATAAATACCCAATCCTGCGTATACTCCACCTCCTGGAGAATTTATATATATTGAAATATCTTTAGAAGCATCTGTACTTTCTAAAAATAGCAATTGCGCTTGAATAACATTAGCTACATAATCGTCAATGGCCGTACCCAAAAAGATAATGCGATCCATCATCAATCTTGAGAATACATCGAAGATTGCAATATTCATTTGACGTTCTTCTATAATATTGGGAGTTAAACCCATAGGATTCATACTACTTACAATTTTGTCGTAGTAGAGGCTGTTGATACCTTGATCTTTTATAGCGAATTTTTTAAATTCATCTCCGTAGTTCATACTTGTTACTTTTTAGATATATTAAGACGGTAAATATACTAACAAATTACTAATTATTGCCTTGTGAGTTTTGAATAAGGGTTTGTTAAGATTTTAATAATAATATGAGAATATAAACAAAAACCCCGAGATTATAATCTCGGGGTTTTTTATAGTTTGAATTCTGAATGAAGTTCAGAATGACAATTACTTATAAACCTCTTTTACAAAATCATCAAACGAAACTTCTTTCTTTTTTAATTTTACATTTTCTTTAAAGAAGGTCAATAATTTTTGACTCATTAATTGTTCTGATAGTCGTTTTGCTTCTTCCTGGTTACCTAATATTCTACCTGCAATATCTTCCAATTCTTTTTCTTCTGGGTTTGGGTTACCATATTGAGCCATTTGGGTTTTTATAAAACCTTTTGCAAATTCTTTTAACTCATCAAATGTAACTTGTAAATTATTGTCTTTACTTATTTTTCCTTCAATTAACTGGTATCGTAATCCTTTTTCAGAACGGTTATATTCTTCAGCCGCTGCTTCTTCAGTCAATGGATTTTCACCGGCTACTGCCAACCATTTTTGTAAAAATTCAGCAGGAAGATCAAATTTTGTGTTTTCTATCAAACTTTCAGTAACTGCATTTAATAATTGCTGATCTGATTGTTGTTCAAATTGTTTTTCTGCGTCTTCTTTTAAACGGACTCTAAATTCCTTTTCAGATTTTATAACATCTTTACCAAACAATTTATCAAATAATTCTTGATTTAATTCAGTAGGCTCTGTATAGGATACCTCTTCAATTGTAAACTGAACCTCAACATTTAGTCCATGTACATCATCATCTGAAACTCCCAAATGGTTTTGTAATAAGTGATCATCAGTAAATAAACCTTTGGTTTTAAGAGTAATGACATCACCAACTTTTCCACCCACAAACTTTTTAAGATTTGCTTTACCTTTTATACTTTTTAATTTAAAAGTTGATTTCTTTTCAATCTCCTTTTCTTCGTTTACAAAAGTTCCGGTAACATTTGAATTTTCAGCAATTTCAACCTGTGAGATAATTTTACCATAACTCTCTTGAATATTAGATGCTTGATCATCTAACATTTTTTTGTCAGCCACTATTTTGTATTGAGAAATCGCTTTTTTAGGTTGTAAGTTCACCTCAAATTCAGGCGCTAAGCCAAGTTCAAATTCAAAAGAAAATGCATCAGCTTCCCAAGAAAAATCTTCTTGTACCTTTGGTAAAGGGTTACCTAAGACATCTAATTTTTCCTCAACTAAAAATTTACTTAATGATTCTTGTAATAATTTATTTACCTCATCAATCATTACTGGTTTAGCATATTGCTTCTTTACTAAGCTCATCGGTACATTCCCTTTTCTAAAACCTGGAATATTAGCTTTTTTACGATAATCTTTTAAAATTTCGTCTACTTTATTTTGATAATCATCCTGAGTAATGTCAATTTTTACAATAGCATTTAGCTCGTCAATATTTTCTTTGGTAATGTTCATTTTCTACTATATTACTGTGTGTTTCTTTACTTAAAAATTGAGCGCAAAATTAGTAAATTTCTGTTACAAAACAACTTATGATTGCTTTTGTTTTTTCTCCTTTAGAAAAGAAAATAATATTGACTGGAAAAATGAGAGTAATAAACTAAATAATAGTGCATACCAAAATCCGTCAACCTGAAATCCATCTACTAATTTACCCGCTAATAAAATTATCAATGCATTTATCACAAACAAAAATAATCCTAAGGTTACTATCGTTAACGGTAAGGTAAAAAACACAAACAATGGTTTTACAAAAACACGCAATAATCCTAATACAACAGCAACAATTATTGCAGTTAAATAACCATCTACGTGAATTCCCGGTAACAATTGAGCTAATACCACAACTGCAATAGCTGTTAATAGCATTTTTAATATAATTTTCATCTTTAAAATATTTATTCGTTAATTGAGGACCCTACAATTTTAATTGGCTCTCCTTAAAAACAGAAGCTATAATTATGCCAAGATATTAATTTCTTAAAAAGCTGACAACAAAGTCATAAAAGTCATCAGGATTCTCAGCATGCAACCAATGACCTGCATTTTTGACAGTTTTAATTGACGCATTAGGAAAATGAGCTTCTATCAATACCTCATCGTCTTTGCATATATAGCCCGAATTTTCACCCTTTAAAAACAATGTTCTACCATCATAAATTGTTAATGAGGGCAGTGCCATTCCAATTTCGTCTATGTTTTCAATTAAACTTACTAAATTAAATCGAAAACTTAATTGATCTTTTGACTTCCAATATAAACTTCTAACTAAAAATTGTCTGACACTGAATTCCGGAATATATTCACGTAAAGCCTCTTCAACTTCTTTTCTTGAATTTATTTTAGAAAAGTCTACCCCATTCAATCCTTCTAAGATTAAATCATGATGTCTTGGATAAAATCTCGGTGCTATATCAGCAATTATTAAAGCATTAACTTTGTCTGGGTATGTAACCGCAAATAGCATCGCTACTTTACCACCCATAGAATGGCCCAACAAATTTATTTTCTCTATTTCATGATGATCCATATAGAATAACAAATCATCAACCATAACTTCATAGTTAAATTCATCAGAATGAAAACTACGTCCATGATTACGTTGATCTATAAAATGAACTTCATAATTATCAGCAAAACGATTTCCCAAACTTTTCCAATTATCGCTCATACCAAAAAAACCATGAAGAATAAATAATGGCTCACCTGATCCAGCTATTTTTGAATGAAGGAGGTTCATTTTTTCAATCTATATAAATACATTGGAATTACATTTTGCAATCCTAGATATAAAGATTCTGCAATTAAAGCATGACCTATAGAAACCTCTAACAGATTTGGAATATTTTCAGCAAAAAACTGAATATTATCTAAATTAAGATCGTGGCCGGCATTAATTCCTAACCCAAGATCTGTTGCTAATTTAGCACAGTCAGTATATGGTTTGATGGCATTTTTATTACCCAGTTCATATTGACTGGCAAATTCCTCTGTATACAATTCTATCCTATCAGCTCCAGTTTTAGCGGCAGCTTCTATCAGTAAAAGATCAGGGTCCATAAAAACAGATGTTCTAATGCTATTTCTTTTAAACTCAGCAATAACATCAGTTAAAAACTCTTGGTGGTTTATAGTATCCCAGCCAGCATTTGAAGTTATTGCATCAACGGCATCTGGAACTAATGTCACTTGTGTAGGTTTTATATCTATAACTAAATCAATAAACTTTTTAATAGGATTCCCTTCAATATTAAACTCAGTAGTTACTATTTTTTTTAAATCATATGCATCTTGATACCTAATATGCCTTTCATCTGGTCTAGGGTGTATCGTAATACCTTGCGCTCCAAACTCCTGAATATCAATTGCTGATTGAACTAAATTTGGTGTATTTCCCCCTCTGGAATTACGTAGTGTAGCAATTTTATTAATGTTTACGCTTAATTTCGTCATCAATTTGTATTATTTAAAATGATAAAAAATAAAAATTACGAAGGCAAAATTAGTGTATTTGTATTTTAATTTTACTTATTTTGCAACATATTATGCAGACTAACGATTACATTATTAAAGATATAAAAGCTTTATCAGCTTCTGACAAAGTTAGTAAAGCCAAAAAGTTATTTAAAGAACTAACATATACACACTTACCGATAGTAGATAAAGGTTTTCTTCTGGGGTTAATTGCTGAAGCAGACATCCAAACTATCGAGGATGAAGATAAACTTCTCAAAGAGTTTAGTTTCGTGTTTCATTTATTTTTTGCAGACAAAAATACTAATTGGTTCGAGCTCTTAAAAGTATTTGCTTTAAATGATACAAACATAATTCCGGTTTTAGATAAAAATCAAAAATATTTAGGCTATTACGAGTTAACTGATATTTTACACCTTTTCAATAGCACCCCTTTTTTAAATGAGACCGGCGCTATTTTAGTGGTTTCTAAAAGCATTACTGATTATTCGTTTAGTGAAATTTCTCAAATCATTGAATCTAACAATGCGACGCTTTTAGGGGCGTTTATTTCTAAAATTCATGACGATATTGTTGAAGTAACAATTAAATTAAGTGATCATGACTTAAATGATACGATTCAAACATTCAGAAGATATGACTATTCTATTCTTACTGGTTTTCATATGGATGAATATTTAAACACCTTGAAAGAACGTTCAGAATATCTTCAAAAATATTTAAACATATGAAAGTAGGTATTTACGGACAATATTACAAAGGGGAAGCCATAAGCTACATTGAATTTTTATTAAAGACCCTCGCTCAAAAAGACATTGATGTTGTTATTGAAGAAAATTTTTACGACTTAATCAAATTAAACAAGTTCCCTGAAAAAGAATACCAAACTTTTAGTGATTATAATGATTTAGATAACTCTTTTGAAGTAATGCTTACCGTTGGTGGAGATGGTACTTTTTTAAGAGCAGTAACTTATGTAAGAGATCTGAACATTCCTATTTTAGGTATTAATATAGGGCGATTAGGTTTTTTGGCTACTGTCCAAAAAGAAAATATTTCCGAAGCCATTGATTTATTACTCACTAAACAATATAAGATAGAAGAAAGAAGCTTATTAACGGTTTCAATCAGTCAAAAAAATTCGGATTTATCAGACTTCCATTTTGCTTTAAATGAAATTTCAGTAAGTAGAAGGAATTCAACTTCAATGATAACTGTAAAGACTTATTTAGACGAAGAATATTTGACATCTTATTGGGCCGACGGTCTAATTGTTTCAACCCCAACCGGTTCAACCGGTTATTCCTTGAGTTGTGGAGGCCCGGTAATTACACCGAATACAAATAGTTTAGTTTTGACCCCAATAGCCCCACATAACCTAAATGCACGACCACTTGTTATACGAGACGATACTAATATTAAATTAAAAATTATTGCCAGAGAAAAACAAGCTTTACTTTCGTTAGATTCAAGAATAACTACTATTGATAGCGAAACTGAGGTTTTTATTAAAAAAGCTTCTTTTAAACTTAAAACAATTCAGTTAAGCAATCAAACCTTTTTAAAAACCCTTAGAGAGAAGTTACTTTGGGGAGAAGACAAAAGAAATTAGATTTAAAACTTAACAATAAGTTAAGCTTCTTTGCAACAATATTTTATCCTAAAAACTGTTTATCAAAAAAGAGGATTTTATTCCTTTAAAACAACATAGTTTTAATTATATTTGCAAACCATTTTTAAAAATGAAAAAACAAATTTTTATTTACATATTTATTCTAACAACATCTGTTGTTTCTGCTCAGTTATATGAGGTTGGTGCTTTTTTAGGAGGAAGTAATTATATAGGCGATATTGGTTCAACTCAATATATCAATCCTAATGCCATAGCTCTTGGTGGAATTGCTAAGTTTAATTTTACACCCAGAATAACCTTTAGAGGGACAGTGACCTATACAAAACTACAAGGTAATGATAGCAAATCGGGTAATGATTTTAGAATTAATAGAGGAAGGGAATTTAAAAATAATATAATTGATGCGGCCCTAGGAGTAGAGTTTAGTTTCTTTAAATATAGTTTATCAAAAATTGGGTTTTCTCAGACTCCTTACATTATTGCACAGTTAGGAGTCGTTAATTATAGTCAGTTTTCTGATGATGCAGTCGCTGAAAGAGTGACCTCATTAGTAATTCCATTTGGATTAGGCTATAAAATGAGACTCGCGGAAAATGTGGGTATAGCTTTTGAAACTTCTTTTAGATATACTCTCAAAGACAATATTGACGGTAATAATCACAATTTAGAAGCTCCTTATAATTTTGGTAACCCAAACAACGATGATTGGTATGTATTTACGGGTATTACCATTGTTTATGCTTTTGGTAGACCGGGTTGTTATACTGGTGAATTTTAATTAATGGATATACAATCTCAAATAAATGCACATAAACTTCCGAATCATGTTGCCATAATAATGGACGGGAACGGTCGGTGGGCAAAACAAAAAGGATTGGCAAGAGTATTTGGACACCGTAATGGTGTAAAATCCGTTAGAAAAACGGTGGAAGCGGCATCAGAAATTGGTTTAAAGGTGCTTACTTTGTATGCGTTTTCAACTGAAAATTGGAACAGACCTAAAAAAGAGATTGATGCTTTAATGAATATTCTTATAAGTTCCTTAAAGAAAGAACTTAGCACATTCCAGAAAAACGATATAAAACTTCAAACTATCGGGCAAACCAAAAACTTGCCGTTAAAAGCCCAAAAAAAACTTCAAGAGGTTATAGATAAAACAGAAAACAATACTTCGATGATTCTTAATTTAGCTTTAAGTTATGGTTCTCGAGAAGAAATTGTTAATGCAATTAAAAATATTTCTAAAAAAATTGTTAATAAGGAGCTTTCAGTAGAAGAAATTGATGAAAAAATAATAAATAATCATTTATATACATTTACTTTGCCCGACGTTGATTTTTTGATACGTACTAGTGGTGAAAAACGCCTTAGTAATTTTTTATTATGGCAAATAGCATATGCTGAATTATTTTTTACGGATGTGTTATGGCCAGATTTTAGAAAAGAAGATTTTTTTAAAGCAATACTCAATTTCCAGCAACGGGAGAGGCGCTTTGGAAAAATTAGTGAACAAATTGAAACTGATAATGGATAAACGAAAAGTCAACCTTTTACTCTTATTATTAACCTTTACACCCTTTTTAAGTAAAGCTCAAGAAATA
>CAZJCZ010000025.1:5517-20307 GCA_964544575.1 uncultured Flavobacteriaceae bacterium | reverse complement strand
TTTTATAATACCTAGTAAGTTTTTCTCTATAAGTTTCTGAACCTTCAGAACGTGCATATTCAAGGACTTCTAAATTGTTGTTCTTAACTGCATTGAGTGCAACTTGAGGTGTTTTAATATCCGGCTGACCGATATTTAGATGAAATACTTTTACTCCTCTTTTTTTTGCATCTTCGGCATAAGGGACCAATTTACGAATTGGAGATTCAGGCATTTTCATTCCCTTATTTGATATGGTTGGCATCTGTTTATATTTTAAGACAAAATTGCAAAAATTAATTCGAAAAATATCAAGCTTTGGGTAGAATTTAAATAGTTAAAATTTTGCCAAATATTTTAATCGCCTTTAAAGTTTTCATAAATTTAAAGGAAAGTAATTTTAATGTATGCCATATAAAAATAAAGTATTAATTCTTCTTAGTTTTTTATTTGTGATTACTAGCATTTTTGCTCAAGATAAATTCAGATTGTATCAAGATGAAAAAAGCCATACTTTGTCATTTAAATTAATTAATAATTTAATAATACTCCCCATTGAAGTAAATGGCAATGAATTAAATTTCTTAGTAGATACAGGAGTTGCAAATTCAATTATGTTTAATCTAAGTGTTGAAGACTCTTTAAAACTTAGGAATACAGAAAAAGTACGCCTGAGAGGCTTAGGAGAAGGTGGTTATATTGATGCTATAAGATCTTCTAATAACTACTTTAAAATTGGAAAAGTTGTCAATGGTAACCATATGATATACCTTATTCCAGGGAAAGAATTTGAGTTGTCGTCTCATATGGGAATAAATATTAATGGAATAATTGGTGGCGATCTCTTTCGAGATTTTGTAGTTGATATAAATTATTCCACTAAAAGAATAAAATTTTATAAACCCGAAAGTTATATTTATAAAAGATGTAAAAAGTGTCAAGCTTTTGACTTAGAGTTTTATAGGGAGAAACCATATATAAATATTGCTATTCAATCTAAAAATGATGAACAATTTGAAGTTAAGTTATTGATCGATTCAGGTGGAGGTGATGCTCTATGGTTATTTGATAAATCAAATGATAAAATTACCATTCCGGAAAAAAACTTTGATGATTATTTAGGCAAAGGATTGAGTGGGAGTATTTATGGTAAACGGGGTAAAATTGATAAAATAAAAATAGGTGAATATTTCTTTTATGATGCCAACGTGGCTTATCCTGATTTCAGTTCAGTTGAAAAAGCATATAATTTTAAGGAGCGAAATGGTAGTTTGGCCTCTGAAATATTAAAGAGGTTTAGAATTGTTATTGATTATCCTCATAAAAAAATAACCTTTGTAAAAAGATCAAAATTTTATAAAGATCCATTTTTATATAATATGAGCGGAATTGAGATCGTTTATAGTGGAAATATGCTCATCAGAGAAAAGGTCAAACCTAAATCAGTAGCGATACCAATTCCATCTGAAGCAACGACAATTGAATTAGTATACAGGTACGTTTATGCATTTAAACAATCCTTTCAAGTTATTCAAATTAGAAAAGGTTCTCCCGCTTATAAGGCAGGACTACTTAAAAATGATATTATTTTACAATTAAATGGAAGGCCTGCTTATAATTACAATTTGGGAGAGATCATTAATATTTTTTCAACAAAACCAGGTAAACGTATTAATTTACTAATAGATAGAGGTGGCAAAGTTTTAACATATTCATTTAGATTAGAAAATGTTATATAAAACAAAAGAGCCTTTTAAAAGGCTCTTTTGTTTTTATTGATCTGAAACTACCGTCTTCAATTTTTTTAATAAGAGTTGGCTATCTTCATCGTTTAGAACTTTGCCTTTTACAGGAATCACTATGTTAGATCTTACAGCATTTGAAGTTATTGTTACTGTTTTAGAAAAAGGACCTATTCGGTTTGTTGCATATTTAATTTGAATTTCTCCTTCGTCACCAGGCATTATTGGCCCTTTTGGACTTGTTGGGACTGTACATCCGCAACTTCCCTTAACGTTTGCAATGATTATTGGAGATTTACCAACGTTAGTGAATTTTAAAACTTTAACCCCGTCAGAATTTCTGGCAATATCACCATAATTAACAACCTCAGATTCAAATTTGAAGATTGGAGTGTTATCATCAACCTTTTTATCATCAACTTTTTCTTGCGAATTCCCTGAAAAAGCTAATAATCCCATAAATAAAATAAGTGCAAATTTTTTCATTTTTATAATAAATTTTAATGCTGTAAAGATAATAATTTTGAGTTACAAAATTATAACGAGCAAAATTTTACCATATTGCATATAATTGTAACTTTGCAAACTATTTTCAAAAACTATTCCAAAGTATGAAGATTCCATCAAAATATGATGCAAGCCAGATTGAGAGTAAGTGGTATGACTACTGGATGAAACACGGTTATTTTCATTCAGAGCCAGATGAAAGAGAGCCTTATACTATTGTAATTCCACCGCCGAATGTAACAGGAGTATTACACATGGGTCACATGCTGAATAATACTATCCAAGATGTATTAATACGTCATGCTCGTTTGCAGGGAAAAAATGCATGCTGGGTTCCTGGGACTGACCATGCTTCCATTGCTACTGAAGCTAAGGTTGTGGCCAAATTAAAAGAACAAGGAATAGACAAAAACGATCTAACGCGTAAAGAATTTTTAGAGCATGCCTGGGATTGGACACATAAACATGGCGGTATAATATTGGAGCAACTTAAAAAATTGGGTTGTTCATGTGATTGGAAACGGACCAAATTCACCATGGATGATGATATGTCTTCTTCTGTAATTAAAGTGTTTGTTGACCTGTATAATAAAGGATTGATCTATAGAGGTTACAGAATGGTTAATTGGGATCCTGAAGCGCAAACTACCCTTTCTGATGAAGAGGTGATCTATGAAGAACAACAAGGATTATTGTATTATTTACAATACAATATTGAGGGAAGTAAAGAAAAGGTAACCATTGCTACAACACGTCCTGAAACAATTTTAGGCGATACTGCCATCTGCATTAATCCAAATGACGAGCGTTTTACGCATCTAAAAGGCAAGAAGGCGATTGTACCATTGTGCAATCGAGTAATTCCTATCATTGAAGATGAGTATGTTGATGTAGAGTTCGGTACAGGTTGTTTAAAGGTTACTCCTGCACATGACGAAAATGATAAGACATTAGGAGAGAAACATGATCTTGAGGTTATCGATATTTTTAATGATGATGCTACATTGAATAGTTTTGGATTGCATTATGAAGGAAAAGATAGATTTATTGTTCGCGAAGAAATTTATAAAGAGCTTAAAGAAAAGGGATATATAGTAAAGACAGAAAAATATATCAATAAAGTAGGAACTAGTGAGCGTACTAAAGCCATAATTGAACCTCGCTTGTCAGACCAATGGTTTTTAAAAATGAAAGACTTGGCTCAGCCAGCGTTGGATGCCGTTAATAATAAAGAAGTTAATCTGGTTCCTGCAAAGTTTATCAATACCTATAGGCATTGGATGGAAAATATACGCGATTGGAATATTTCACGTCAATTGCGGTGGGGTCAACAAATACCTGCCTATTATTATGGGGATGGAGAAAACGATTTTGTCGTAGCAGAGAGTAGGGAAGATGCTTTTGAACTTACAAAAGTAAAATCTCAAAATTCAAAACTTACAATTGAAGATTTAAAACAGGATGAGGATGTCTTGGATACCTGGTTTTCATCATGGTTATGGCCAATGAGTGTTTTCAATGGAATTCTGGAACCTGATAATTCAGAAATTCAGTATTACTACCCAACTAATGATTTGGTTACAGCACCTGAAATATTGTTTTTCTGGGTTGCACGCATGATCATTGCTGGTTATGAATATAGAAATGAAAAACCCTTCAACAATGTATATTTAACTGGTATTGTAAGAGATAAGTTGCGTCGTAAAATGTCAAAATCTTTAGGTAATTCACCCGAGCCTTTAGAATTGATTGAAAAATACGGTGCAGATGGTGTAAGGGTAGGGATGTTACTGAGCTCACCGGCGGGTAATGATTTGATGTTTGACGAAAAATATTGTCAACAAGGAAAGGCGTTTTCAAATAAAATTTGGAATGCATTTAGATTGGTAACTGGTTGGCAAGTGGATGAATCAATTGAACAACCAAATTCATCTGTGGTTGCCATTAAATGGTATGAAGCTAATTTTCAAAATGCATTGACCGAAATTGAAGATCATTTTGGCAAATACAGGTTGTCTGATGCCTTGATGACTACTTATAAATTGGTTTGGGACGATTTTTGTTCGTGGCTATTGGAAATGGTAAAACCGGGTTTTGGACAACCAATGGATGCTAAAACCTACCAAAGTATGATTTCTATTTTTGAAAATAATTTAAAAATATTACATCCGTTTATGCCATTTTTAACGGAAGAAATTTGGCAATATATAGAAGATAGAACACCAGAACAGGCGTTAATTGTGGCGAAATGGCCTGACAAAGAAACTTTTGATCAAGACTTAATAAAAGATTTTGTCTTTGCATCAGAAGTTATATCAGGTATCCGTTCAATTAGAAAAGAAAAGAATATTTCATTTAAAGAAACAATTTCTTTTTCCGTTTTAAATAATGATAATGTAAGCGACACTTTTGACGATATCATTAAAAAATTGGGAAATTTAGATTCGCTGAATTATATTGATGTCGCCTTAGAAGGTGCCTTAACCTTTAGAGTAAAATCGAACGAATATTTTATCCCTATTGCTGGTGCGATTAATGTTGAAGAAGAGATTAAAAAATTGACAGAAGAATTAAATTATACTGAAGGCTTTTTAAAGTCAGTTCAAAAGAAATTATCTAATGAACGTTTTGTAAGTGGTGCACCAGAACAAGTTGTTGCCAGCGAAAAGAAAAAAGAGGCAGATGCCTTGGCAAAAATTGAAACTCTAAAAACAAGTTTAAGTAGTTTGAGGTAGAATGGTCGAATGAGCTTTAAGGGCTGTTGTAAATACAATAGTTTAACTCGTGAGTATTCGACATCAGTTTTACTCTTTCTTGTGAACTGTATTAACAATTATTATTTGATTTATTTCTCCTTTGATCGCTCTAATTGCTCGCGAAATATACTTGAACCAGAAGGATAGTATCCATTCGTGTATGAGTTGGAGTGAATTTTAACAACTACCCTTAGGAATGTAAATTACAAATAATAGCGACTTGAATTAAAACTAAAGTCGCTATTATTTAAACTTGTTATTGTAAATAGTTATTAATTTTTTAGTACTATCCTAAATCGAGCATTACCTTCTTCGAGATGTTCAATAGCTTCATTAACTTTTTCTAAAGGAAATTCTTCTACTGTAGGATAAATATTGTGTCTTACACAAAAATCGAGCATAGTTTTAGTTAATGCAGGACTGCCTAAAGGGCTTCCGCCAACAGATTTTTCGCCACCAATTAAACTGAAAGCAGGTATAGCCATCGGTTCCAAAACCGCTCCTACCGTATGAAGTTTTCCTTTTGGAGCCAACGTGGTCAAATAAGAATTCCAATCTAAGGAAACATTAGTTGTATTTAGGATAAAATTTAGTTTTCCAGTAATACTTTCTAATTCTTCAGGAGATTTTGAATTGATTACTTGATTTGCTCCCATCTCCAAAATTTGCTCTTTTTTATTCGGATTAGAGCTAAAAGCTATCACTTCACAACCCCAATGTTTTAAGAATTTAAGAGCCATATGTCCTAATCCGCCAATTCCTATGACACCAACAGTATCTGTAGGTTTCACACCAGCCAATATGATTGGATTAAAAACAGTAATTCCACCACAAAGTAATGGGCCTGCTTTGCTCATATCAATCGCTTCTGGGAGTGGAATTGCCCACGACCAATGTCCACGAACAAAGTCGGCAAAACCACCATGTCTTCCTACAATTGTCGCTTCATTATGAGAACAAAGGTGATGTGACCCATCCATACACTCTTGACAACTCATGCATGATGCTGAAAACCAACCTAGTCCAACTTTATCTCCAATTTTTACATTTTTTACGGCTTCACCAGCAGCTATAACTTCACCAACAATTTCGTGGCCAGGAACAATTGGATATTGTGTCATTCCCCAGTCATTATTTATCATACTCAAATCAGAATGACAAATACCACAATACGACACTTTAATATCTACTTGTTCAGATCCTAACTTTCCTAATTCGTATGTGAAAGGTGTTAATTTTCCTTTTTGCTCTATGGCCGCATATGCGTTTACTTTCATGTTTCGTGATCTTTTTATTTAATTTCTATATTTATTTGAATTACTCATTACAATCGTATAAATGTCTTGTATTTAAACGCTTTATACTGTTGGACAATTACTTTTTCTTTAAATAAATCGCTGCACTAATGGCTACTTCGCTCCAGGTTTTACTGATACCGTCCGGGCCTTTGTGCAGATCAAAACAAGCCTCATTTATCGAAGCTAATGCTGTTTGACCATTCCAATCGTTTAAATTCATAGTTCCCTCTAATTCTACCAACTGCCCGCTTATTATGTAAGTGATAGGAATTTTTTGCTGAACCCCATTCATTAATAGATCAATACTGCCAGTACCATCATTATCCAAATTCAATGTCCCTGATAATGACAACGTATTATCCATTACGCCAAAGAATAATTGTTTGAGTTTTGAATCTCTTACAGGTTCATCAGTAAATAAACTACTTATAGGAATGCTGAATTCAGCTCCATTT
Organism: uncultured Flavobacteriaceae bacterium; assembly: GCA_964544575.1. GTDB lineage: Bacteria > Bacteroidota > Bacteroidia > Flavobacteriales > Flavobacteriaceae > Aureibaculum. The sequence continues at coordinate 13,570 of CAZJCZ010000025.1, read as the reverse complement.
AAAGCTTCTAATGCAGTCATCTCACTCTTAATGTTCCTTATGTTTATTTCCTTAAATTGCCCTTTGACAGCAACTTTATCAGTTGTTTTATATCCAATCCAATTAACAGTGATTGTTTTCGATTCTATTGAAAACTGTGCCGATTCTTTTTTGACTTCTTTTTTACAAGAAACAAGTGCTATACAGCATAGCAGCGCGAAGGTAATAAAAGAGATCTTTTTTGAAATATTCATCTTATGTGATTTTTTTATGTGTTAATTTTTCTACTAATTTTATATATTCTTTTTTGGCATCATCTTCATTTAGATCCTTCAATTGAAACCAGGCGTTCAATTTAAAGGCATTTCGTAATGAATTTTCGCCAGAAGGGGTTGTATATCCTCCACCTTTGGTTGCTTGCTTATAATAAGCATAAAATTGAAGCATAATATCAGGAGGAAGTTTTTGAGTCATAGCTGAAGCTATTTCAAAGGCTTTATCAAATCTCTTATCAAGCTTTGTCATCATATTCCGCAATTACAGTTTCGCCACCTGTTGCTTTATCATTAAGAGAAACATTTACTTTCATATCCAAAGGTAAAAAAATATCAAGTCTAGAACCAAACTTTATAAAACCGGCATCTTCACCTTGATTTACGGTTTCGTTCTCTGAGGCATAATTAACAATTCGTCTGGCTACTGCACCTGCTATTTGTCTATATAAAATTTTACCAACAGTTTTGTTTTCTATAACAATGCTTGTTCTTTCATTTTCTTCAGATGATTTAGGATGCCACGCAACCAAATACTTTCCGGGATGATATTTACTGAAAATTACTTTTCCACTTATAGGATATCGGGTTACATGTACGTTCAGTGGAGACATAAAAATTGATATTTGCCTGCGTTTGTCTTTAAAAAATTCTTTTTCAAAAACTTCCTCAATTACTACAACTTTACCATCAGCTGGAGCTATAATTTGATTGAGATTTTCGACTGTAAAACGATTGGGATTTCTAAAAAACTGCAAAATCAATACGTAAAAAATCAGTAAAATGATCATGACCAATTTTCTTAACCATTCGATAGCTATAATAGCATCGGTCAAGAAAATCAGCACAACTAAAATAAGCATTGAACCAATTATGATTTTATATCCTTCTTTATGAAACATTAATTTAAATTATAATTCTTACTATGATTTATTAATAAACACTAAATGAATTTTATAAATATTAAAATGAGGAAAATGGCATGTTAAATTATATGTAAATATACGTAAACAAAAGGTGCAGCAAAAATAACACTATCTAATCTGTCTAAAAATCCACCATGTCCAGGAATTAAATTACCGCTGTCTTTTACACCGGCCTCTCTTTTAAATTTTGATTCCATTAAATCTCCCAAAACGCCAAAGATCACGGTTATTAAAGCAATTATAGTCCAATTGAGATAAGAAAGTGAAGTGAAATATATAGAAATAAAATAAGCGGCGATTATTGCTGCCAGGAGCCCGCCAAAAGCGCCTTCTATGGTTTTATTAGGTGAAATTTTTTCATATAATTTTGTTTTACCCAATGTGCTGCCCACTAAATAAGCAAAAGAGTCGTTAATCCAGATTAAAATAAAAAAACCAATAATTACATTAGGATGATAACTATTGTTGATAAACGGAATTTGCACTAAGAGTGTAAATGGTATCGAGATATATACTAGTGCCAATAAATAATGACCCAGTTTGCTGGATGTCAAATTGACCTTAGGTTTGAGCACCTGATAAATAAAAGGTACAAATACGCTCACTATTAAAAAGAAGTGAAAATATTTAAAATCTAACATAGGTAAATTTGAAAACCTAAAATAGATAAGTGTTGCCACTAAAAAGGTCCATTTATAGCTCAACTTGATGAGGTTTTTAAACTCAAATAAGCATAATATCATTAATAGATAAAAAATTAAGTAAAAGGATTCTTTCGAATACAAAGTAGAACCAATAATGGCACTTGTATAAACAAGACCAGAAAGTGCTCTTACAAGAAGTTCTCGCATTTTATAAATCTTCTAATAATAGCAAATATAGGCTTTTTGCATTATTATTGCCGTAGTTTAAAAAATCTTCATCCACTCTTTCGGGCACGTAACTTTTAATAGAACTTATATTGGTCGGAAAGCTTTTTTTGTAAGTTTTTCTTAGCCCCATTAAAGCTTCGCTTTTATTTCTGACTAACTGGCTTGTTTTAGCAAAGACAATAAAATGTTCTGGTAGATCAAGAATCTTTTTTTCATGTACCTGGTCAGATGAAAACATAATGCTGCCTTCATCAGAAATTAAATGCTCACAAAACGTAAGAAAAGGGTAATCGTTATTAATATCTGAGGTGCTTTCAGTATCAATAATGGTCAATATCTTTTTTAAATCATCATTAACGCAAACAACTTTTTCCCATTGGTTTTCATCAATAATATTTAAGAGATTTTGATTTACTTCTTCTTGATGTGCACAATATAAAAACTTACCCCCTTTTTGAATAAAATTTTGTACAAAATTATCGTCTAAAGGGAGGTTGGGTATTACTTGCTCTACCGTATCTGTAGAATCATGAGGAGCTTCCTTTTGCTTAAATAGTTTTTTTAAGAAATTCATTTTACTATGAGGTTTCTCAAAAGTAAATAATTAAAAAAAATTAAGCGAATTCTGTTGAAATCTCGCCCTCATTGTTCACATCTTTTTGGGCCTTAGGATTTGTTTTTTTCGGCTTAGACGCAGTTTTTGTTTCAGTTTTTACCTTTTTTTTAACAGCCAAAGGTTCTTTAACAAATGGCCTTTCACCAAAAATTTTAACAAGGTCATCACTAAAAATCACTTCTTTATCAAGCAGCAATTCAGCTAAGACAGTTAATTCCTTTTTATGCTTTTTAAGGATTTTGAGGGCCCGTTCATACTGTGTTTCTATAAGAACAGAAATTTCTTTATCAATAAGTTGTGCAGTCTCTTCACTATAAGGTTTTGAGAAATTATAATCAGATTGGGCTGAAGAATCGTAATAGGTTATATTTCCTAATTTATCATTTAGACCATAAACCGTGATCATTGCACGCGCTTGCTTAGTAATTTTTTCTAAATCACTTAAAGCTCCTGTAGAAATTTTATTAAATATAATTTTTTCGGCTGCTCTTCCTCCTAAAGCTGCGCACATCTCATCAAGCATTTGATCTGTTTGAACTATCATTCTTTCTTCTGGTAAATACCAGGCCGCACCAAGTGACATTCCACGTGGTACAATAGTTACTTTTACCAACGGGGCAGCATGTTCTAACATCCAGCTTACAGTAGCATGTCCAGCTTCATGATAAGCAATTGTTTTCTTTTCTTTTTGGGTAATGATCTTATTTTTCTTTTCTAATCCTCCTACAATTCTATCAACAGCATCTAAAAAGTCTTGATGGAATACTGCTTTTTTATTTTTTCTAGCGGCTATTAGGGCAGCTTCATTACATACGTTAGCAATATCGGCACCTGAAAATCCTGGTGTTTGTTTAGATAAAAATTCAATATCAACGTCTTTTGAAAGTTTTAGTGGTCTGATATGAACTTCAAAGATCTCTTTTCTCTCATTTTTATCAGGTAAGTCAACATAAATTTGTCTATCAAATCTTCCTGCACGCATCAAAGCTTTATCCAACACATCTGCGCGGTTGGTGGCTGCTATAACAATAACATTAGCATCTGTAGCAAAGCCATCCATTTCAGTAAGTAATTGATTCAACGTATTTTCACGTTCGTCATTGCCTCCAGTAATATTGTTTCTTCCCCGTGATCTACCTATGGCATCAATCTCATCAATAAATATGATTGATGGAGATTTTGACGCTGCTTGTTTAAACAGATCCCGCACACGTGAAGCACCTACACCTACAAACATCTCAACAAAGTCAGAACCAGATAATGAAAAGAAAGGTACTTTAGCCTCTCCAGCTACCGCTTTTGCAAGTAAAGTTTTACCCGTTCCCGGAGGGCCCACTAATAGAGCTCCTTTAGGAATTTTACCACCCAACTTTGTGTATTTTCCTGGGTTTTTTAGAAAATCAACTATTTCCTGTATTTCTTCTTTTGCACCTTCTAAACCGGCAACATCTTTAAATGATGTTTGTACTTTTTGATCTTGATCAAATAATTTTGCTTTAGATTTTCCGATATTAAAAATTTGTCCTCCAGCCCCACCTCCGGCACCACCACCAGACATACGTCTCATGATAAAGATCCAAATAGCAATTATAAATATAAAAGGAAGCCACATAAAAATACCATCCCATATACTGGTTTGCTTTGCATTATCTTTATCGAAATCAAGATCAAAGGCAGTTTTTTCTGTTTTTAATTCGTTCTCGAAGTTTTGTAAATCTCCAAAATCATATATGTACAGTGGATTGTTTTTATTATAAAGAGGACTTTTGGTTTTAGCGCTATGCTTTTCTTTTGTTAACGCTTCATCTTTTATAAAAACGTGCGCATAATCGTCATTAACGATTAGAATTTTATCTATATCATTATCTTTAAGAATTTCTTTAAATTCATTATTAGATAATTTACTGGTACCTAAATCTGAACTACTAAAAAACTGATAGCCAATTATTAATGCAAACAAAATTCCGTAAATCCAATAAAAATTGAACTTAAACTTGAATTCACTTAGTGGTTTATTATTTTTTTTATCTGTACTCATCTATCTTTTCTATAATCGTTATACTGCTTCACTTGCTTGTATGTTGGTAATTTTCGCATCACCCCATAAGCTTTCTATATCATAATACTCTCTAATATGTTTTTGGAAAATATGAACTACTACATTTACGTAGTCTAATAAAATCCATTCAGCATTACCTTCTCCTTCAATATGCCAAGGTTTATCTTGTATTGCTTTGCTAACTGTCTTTTGAACTGAACCGGAAATTGCATTAATTTGTGTGTTAGAAGTTCCTTCACAAACAATAAAATATTCACATACCGTATTTTCAAGTTCTCTTAAATCTAAAATACTAATTTTTTGTCCTTTAACTCCTTCTATTCCTTTAATAATCTCAGTAATTAACTGATCAGCATTCCCCTTTTGTTTAGTCATTAAATACCTTTAAGTTTTGGTGCAAATGTATTACTTTTTATCATTATTGAAGTGCTATATTTGCATTAATATATGAAGATACTCAAACTTGATGCCATAGATTCTACAAATTCTTATTTAAAGGATTTGATAAAAGAAAATGATGTAAAAAACTGGACAGTTGTAGTAGCTGAATACCAGAAAAATGGTAAAGGTCAATTAGATAATAGCTGGTTTTCTGACAGAGGTAAAAATTTAACATTCAGCATTTTAGTTAAATTGGATCATCTAAAAGTTAATCATCAATATTATTTAAATTACAGTATTTCAATAGCATTATATAGTGTTTTAAAATATTATATTCCTAAAAAATTATCGGTCAAATGGCCAAACGACATTTTGTCAGCTAACCATAAAGTTAGTGGAATTTTGATTGAAAATTTAATTAAAAATGATACTGTTAAATATGCGATTATAGGAATAGGTTTGAACGTTAATCAAGTACATTTTCCTAAAGATCTTACAAATGCAACATCTCTGAAAAATGTTTTAAAGAAGACCATTGATAAAGATGAACTGTTAGACAAGATATTATTGGAGATTCAATATCAATTTGTTTTGATCAAGCAAAAGAAGTTTCTTGAAATTAAACAGATGTATGAAGATGTATTGTATAAAAAGGCTATCCCATCCATGTTTATTGACAGTGACAATAATACTTTTTTAGGAAAAATTATTGGTGTTGGTAATGAAGGTAAATTACAGGTTGAACTAGAAAACGAATCTGTACGAGAATTTGCCTTTAAAGAAATAAAGTTTACTTAAAGCTTTTCAATATTCTCAATTAGAGTATTGATAAATTTTTGTAGCGGATTTTTGATCATCATGGCAACCATAGGATTGAAGCTACCATCAAAGAACAACTGTACCTCACTAGACTTATCATCAACTTTTGTAATATTTCCCGTTAAAGTAAAAGGAAATTTATCACTGGTTGAACCTAATACTAATTTATTGCTAGGTATTTTTTCTTGTAACTTTAATCTAATTTCAGGCATACCTTTTAAGGCGAATAAAAAAGAATCATCTTGCACTTCGAATTTATCTGTATTCTCGGGCATTAATTTCTCAAAATTCTTAAGATCTGATAAAAAATCAAATAATTCAACATCAGATTTTTGGCTGGTTATTTTTGTGCTTTCTAAATTCATTCCTTACTTTTTTACCCGTTATTTAAGACCATTTAGCCGGGTTAATCCTCCAGTTTTCTAAAGTCTTTAAATCCTTTTGAGCTATGTAATTAGTTTCTATGGCTTGTTCTAATAAATGATTGTAATCACTCAACGTTGTTAATTCGACATTGGCATCTTTAAAATTTTTGGCAGCAAATTCAAAACCATAAGAAAATATTGCCACCATTCCTTTTACTTTCACATCCTGCTCGTTAAGGGCTTTAACAGCATTTAAGCTACTTTTTCCGGTACTTATTAGATCTTCAATAATTACAACGTTTTGTCCTTTTTCAATATATCCTTCAATTTGATTTTGACGTCCATGCTTTTTTGGTTCAGGCCTAACATAAACAAAGGGAATGCCAAGTTCTTCAGCAATCAAGACCCCTATAGCAATGGCGCCAGTTGCAACACCTGCAATAACATCAGGTTTGCCATATTTTTCTTCAACTATTTTTGCTAAATTTTGGCGTAAATAATTCCTGATTGCCACGTATGAAAGTGTTATTCTGTTATCACAGTAAATAGGAGAACTCCATCCGGATGCCCATGTAAAGGGATTATCAGGGTTTAATTTTATTGCTTTAATTTGCAATAATAATTCTGCTGTTTTTTTGGCAATATTTTTGTCGAAAATCATGGCAGCAAAACTACATAAATTAATTTTTAAGAAGAAATGATTACAGTTTTTATAAATAATAATCCTATTTATTTAACAGATAGTTTAGCGCACACCGATGAAAACAATTTTTTTAAGTTTGATGATGTCGATTTACAGGCGTCTATTTACAGATTGGAATCAAATGAAATCAATGATCTATTTTTATACGATGATAATATTCAGCTACTTTTTAAAAAATTTACCAAAAGGTTTAGAATTATCGAGGCTGCTGGTGGTGTAGTTAAAAATTCAAAAGATGAACTATTGTTCATTTTTCGAAATGGTTTATGGGATTTACCCAAAGGTAAAATTGAAAAGAATGAAAGTATAAAAGAAGCCGCATTAAGAGAAGTTGAAGAGGAGTGTAGTATTAAACAATTAAAATTGGATAAATTGATTGGTAAAACATACCATATCTATAAAATCAACAATCAATATATATTTAAAATTAGTTATTGGTTCTTAATGCATTCTGATTTTCAAGGAGAATTGTCACCACAATTTGAGGAAGGTATTACCAAAGTTGAATGGATTTCTAAACAAAATTTAACAAAGGTGTTAGTAAATACTTTTGCCAACATTAAATTTTTATGTTTAAATTTGTAATGAAATTGAAAAAGAAAAAGAGAAATAAATCTATTCAAGTTGTTTTATTATACTGTGTTTTAATAACAAATTGAATAATTAATTTTAAATTAAATTGCTTATGAAAAAAATTACTCCCCTTATTATTGTATTATTATGTATTCAAACATCTATATCACAGACGCTTAAATACTCTACGACGGAAAATATTGTAGATTTAAATTCTGTAGCGTGTGAGCAACAATTTGATGTGGTAAGTGATAATACTTTTTACAGATCCTTTATTTTATCGGATTTTGGAATTACCGGTGATTATGACATCACTTCAGTTGATTATGGTATTGAAATTATGTCAGGAGCTCCGACAGAAGGTTATCCCGTGAAAGTTAGTATCTACGCTACCGATAGCACTTTCCCAACAGGAAATTTGACATTATTGTCTGAAGTAACAGAAATGATTACGAATCAACACCTACAGATGCATAGTACGCCTATTA
>CAZJCZ010000025.1:0-5417 GCA_964544575.1 uncultured Flavobacteriaceae bacterium | reverse complement strand
GAAGTAACAGAAATGATTACGAATCAACACCTACAGATGCATAGTACGCCTATTACAGCTACAATACTATCTGGTAATGAATTTGTTGTTTCTGTATCTATAGAATCTGATGTAGTAGCTGATGGAGGTAACGGTGAGGTGTCCTTTCAGATAGGTTCGAATTCTGATGGAGAAATCAGGCCAGCATATTTGAAGGCTCCTGCTTGTAGTCTACCAAGCCCGGTAACTTTTGCTTCACAAGGAAGACCCGATATTCATATAGTTATGAATGTTAAGGGAACTGGTGATACTGCCGGTATAGAAGATCTGCAATTAGTAGGCTTTAATTATTATCCTAATCCGGTAAAAGACAAGTTGAGGATGAATGCTAGAGAAAATATTTCTAGTGTTAGTGTTTATAATATTTTTGGCCAAGAAGTAAAAAATATGAATCCTCACAATTTGAATGCTGAATTAGATCTGACAGTATTACCTTCGGGAACTTATCTGGTAAGAGCTTTTGTTGATGAAAAAATGGGTTCTTTTAAGGTTATTAAAGATTGATAATAGTAAAATATAAGAATTGAACTCCGCTTTAAGCGGAGTTTTTTATTTGATCCTATACACAGGATATTGTAAATGCGCTTTTTCGTAATGATCACTCTGTTTGTAAATCCAATTTAATTGTGCATACCAATTATTTGCAAAAGCTTTATCTGTTTTCTTTTTGCTTTCAAATTCTGCTTTTAAATCAGGATTATTATCTAATAATTCTATAGCATTATCTTCCCATACATATGGCGAAAAATGTTCTTTTTGCTGTAAGATAGCATCTAAGAAATTCCAATTAAAAAACGAATCCGGTGCCTCCGGTTCAAGTGTTTCTAACAAATAACGAAGTGCATTTTGTTCAGTATTAATTACATAATCTCCTTTTCTAAAGGTGACGTTTTTAATGTTAGAAACTACATGTGTATTGTAATGAGGGTAATGACCTTCGTAAGGCATGTTTCGAGTTTTATAATTATCAATTTTATAGGCTTCAACAGCTATCGTTGTATCATTTTCAAATTGAGTCATGGCAACTTGATTCAATTCTAAAAGATCTATTATATTATGCCACCCTTGAGGGATTATATAAGCCTTTGGAATAGAAACTTCTAGGGAAGGCTTAAAATAATTTTGATAAATAACATCTTTAGAAAATGGTTTGGTTCTATCATATTTTAAGCGTTGAGCGCCGGTTAAATCACTCGATATTATTTCACCTTCAAACCCTTTAAAATTTATAGTGGTGGTTTTGGTGGAGTCGACGATCCATTTTAAGGGATATGTTTTCTTTTTGAGAATAGTCTTGTAAATGTCTTTTCGTAATAATTTAATTTTTTCCGAATCGGTTTCAACAATTTCAATCATGCTTTTCATGAATTCGTAATTACCTTCAACCCTTTGTTTGTATGGCTTAAGCATGTGAGTTTCTACCATCATTCCAAGAGTGTTGAATAGACTGGTATAACCAGTTGAATATCTCGGTAAATCCAAAAATTGACTAAAGCCCTTTTCCGGTACTTTATTATAAACATTTACAAAAGGAGTAATGTCCCAATTTTTTGATGCCAAATTTTTTTCTAAAGATGGTGTCAATACATTTTGAAGATATTCACCTAATGATCCTCCAAGTTTATTATGCTGGGTGAATAAATGTGTCAATGTGTATTGATAATCGGCACCATTACTGACATGATTATCTAAAAAAACATCCGGTTGAACCATATGGAATACTTCTGCAAATGCTTTGGCATTTTTTGTGTCACACTTAATGAAATCCCTGTTCAAATCATAATTACGTGCATTTCCTCTAAAACCGTATTCTAAAGGACCGTTTTGGTTGGCTCTTGAGGTTGAGTTTCTGTTTAAACTTCCCCCAATATTATATATTGGGATAGTTACTAAAACTGTTTTTTTTGGGGGTACTATTTTCCCAGATACTAAGTCTCTAAATAACATCATAGTTGCATCAATACCGTCACTTTCTCCGGGATGAATTCCATTATTGATTAAGATAATGCGTTTGTCTTTTCTGATATTTTCAAAATCAAAATCCTTGTCGGAATTATATGTTACGATATGCAACGGTTGGCCGGCGTCTGTTTCTCCAATGGCCTTCATAGATATTTCAGGATAGGCTTTTGCTAAATTGGTAAAATAGAAAATAGTTTGTTCGTAAGTAGGTGTTTCTTTGCCTTCAGATATTTCGAAACGTGTTTCAAAATCGTATTGAGATTTTTCATTTTTTGTGTTACATGAAATCAATAAAATTAGAACTATAAAAATTTTTTTCATCTCAAACGTTTTAGTGTTCAAACTTAATGAAATTATAATAATAACTCCTTGTGCTTCCATATTTTAACTGTATGTTTGCCGCTTCAAAAAAATACCATGAGAGAATTTATTACCAAACGTGCTGCAAGTGCCAAAGATGACATATTAAGTGGATTAACAGTCGCGTTAGCCTTAGTGCCAGAAGCTGTTGCGTTTGCTTTTGTGGCAGGTGTAGATCCATTGGTTGGTTTATATGCAGCTTTTATGATTGGTATAATTACTGCCATTTTTGGTGGAAGACCGGGTATGATCAGTGGTGCCACCGGGGCCTTGGCTGTTGTGATGGTGAGTTTGGTGGCTGAAGGGAATGCACTTGGTGCGGAAAGTGAAAGTCTTGGCTTGTATTATTTATTTGCAACCGTTATTTTAATGGGTGTGATACAAATGATGGCAGGCGTTTTTAAACTGGGTAAGTTTATACGTTTGATACCACACCCTGTAATGATGGGTTTTGTGAATGGTTTGGCCATTGTGATTTTTTTATCACAGTTGGGGATGTTTAAAGAGGTTGTTAACGATGAAATGCAATGGATGCAGGGAATACAACTATGGACCATGCTCGGATTAGTCGGTTTAACAATGGCTATCATGTTAGGATTGCCAAAGATCACGAAAAAAATTCCAGAAGCCTTACTAGCCATATTTGTTGTTTCTGCGATTGTTATTTTTGCAAAATTGGATGTTGCAACGGTAGGCAGCTTTATAAAAGAGGGTGGAGGAGAAGGTTTAAAGGGAGGATTACCATCCTTCCAATTTGATATTTTTAATAAAGTGCCATTTAATTGGGAAACGATAAAATTTATTGGTCCTTATGCTCTGATCTTGGCGGCTATTGGTTTAATAGAATCATTGATGACCTTGAATCTTATAGATGAATTAACGGAAACAAGGGGGAATTCAAACCGGGAATGTTTAGCTCAGGGTAGTGCAAATATTGTAACCGGACTCTTTGGCGGAATGGGTGGTTGTGCTATGATTGGTCAATCTATTATTAATATCAAATCTGGTGGTAGAGGTAGACTGTCCGGTATTGTAGCAGCCTTAACATTATTGGCATTTATTTTATTCGCTTCTGGATTGATTGAGCAAGTTCCAATTGCGGCATTAGTTGGTGTAATGTTTATGGTTGTTATTGGCACCTTCGCCTGGAGTAGTTTTAGGATCTTGAATAAAATTCCATTTACAGATCTTTTTGTACTGATTTTAGTATCTGCTTTAACCGTTATTTTTGACCTTGCAATAGCCGTTATTGCCGGTGTAATAGTTAGTGCTTTGGTATTTTCATGGGAAAACGCCAAGCGTATTAGGGCTAGAAAACGTATGAAAGAGGATGGTACTAAGGTATACGAAATTTGGGGACCGTTATTTTTTGGCTCGATCGCGGCATTTAATGAAAAATTTGATGTTAAAAGTGATCCAGAAAAAGTAGAAATTGATTTTATTGAATCTAGAGTTAGTGATCATTCGGCAATTGAAGCCATTTTTAACTTGGTAAATAGATATGAAGCTGAAGGTAAATCCGTCAAATTAAAGCACCTTAGTGAAGATTGTAAAGTATTACTTTATAAATCGAATCCACATTTTCATCAGGTGATTGAAGAAGATATTGATGACCCTCGTTATCATTTAGCTGAGAATCCGGAAAAGTTTACCAAAGGGCTTTCAGAGTATGATCATCTTTAAACCTAAATAACTTAGTTTATTGATTAAAGAAATCTGCAAAATACAAATAGCTTATATATCTTTGCGAAAAGATGATCAATGAAAAAGACGTATTCGCTGGGTTTTTTATTTTTAATGAGTCAATTTGTGACTAGTCAAATCGTAATAAACGAGTTAGACACAGATACCCCTAGCACAGATACACAAGAATTTATTGAATTAAAATCAGACACACCAAATTATTCATTGGACAACTTTGTGATCGTTTTATTCAACGGTTCAGAATCTGGTGGAAATTCTAGTTATTTTACTATAGACCTAAACGGTTATTCTACTGATGTAAATGGACTTTTATTGATTGGCAGCAATGATGTTGCTCCTGTTCCACAACTATTGATCTCTCCAGCTGTTATACAAAACGGACCTGATGCGGTGGCAATTTACACAGGCAGTTCTTTAGATTTCCCGGAAGGAACACTAGCCACTACCAATAATTTAATTGACGCCTTAATGTATGATACTAATGATGCTGATGATACAGATCTTATGGCACTTTTGGGGCTTGCTGAACAGATAAATGAAGGTTTGAACGGCAATAAGGATACTGAGTCTATTCAGCGTGCTAATGATGGATCCTATTTTGTGGCAACACCAACACCACGTCAGCTTAATGACGGTACAGGTATAGTTTTAAATGGTGTTAATATCTCAATTGCGGAAACACAGTATAATGAAGGGGCTCAGATTGAGATACTCTTCACTACAGAACAAAATGTAGATGCTGAGCTAGCCTTAAATTTTACGTTAAATAATGGAACTTTTAATGAAACGGATTATACAGGAATAATTTCCTTAGTTATTCCAGTTGGTCAAAATGCAGTTAGCACCATAATTACCTTGGTAGATGATGATCAAGATGAAGGAGATGAGGTTTTGGTTGTTAGTCTAACAAGTTTGCCTACTGAATACCTTGCTCTCACTGATAACATTGATATAAGAGTTGTTGATAATGACTATGTTGTTGCAAATTGGGGAACTCCCTTAAACCCTACTTTTGGAAATGTTGAAGGAACGCAACCAATTGGATATTATAATAGTTTAGATGGTTTAGCTGATTTGCAATTACGTCAGGCATTGCAAAACATAATTGCAAACTCTGGAGAGGTTAGAACCCAAACATATACTGATATTATTGATATTTTAAAAAAAGCCGATCAAAACCCTGCAAATAGCAATCAGGTTTGGCTGTTATATACCGAAGAAGGTAGAGCGAAATTAGACTTTCAAACCACTTCTAATAGTGTAGGTAAATGGAATAGAGAACATACTTATCCAAGGTCAAGAGGCGGTTTTTTTAGTATTGAAGAAGATGATATTGCAGATGGCATAAATGT
>CAZJCZ010000024.1:0-20959 GCA_964544575.1 uncultured Flavobacteriaceae bacterium | reverse complement strand
CTGAACGCTCCCATTGTAATTTCATTTTCTAAATTCTGAAAGGTCAACACCACTTTTGAGCGAAGTTTTACCTTTAATTTTTCAGCCGTTCTTTTACTAATTATTATTTGGTTCTTTTTTTTGTCAGAAAGATAATTACCTTCACTAATTCTGCTAGATAATCCCGAGACCATAACCTCATCTTTAGGTACTACGCCAATTGCAGAGATGCCTCTTCCTGAATGACTAGAGCTAATCATTGCATTTAGAATAGTTTTATACGAAACTGCTTTAACACCTGATATCGTATCCACACTAGATTTAACATTGATTACATCAGAAATATAGAATTTACTTTCCTTGTCTTTTATAAACTCAGGATGGTGAATTTTAATATGAGAGACTTCATTTTTAATAGCGTTATCAACATAACTATCTATCATTCCATTAACCATACCTACTAAGAAAATAATAGACCAGATTCCAATAACAATAGCACCAATTACCACGAGACTCCTGGTAAGGTTTCGCCAAATATTTCGCCATGCTATTTTTAAAATTGTACTCATTATCCTAGATCAGTCCCGCATTGCTTTTACAGGTTTCAATTTATAAATCTTCCAAATTGCAAATAAAGCTAATATACTTGCAATAATTAATACTAAAATGGCTTGTGAATAGAACAGAGAAGCATCCATGATAGTAGGGAATATAGGGTCAAAGCCCCATTTTTCATAGGTCTCCGCCATTCCTTCTCCGTACTCACTAAAATCGATTGGATTCACTTTGAAGTAATGTACTAAAGGCAAAGCAACCAGCATACCAAGAATCGCTCCTATGAATGCCATTAAGAGTATTTCGATCCAAGTGGAAATGGCCAATAATCTTCTACTCATCCCAATAGACAATAAAACACCGAACTCATATTCTCTTTCTTTAACCATCATTAAAATTGTTCCAAAAATTCCAAATGAAATAATCAGATAAAGCACTACAAGGAAGACATAGTTACCAGCGGCATCTGTTTTTTGGGCCTCAACTAATTCGGGCAGCATCTCCTGCCAATCCATTATCTCATAAATCTCTGTGTTCAATTTTTCATTTAATTGTATTATTACATCTTCTAAGTCATCCCTATCCTCCAGCTCTAGCGCTAAAGTTGTGGCCATAGAAGGCGCTCCTAATAAGTTTTGTGTTTCGTTTAATGGTAAATAAACCATTCTCCTATTAAGGTCTGGTGAAGCAAAATGAACCACTCCTTTAATGGTATATTTACCCGCCGCATTTACACCGTGATATCCTTGGGTAAGAATAACTAATGTATCTCCTAAATTGACTTTTAATAAATCTTTTACACCTTCGGCAATTAATAATGATTTGTCTTTTTCATTAAAATAAGTACCTTCAACAAGACGCGACTTTAATTGTGTTAGGTGGTCTTCGGCGGCTGGATCGGTACCTACTATCATCATTCCGCTAGTATGTTCACCCGAAGAAAGTAATGCAAAGGTTTCTAAACGTGGTATAATTCGCTTTAAACCCTCAATTTCTGTTGGTAATATTAACAGTGTATCATTTAATACTAAAGATTCATTAATTGTTTTTTCACTCCAATATCCCTTCTGATGAATTTGGGCATAACCGTAATAATAATTTACAATATTATCTAACATTCTTACCCATCCTCCCTTTTGAAAAGAGTTCATAAAAATAGAAAACAGTACCGCGAAGAAAATTGAAGCCACTGTAATGAAAGTTCTCCTCTTATTTCGCCATATATTTCGCCAAGCTAATTTTAGTAACATTAAGGATCAATGTTTAACGAATGCGTTTCATATAGTTTGTAGTAAAAAATTGGTCAGAAATTTTAATGTCAAATTCTAACTTATCATAGGTCAATATGGTTTCTTGTCCTTCATCTTCAACTGGTATTATGCGTAGTTTTGAAGGTAATTTTTTCCCGCTAAACTCTTTTATATCTGATCCAATCATTTGATTTACTATAAAATCATCTTCATCATAATAATCAGATTGTAACATCATATATTCCAATTTATCAACCCAAATCAAAACTTTTCCCCAAACAACAGGCGCTTCTTCTTTTGGAATTAATTCTATAATCCAACAATTATAACCTTCTTTAGGCTCCTCTCCGATTATCTTATGTGTATAATCCACTAAAATAGAAGATTGTTTAACCAGATCATCGTTAGTTAAGTCAGTTCCCATCCAATTTTGTAACATCATTGATGGCGGAAATTTGATTGTACGGTCAATTGTTGGCATATAATTCCATACTTCCTTATCACGCATTAAAAAAACAGTCCCTTTTTCTTTGGCCGGACTCGTTACAATAGATACAGAATATTTAGTCCCTTCTGTCCAACCTTTTATTTTCATTTGTTTAGACCATTTAGGGCGAACAATATCAATGGTCATTTCAGAATATGATGATTTTCCACGATACTTTTCATCGGCCTTTCTAATAATATCTTCAGCAGATTGAGCCCAAGATATCATTGTAAAATAAAGAAGGGCTGTTGCTAATTTTATATGTAAGTTATTCATTTAGAGGGTTTCAATAAAATTTCATAATTCTAAGGATAAACACTGTTTATCATTTAAAAACCTATATAAATGTACTCCAAAATATTAACCCTTGAAAGTGTTTAATATCTATTCTAGAATAAGTTGTCCATCACTATTATCAAAACCCTTGAAATTTAATCTAAATTAATTTTCCAAACTGATATTCCTCATTGTACATGATTTTTACTAATATTATCTTTAATAGATTAATTAAATTATTTATTAACCTTAAAAATTAATGTTATGACAAACAATAGTGGAAATGTACTATTAGCCTTGCTAGCAGGGGCGGTAGTTGGCACTGGAGTTGGGATTTTATACGCTCCTGAAAAAGGTACTAAAACAAGAAAAAAAATTAAAGAAAAAGCTGTAAAAGCCAAAAAGGAAATTTCTGAAAAAGTTCTACATGCCAAAGAAGATATTTCAAAAACAGTTGATGCTAAAAAGAAAGATTTTGAAAAAAAATTAGAAGATACCCTTTCTAAAGCAAGTCTTAAAGCTGATACCATGATTGTCGATCTGGAACATAAATTAGAGAGTCTCAGAAAGAAAAATGCTCATCTTCAAAAGAATTAACAATAATGGCTTTTGAGAATTTAAAAGAGAATTTGAAAGATGTAGACACCAACGTTCGCTCTTACATCGCTAATAATCAGGAATACTATCATCTTAAAACTTTCAAAATTTTGATGAAGGGCATCACTTCCCTATCTAAAATGTTTTTGATTGGTGCTATCGTATTTCTAACCTTGTTCATATTAGCCTTAGCGGTATCTTATGCTATAGGACAAGCACTTGATAATATGGTTTATGGATTTGCTATCGTTGGTGTTATTTTTATTGTAATCAGTATTATTGTTTATCTGTTGAGGGACAGGTTGGACAAACCATTATTAAAAATTTTTTCTAATTATTATTTCGACAAAAATGGCAACGAAAAACTATAGTTCTTTTGAAGAAATAGATCAACGCCTCAAAATTTTATGGCTCCAAAAAGAGATAGACCACGAAAATATTAAATTGGGTGTTAACAAGTCTAAAGAGGATCTTTATCCTAGCAACCTATTGAAGGCAATTGATATTCCAGGAGGTTTTGGTGGTTTTTGGCAAAATATTATTCTAACTTTTATTGCAAATAAGTTGTATAAAAAGTTTGTGAAAAAAGATCGAATTGAGGAAAAAATCAATTACAATTAATGCAGAACCATCGACACTAAATATTTTTTTGTTACTAACTTTCTTTTAGAGCTTGCTCGATATCATTTAAGATATCTTCTTTATTCTCTATCCCTACTGAGAATCGTAAAAGATTATCAGAAATACCAATAGCTTCTCTTTGGTCCTTTGTAAGTAATGCATGGGAGGTTTTAGAGGGTAAGAGTATGGTTGATTCTACACCGGCTAAACTCATTGAAGGTTTAATAAGATTTAATTTTTTTTGAAATCTTACAGAATCAAATCTCTTATCAAGTTCGAATGATAACATCCCTCCAAAACCGTTCATTTGTTTTTGCGCGATATGATGATTTGGATGACTTTTTAATCCGGGATAGTAAACTTTATAAATTGCACTATGATCTTCTAAATACTCGGCAATGAATTGTGCATTACTATTATGCCTTTCAACCCGAACTCCTAATGTTTTTATACTTCTTTCTAATAAATAGCACATAAAATCGCTCATATTACCACCCAAATTTTTGGCTTTATTCCAAATTTTATCCATGTGATCTTCTGAACATGCCACTGCCCCCGCACAGATATCGCTATGACCTCCTAAATATTTTGTGGCAGAGTGAATAGAGATATCAATTCCTAAATCAATTGGTGTTTGATTAATTGGTGACGCGAAGGTGTTATCAATCATAGATACTAAACCATTTTTTTTGGCAACGTCGGCCACCGCTTTTATATCCGTAATTGTCAATAATGGGTTTGAAGGGGTTTCAATATAAATAACTTTGGTATTCGATTTAATTTTAGATTCAAAATCACTTGCATCTACTCCATCAGTAATAGAATATTCAATACCCATTTTATCAAATTCTTCCACCACCAAATTAAAAGTACCTCCATAGATCTCATTTTGAATCACAACATGGTCTCCATGATTTAAAAAGGTAAATAAGACAGTACTAATGGCCGCCATACCTGATGCAAAAGGCATTCCCATTTCGGCATGTTCTAAAGCTGCTATTTTAATTCCAACAGCTTGCTGATTTGGGGTATTAAAATACCTTGGATACCGTATTATATCAACATCCATAAATGGATATGAGGTTGCCATATAAATAGGAGAATTAGCACCTCCAAATTGTTCATCTTTGATCTCACCAGTATGCGTGCAAATAGTATTTACTCCAATTTTATTTTTTTTCATTTTAAATCATTTTAAGAAAAACTCGAAATTACAAAACTTAAGCTATACTTTCACTTCTTTCCATTTCCCTTTTTTAAACATAATTATTGCAATTATTGCTATTGCAACTTCCGCCAAAGTGATGGCCCAAAATACGCCAGATGGACCAAAATCTAAAACTATTGCAAATACGTAGGCAAAAGGTAATTGGCAAATCCAAAAACAAAAAAAGTTAATAATTGTCGGGGTTTTGGTATCTCCTGCTCCATTAAAAGATTGTATCACTACCATACCATATGCATAGAATATATATCCGGCTGCTATGATACGTAAACATAATGCACCTGATTCTATAACGCTAGATTCGTCACTAAATAACGCCAATAAACTCGGAGCAAAAACAATATAAATTATAGAAACCAGACCCATGAAAAATGCGTTATACTTTCCCGTTTTCCAAACGGATTTTTCGGCTCTATCTGGCTTTCTCGCTCCTAAATTCTGACCCACCAAAGTTGCAGCAGCATTACTCATTCCCCAGGCCGGCATCATTGTAAACATCATAATTCTAATAGCTATAGTATATCCTGCCAATACTTCACTACCAAATTCTGACATAATTCTCATTAAAAATACCCAACTGGATGTCCCTATTAAGAATTGCCCTATACCACCTAATGAAACTTTAATTAAATTTAACATGACGGCTATTCTAAGAACTAAATCTTTAACTCTTATCTTTATGATACTCCACCCATAAAACAATACGATTAACTGAAAAATAACGGCTGTGCCTCTTCCTATAGTTGTTGCAATAGCGGCACCTTCTACGCCATAAGCTGGAATGGGCCCAAATCCAAAAATAAAAATAGGATCTAAAATAATATTTAATCCATTTGATAGTATTAACGTCCACATGGCAATTGATGCATTACCGGCACCCCTGAATATGGCATTGATCAGGAATAATAACATGATCGTTACATTACCTCCTAACAAAACTTGTGTATATCCATATCCTTCAGCAATCAAATCAGTTTCAGCACCCATTAAGGATAAGATCTGTTTGGGATATAGTATTCCAATAAAACTAATAATTGCAGCAACAAAAACCCCTAAAAAGATAGCTTGAACGGATGCCTGGGAAGCCCCTTTGAGGTCTTTCTCTCCAACCCTACGTGCAACCACAGCTGTCGCTGCTATACTTAACCCTATTGCTACGGCATATACTAATGTAATTATAGACTCTGTTAAACCAATAGTAGCGACAGCATTAACACTAATTTGAGATACATAAGCTATATCAACAATTGCAAAGATAGATTCCATCATCATTTCAAGGATCATGGGTATTGAAAGCATAAAAATTGCTTTACGAATACTACCTGAAGTAAATTCTTGCTCTTTACCTTGAAGTGCTATTTTTAAATATTTGAAAAACTTTTTAAAAGAAGTATATGTTTTGAATGACATGCTCTTTTGTTATGATTAAATTCCTAATTGCAGATAAGAAGAAATTCTTATCCATTGAGTTGTCGAAAAGTGATCGACAAAAAGTGGAATATAACTATACAATCATAAGATCAAAAATATGTAAAAAATATTGATAAAAAGTAATAAAATTGAATGAATTAGCCTTTTATCCAGCTGACAATTGATTCATCTGTTGGTAATGTTTTAGGAGCAATTACCTGAACTAAATTACCATTTTCATCAATTAAATATTTCTGAAAATTCCAAGATACTTTAGAATCTTCAAATCCATTTTTTGATTTTTGCGTCAAGAACTGATACAAAGGGTGCATATCTTTACCTTTTACCGATATTTTTGACATCATTGGAAAAGAAACACCATAATTAAGCTGGCAAAACTCAGCAATCTCAGCATTAGTTCCAGGTTCCTGCTTGGCGAAATTATTAGCAGGAAAACCAACAATTACAAAATTTTCTTCCTTATAAGTATCATATAAAGCCTGTAAATCTTTGTATTGTGGTGTTAATCCGCATTTTGATGCCGTGTTGACAACCATTATTTTTTTCCCTTTTAAGGATGAAAAATCGAAATCCTCTTCTGACAATGTTTTAACTTTAAATTGATAAATGTCCTCCGCTTGCAGTTGAGAAGCTGTTTCAGTCGTTGCCATATCTTTATCTAGTTTCTCTTCTTTTTTAGAATTTTCCTTACAAGATATAATACTTATAATTAGAATAAGTAATATTATGTTTTTCATGATTTTTATTTTTTATAATATTTTTTATACTTCCAGTATGCTAAGACACTGATCAATGCCGAAACAATTAACCAGCCCCAAATTTCATTCGGTATAGGAGCCGCCTCACCTGTGGCATAAGAGTGCAATCCTGATAATAAATGATTCACGCCCAAATAGGTCATTAAAATCGTTGCGAATGATAATAATGAAGCAATATTAAAGGTTAATCTACTTCTTAAGCCCGGAACTAATCGCATATGTAACACAAAAGCATACACCATAATACTCACCAATGCCCAAGTTTCTTTAGGGTCCCAACCCCAATAACGGCCCCAACTCTCATTAGCCCAGATGCCCCCTAAAAAATTCCCAATAGTTAACATAACCAACCCTACAGTTAGAGACATTTCATTAATAGTAGTAATTTCCTTTATCGCTAAACTTAATTTCTTTTTATTTTTAGATGTAGTAAAACCATACATTAATAATGCAATAAATCCTAATATCATACTTAAGGTAAATGGACCATAACTGGCTACGATAATCGCCACATGAATCATTAACCAGTAAGAATCTAAGACCGGTACCAAATTACCAATAGTAGGATCCATCCAATTCCAATGAGCGATCATTAAAATCATTGATGTTACAAATGTAGTTGCGGCAATAGTTAAGGCTGATTTACGTCCAAAAAGTAATCCAAATAGCATTGTTGCCCAAGACACATAAATCATAGATTCATAACCATTACTCCAAGGTGCATGACCAGAAATATATCCTCGAATGGCTAAGCCGATAGTGTGATAAACAAATAAGGCAACAATAATATAAGTACCAATTTTAACCAATAAGTTAACTAACTTTGAGCTATTAAAAATCTGCACAATTACAAACACAAATAATAAAACGCCGGCAAGCATATATTGCCAAAACAGGCCTTTAAAAATATCATACTTATTATAAAATAACTCTAGGTTAACTTTTTTATCCGATGGCATTACTTCACTACCAAACTTAATTTGATATTTATGAATACTTTCTAAATATTCATTTGCCTTTTCGTAATTACCATCTTTTGCAGCTGTTTGTAAAGCCCCCGAATATAAAGGCAAAATATTTGCTACATATAGCGAATCTGTACCTTTAAAATTAGCACTTTGATGCTCTAAATAAGAAAACCACTTATTATTTTTTTCACCTTGTAAGGGGAAAAATTTAAAAATACTACCTCCAATGGCTTGATATAAAATATTTGTTCTTCCATCAATATTTAAAATACTTTCTTCAAATTTATTTTTAATTTTCTTTTTGTGGGCTTTAGCAACTTCTTCTCGAAGTTTATATTCTCCTTTAT
Source organism: uncultured Flavobacteriaceae bacterium (assembly GCA_964544575.1). Taxonomy (GTDB): domain Bacteria; phylum Bacteroidota; class Bacteroidia; order Flavobacteriales; family Flavobacteriaceae; genus Aureibaculum. Next base: position 12,465 of record CAZJCZ010000024.1, on the reverse strand, counting down.
TGTTAAATAAATCAGATAGTCGCGCATATTTTTGATCCTTTGGGATACCCAGTAAATCTCTGACCTTTGAATTATCCTTTTTCATATATATAAATGGAACAGAATACCAAACTCTTGAATTGGTAACCATAGAAACAGCAACCTGATTAGCATCCAATTCATTATATGAATCTTTTTTACTCACTTTACGCAATAGCTCTGAGGCGAAAGTATTTACCGGTTTCATTCTACCCCCGGCATCTTGAATAACTAATTTTCCAAAATTCTCGGCATGTTCAGATGAAACTTTATTGGCAATCAATATAGAATCTATTTGGCTATCTAAAAGAATATGTTGATGTTCTTCTTGGGCAAACGAACCCATCGATATTAACAAGGCGAGAATAGATAATTTTGCTTTTTTCTTTTTTATTTTATTTAATGAACCTCGTAAATCAGCAAAATGTGAAGTTTTCGAAAGTAATATCATTATTAGTCCAGCAAATAATAAGAAGTAACCAATATAGGTTGTCCATGTACCAACCTTATCATGATTTACAGATAAATGACTTTCTTCGACTGCCCCTTTATCATTATAACTGGATTGAAAAAAACGAAATCCTTTATGATCTAATACATTATTCATAAAAATCCTAAAATCAAAATTTTCACCATTATCAAAAACCGTAATTTCGCTGGCATAAGATTTTGGACTCATTGAGCCAGGGTAACGTTCTAACTGAAAATCACGTAATTTTAGGGAGAATGGTAATTGCAGTTGCTTAGAACCATAACTTAATCTAAAATTAAGACCATTTAACGTAAAATTTTCAGAAGGTCTAATTGAGTATTTACTCCCAAAAAGAGTGATATTTTTTTTATCACTTCCTACAACAACCTCTACCTCCAACATATCCGACGGATACTGTTCTTTATCTCCTGAAATTAATGCAAGTTTGCCTTTTACTGCAGGTTCAGGAACAATAAACTGCATATTACCAATATTATATAATGATCTTATATTAAATGTCTGCAATGTGTCTTTATATACAGCCTCTGTTTTTCGCGTGGTCATAATCATATATTCCCCCTCAGAAGGTGATTTTATTCTTAAAGTGTCATTGACGGTGAAAATATTGATCGCTCCGGCTATAGGGTTTTCAAAAGAAAAAAGTGTATTATGAATATTTGCTATTTCTCCTTTTTTGATATGATGCTCATGCCTTCCACCACCTCCGGATTCAACTAAAAATAAAAATTCTTCTCCAGATTCATCTTTTTGAAATTCTTCATAGGCATTAGGAACATAATTCACATAATTTACCTCTACAGGTTTCTCTTTAAAATCAGTATTGATGGAAAACTCATTGCCTCCTCTAACAAAATTTAAAAATCTTGAAATTAATGGAATAAAACGAGCTTCAGAAGAAGATTTATGGCTAAATAAGTATACTTTATCTATTGTTTTTTGAACTTCACCGTCATCAATCTGTACATTGAGATAGGTTTTTTCTGAAAGCATTAAATTTGTGGTCTCACCCTCCCTAATAGGCATAAGTGCCTCATAACTAATATAACGAGTGATGGCGGCGCCAATTAATATTAAAATAAATGCAACGTGAAATACTAATACTGATATTTTTTCTTTTCTAAAGAGCCTATATCGAAATACATTTCCCGCAAAATTGAGTACAAAAATTAGAAATATTAGTTCAAACCACCAGCTATTATAAACTAGTGCTTTTGCCGATTGCGTTCCATAATCATTTTCAATAAAAGTTGCAATACCCATCGATGCACCAAAAATTATAAATAAAATAGCTGTAAGACGAGTTGAAAACAGAAGGTTATAAATTTTTTTCATATAAATTTTCTATGTGATAAAAGTTGCACAAAGTTACTTAAATTTGTGAGGAATCTGAACACATTTATTACTTTATTATAAATCTTCAAAACTTCCGTAACTTCGCTTTATGATTTCAGTAAGTGTACTTGGTACAGGTAATGTTGGAATGCATTTAATCAATGCCTTTTTAGGAAATTCTTCAGTTGAACTTGTACAAGTATATAGTAGAAGAAAATCATCTTTGAAATTTATAGAAAAGAAGGTTGATACGACTAATTCAGTGAGCTCTTTGAAATCTGCAGATATTTATATTATTGCAATTTCTGATGACGCTATACCAGAATTTTCAGCACAATTGAATCTAAAAAACAAGTTAGTGGTACATACGTCTGGAGGATCTTCTATAAAGGTTTTAAAAACTAATGGTAACAAAGGTGTTTTTTATCCATTACAGACATTTTCAAAAGAACAAAGTATTGATTTTAAATCAATTCCAATTTGCGTAGAAGCTGAAAATAACGAAGACTTGATATTATTGAAAAAGCTGGCAAATATAATTTCTAACAATGTTTTTATGATTGATTCTGAACAAAGAAAACATCTACATATAGCTGCCGTTTTTACAAATAATTTTGTTAATCATTTATACAAAATAGGATTTGATATTTGTAAAGAAAATAATATTCCATATGAAGCTCTTTATCCATTAATTCAGGAAACCGCACAGAAAATTATGCATGCAAAACCGGATAATGTTCAGACTGGACCAGCAATGAGAAATGATAAAATCATTATTGAAAAACATCTAAATTTATTATCAGGAGAAAAAAATAAAATATATCAATTATTAACGGAATCTATTCAAGCAACCTATGGAAAAAAGCTATAAAGAGCATATGACTCAAATAACTACCTTCGTTTTTGACGTCGACGGTGTTTTAACCAACGGGACAGTAACTATTTTTCCTGATGGCCATCTAATTAGAACCATGAATATAAAAGATGGTTATGCTCTTAAAACTGCTATTGATTCTGGCTATAATATTTGTATAATTTCGGGCGGAACTAATAAGGCAGTAAAAGAAAGATTACGTAATTTAGGTATTTCTGACATTTATCTTGGAGTAAATGACAAGGTTGCACAATTAGAAGAATATTTAGAAATTCATAATATCAATCAAACGAATGTCTTGTATATGGGTGATGATATTCCAGATTATCATGCTATGAAAACGGTTGGCCTGCCGACTTGCCCTAAAGATGCAGTACAAGAAATTCAAGATATTTCATTGTATATTTCACAAAAAAAAGGTGGAAATGGATGTGTTAGAGATGTTATTGAACAAGTGCTAAAAGTTCAAGATAACTGGAAGACAAGTTATGACGCCAAATTATATTAGCATTATTTATGTCTACTGAAGAACGTTTATTAAAAATACCTGTTATTAACTGGTTCGTTAGAATTTTTAAAAGAATTAAGGTTCCGGGTTTAGAAGGCATGTCTTTGTACAATGTCATTGAAATGTATATAATTGGTATTGTTAAGGGCGCTGTAACAACAAGGGCAAGTAGTGTGGCTTTTAGTTTTTTTATGGCGCTTTTCCCTTTTGCTTTATTTATTTTAACGCTGATACCTTATATTGAAATTACTGGATTTCAGGAGGGCTTTATTGAATTTATTGGTGAGGCATTACCTCCTGAAACCTTTGAAGCTGTTGATGCAGTACTCAATGATATCCTTAATAATAAATATAGCGGACTATTATCCTTCGGTTTTATTTTATCGATTTTCCTGATGACAAACGGTATTAATTCACTCTTTGGTGGTTTTGAATATAGTTATCATCAATTAAAAACAAGATCTATAATTAAACTATATTTAGTGTCAATGATTATATCAATCATATTGGCATTATTGTTGTGCATTACAGTAGCAGTAATTATTTACTTTGAATTTGCTATTCTTGACTTGAAACAAAAAGGATACGTATCTGATGTTCTGTTTTGGATTGAACTCGGCAGGTATATAATTATTCTATTTATGTTGTTCACCATTGTTGGACTGTTTTTCTATTTTGGAACGAAAGAAGGGAGAAACGTTTCATTCTTTTCGCCAGGAGCAATTTTAACAACATTATTGATCATTGTAAATTTTAGAATATTTGGTATATATGTTAAAAAATTTGCTCAATACAACGAATTGTATGGTTCTATTGGGACTTTACTTGTATTGATGCTTTTTATATGGTTAAATTCCATTATATTGTTGCTTGGTTTTGAACTTAACGCTGCAATTATTGGTTTAAAAAGAAATGCGAAAAGTAGAGAGGTAAGATGAAAAAATTTAAGTACATACTATTGTTAATCATTATTATTATTGCCAATAATAATGTGCTAGCTCAAAAATCTATTGATCTTAATTGGCAAACAGATTTTGAAGAAGCCAAACAATTAGCAGATTCCCAAAATAAATTGATTCTTATCTATTTTACAGGTTCTGACTGGAGTCAATCATGCAAAAAGCTCAATACTGATTTCTTTTATACTGAAGATTTTCAGGAGCTTGCACAAAAATATTTAATACTCGTTCGAATTAATTCTCCAAGAAGATCCGGGCTAATATCAGGTTTTCAGGAAAGTAAAAACTTAGACTTAAAAAAACTTTACAATCAAAAAGTATTTCCTACCGTGATTATAACCGATGCGGAAGGTAAACAATTAGGCATGTTAGAAAGTTATAATTATCTACATGACACCAGTAAACATTATGAACTTATAGAAAGAGCTTTAAAACTTTAATTTCAATCCTAATTTATAATTTCTACCCCTTGTTGAGAATCCAGCTATCTCCTGATAATCTTCATTAAACAAATTTGTAACTGAACCAAATACCGTTAATTTATTTTCTATCAACATATGATTCAAAAATAAATCAACTAAACGATAAGATGGCAATGCAATACCTCCAAAATCACTTGTAGAATCAACAAATTTACTGTTAAGTGATAATTGTGTATTCATATTTAATTTATAGGCTGCATTTAAACCTACTTTGTGTTTAGGAATTTTCAATAATAAACTCTCATCTCTATGAATATGTCCATAGTTTATTGAGAGAGAGAGTGCTTCAAATGGTGAGTAAATTACCTCGGTTTCAATACCTCTGGCAATGAATGTGCCCTCATCATTTACGGTTTGAAAGGTTGTGAAATCAAAGCCAATCTTATCCGTTTCTTCTCGATAGAAATACAGCGCATTTATTGATAACTTATTAGAAAGTGACCATTCAAAACCTCCTTCGAACATAACATCTTTTTCAGGATTTAATTCATCAATAGTGGGTAATTTATTAAAAATTTCTTGAAGTGTTGGTGTTACAAAAGCCGTATTATATGATGCTAATAATTTCAAATTCGACTCTTCAGAAATATCAAAATTAAAAGAAGGGTTAATATTATAAACTACTTGACTACCATATTCATTATGGATATTGATACGCCCTCCGATGTTTAAATTGAATCCAACGTTGCTATTTAAATTGAAAGATATATAAGGGTCATAAAAATGCTGTTTAGCACTACCCTCTTCTATGCTAGAATAAGCCGTTTTTTGATACATATCCTGGTATTGAGCAGAGAGGCCTGTTAATACTGAGAATACATCTGAAATTTTATAGTTATTATAGATATCAAAACCAAAAGCTTCCCCTCTAAAGCGATCAGATGAGGGATCAATATTGCGATTAATTATAGTATAAAAAGCGTTTAATTTTAATTCTCCTTTTTTATAATTATAATTTGGTGTAAAACCAACTCTTTTCTGAACACTTTTAATTGAATTATCTCCGTCTACATAACTGTTACTTGTAAAATCGAAATCATCATAGGCTGACATATAATCATCATAGCTCCCAAAAACCCCAAACCTTAAGTTATCATTTACCTTGTACCCTAATTTCAGCATAGTATTTAAACGAGTAAACGGATCTTCTTGTAAGGTAAGACTCTCATCGACACCTTCGGCTGCGGAAAGGCCTTTTGATTGTACTCCATTAAAACTTACCAGGTAATCAATTTTTTGTATCGTTCCATTAAAATTAAAATTGGTGTTTAATTCATTGATATCTAAACCCTGATCTTCTTGTGAACTATTTGTGCCAATATATGAACTAAAAGAACCCTCGAAAAGTTTTCCACTTGCCTTTTTAAGGATAATATTAATAACCCCAGTCGCTGCACCCGTACCATATAAGGTACTAGCTGCACCCTTAAGAACTTCTATAGAAGCCACTTGATCCAATGCAATTTGACGTAAGTCAAAATCACCATTAAACGAAGACGGGTCATTTACATTTATACCGTCAATTAATATCGCTACTTGTCGATTTCTGCCTCCCCGTAAATAATAACCTAAGTTTTGGCCCTTAGTACTATAATTACCATTTATTTCAACACCTGGAATATCGTTTAGAAGATCTACAACCGATTTACCTTGGTTGTTAGCAATAACTGCCGACGAAATTTGATTCACTATTTTACCCAAGTTCTTTTTTTCTGTAGGAAACTTAGTAGCCGTAACAATAATTTCATTTAATTTCTCAACTTTTATTGAGTCTTGTTTTTGTTGTTGTGCTTTTATCGTTAAAGTTGACACTAATAAAAACACATAAAATAACCTTTTTTTCATCTTTTAAGTATAGAATGACTAAAAATGGCTATCAGTAAAAAATAGGGAGCATGAATAAATTCATAAACCTGTACTTTTCCTCCGAAAGCTTAATGATTTGTGTTTTGGCAGGTCTTCTGGCTTGTTTTATGTTATGACACCTTCCCAGCGAATAGCCAGTGGTTATAGAGTTTATAACATCTCTAATTGAGCTGTCGAAAAAATTCGACATAAACTTACAGTTGCGGGGACAGCTTAGGCCTTAATGAGTCAAAACTGATACGATACGAATTCAGAGTTTACCAGCAATTCGTATCAAAAATCAACATTTGTACATCATTTCACCTAATTCCCTATTATCACGAAAATGTCGTGACCAAAATCAGAGCAAAAGTAATCAGTAAATATTTAATGACAATCTAATATGAATTATTTTTTGAAGAAATATTTACAGAAAGCATTAAACAAAAATTGATACATTTGTCCAACTATTTTCACTTTATGAAATTGTCAAAAATAATTACACTTTTATTTGTTTTTCTATTTTTAACGGCTTGCAAAACCGAAAATAAAAAATCAGTTATAAGTAGATCTAAATCTCCAGTAAAGTATGCTATAGGTTTTGATATTCAATATTTTAATGGTTTCAAGAAAATTATAATTAAATCACCGTATCCTGAAGCAAGCGAACAGTTTGAGTATATCTTGATCCCAAAAGGAAAAGAAATTCCAGATGAATTAAATGAGTTTAAAATAATCAAAACTCCTATAAATAAAATTGTAGTAACCTCCACAACACACATCCCAATGTTAGAGTTATTACAGGAAGAAAATAGCTTAGTTGGATTTCCCAATTTACAATATATCTCATCAGCAAAGACCAGGAAATTAATTTCTAATAATGCCATACAAGAACTCGGGAATGATCAAAATTTAAATACGGAAGTGTTGCTTGATCTACAACCTGAAGTTGTTATTGGTTTTTCAATGAGTAGCAATAATAAAATGTTCACAAATATTGAAAAAGCAGGTATTCCAGTGCTCTTGAACGGCGACTGGTTGGAAGAAACTCCATTAGGCCGAGCAGAATGGTTAAAGTTCTTTGCTGTTTTATTCGATAAAGAAAAAGAGGCCGATAGTATTTTTAATAATATTGAAGCACAATACCTTGCAGCTAAATCTATCGCCAAAAGCGCTGTATCTAAACCAACTATAGTATCAGGAGTGCTTTTTAATGATTTATGGAATTTACCAGCCGGGGAAAGTTTTGTGGCCCAGTTTTTAAAAGATGCCAATACTACTTATCTTTGGTCAGATTCAAAGGGAAAGGGAAGTCTTTCTTTAAATTTTGAAAGTGTATTTGCAAAAGGTCAACATGCAGAATTTTGGATAGCCCCTGGTCATTATAGCAGCTTAGAACAATTGGAAAATGCAAATCAACATTATACTCAGTTTGATCCATTTAAATACAAAAAAATATATTCATTCTCTAATAAAAAAGGCGAAACTGGGGGCGCTTTATATTACGAACTAGCTCCAATGCAGCCGCATATTGTTTTGAAAGACCTTATCAAAATTACACATCCGGAATTACTAACTGAGTACGAACCCTTTTTTTTAGAACAACTAAATTGATCTTTTGAACAACTATTCTAAATACTCAGTGAAATTTATACTTTTTGTATTGTTATTGATAATTTTTATTCTCATAAACCTAAGTTTAGGGTCTGTAGATATTCCTCTTAAATCTATTTTATATACTTTAACCGGAAACGATATTGCTAAGGAATCCTGGCAATATATCATTTTGCAGTACAGGATTCCCAAAGCCATTACGGCAGTTTTAGTAGGCTCTGGCTTGTCAATTTGTGGCTTATTAATGCAAACTTTGTTTAGAAACCCATTAGCGGGTCCTTTTGTATTAGGGATTAGTTCTGGCGCAAGTTTAGGAGTTGCCTTATTAGTTTTAGGGGTTTCTATTTTTTCAGGGAGTGTTGCCGGTATGGCATTTTCTAATTTGGGACTGGCCTTAGCAGCAAGTCTTGGTGCCTTTTTTGTACTTGGGGCAGTTATGATAGTTGCAAAAAAAGTAAAAAATACCATGTCAATTCTAATTATAGGATTGATGTTTGGTAGTTTTACTGCTGCCATTATTAGTGTGTTGGCGTATTTTAGCAGCGCAGAAAACTTACAACAATATGTTTTTTGGACCTTTGGAAGTTTAGGAAATCTGGGATGGGATGAAATCTTTATCTTATCTATTATATATGTACTATCTATTTCAATACTTTTAACCATTATTAAGCCACTCAATAGTCTACTGTTAGGAGAAAATTATGCTGTTAGTCTAGGAGTAAATCTTAAGAAAACACGAAATATAACCTTATTAGTTACAGGGTTATTAACTGGGGTCATTACGGCATTTTCTGGTCCAATTGCTTTTATTGGGCTTGCAGTTCCACATTTAACTAAATTATTGATCAAAACATCCAATCATAGAATTTTACTGCCATCAGTTGCTGTTGCCGGGGCTATTGTAATGCTTATAAGTGATACTATTGCTCAACTACCTAATAGTGAATATTCTTTACCGATTAATGCGGTAACTTCACTGTTTGGTGCACCCATAGTAATTTGGCTATTAGTTAGAAAACGTAAAATAAGTTATTGAGATGGAACAAAATACATCAAATATAATTTTACAAGTAAATGACCTCTCTATTGGTTACAGCAATAAAAAAAATATTACTTGTGTTGCAGATAAGATTAATCTTTCATTGCCAAAAGGAAGTATGGTTTGCATACTTGGAAAAAATGGGATAGGTAAATCAACTTTATTAAGAACATTATGTAAAGTTCAACCTAAATTATCGGGTGAAATTAAAATTGGACAGCAGAAAATTGAAGGAATATCCAATGCCGAATTAGCCAAAAAAATGAGCCTGGTTCTAACAGAAAGAATTCCTGAAAATAACCTTACTGTTTTTGAATTAATTGCTTTAGGAAGACAGCCCTATACCAATTGGGTTGGTAGCTTAACTGATGATGATCATGTATATATTCAACAAGCCATACAAAAGACTAATATAGAAGAAATCATTCATAAAAAGCATTTTGAATTGAGTGATGGTCAATTGCAAAAAGTAATGATAGCTAGAGCTTTATCACAAAATACTGAAATAATAACTTTAGACGAACCTACTGCACATTTAGATATACATAATAAGATAGAAATCTTCACTTTACTTAAAAATCTGAGCAAAGAATTACACAAAACTGTACTAATTTCAACACATGAAATTCACTTAGCATTACAATTAGCCGATGAACTGTGGCTAATGAAAGAAAACGGTATCACTGCAGGCAAAACGGAAGATCTAATTGCCGACAAAAGCGTGGCACAATTGTTCACTTCAGATTTAGTTAAATTTGATTTAAAGTCTAAACAATTTATTATTCATAGTCATTAATTTTTTACTTTTGGAATTTTACATAATACAACGATAATGAAAAGATACTTCATACTACTTTTAACACTTTTATTTATTTCTTGCGGAGCCACGAAATCAAGTTCTCAAATTCAAACAGTTTCTAACACAACATCAAGTTCAACTTCGCCAGGGGTTCAATCAGATCCAGTAGTTAATAAAATAATCGACAAAAAAGATGTAAAATCTCCTATTGATTTAGCTAAAAAATATGCTGAAGGTATATCTGAAGACGATTTGAAAAAGATTGTATACACACTTGCTGATGACAAATTTGAAGGAAGAAGAACAGGTGAAAAAGGTCAAAAATTAGCAGCAGAATACATTATTGATCAATATAAAAAATTAGATGTAAAAGCGGCTAACGATGACGGAAATTACTTGCAGCATATTCCTGTTGAATACTTTAGAGGCCGTTCTGCCGATGATTCTGAAAATGTGGTTGCCTATATAAAAGGAAGCGAAAAACCCGAAGAATACATTGTTATTTCTGCTCATTATGATCATCTCGGTATAAAAGGTGATAAAATTTACAATGGCGCAGATGATGATGCTTCTGGTACTTCAGCAGTTTTATTAATTGCTAAAGCATTTAAAAACGCAGTTGAGCAAGGTAACGGACCCAAAAGATCTATTGTTTTTTTGCATGTTACCGCAGAAGAAGAAGGATTATATGGTTCTAGATATTACACTGAAAATCCAATTTTTCCTTTAGAAAATACAGTTACAAATTTAAATATTGATATGATAGGCAGGTATGATATACAACATAAAGACAACCCTGAATTTGTATATTTGATTGGTTCAGATAAATTAAGTTCAGAGCTTCATGAATTATCAGAAACGATCAATAAAAAGTACACCAATTTAATACTAGATTATACGTATAATGATGAAAGCGATCCTAATAGATTTTATTACAGATCAGATCATTATAATTTTGCTAAGAATAATATTCCTATCATCTTTTATTTTACAGGTGTTCATAAAGATTATCATAGAGAAACAGATACTGCAGATAAAATTCAATACGATTTACTTCTAAAAAGGACTCAATTAGTTTTTTACACCGCCTGGGAAATTGCAAATAAAGAAAACCGATTAGTGGTTGATAAAAAATAATTGTACGCTATCCTTGACATAGAGACCACTGGCGGAAAGTATAATGAAGAAGGCATTACCGAGATAGCTATTCATAAGTATGATGGCCATCAGGTTGTTGATACTTTCATCAGTTTAGTAAATCCCGAACGTAGTATTCAACCATTTGTAGTTAACCTTACGGGGATTAATAATAAAATGCTTAGAAATGCCCCTAAATTCTATGAAGTAGCCAAGCGAATCATTGAAATTACATCTGACTGTATATTAGTTGCTCATAACGCCAAATTCGATTATCGTATTCTACGCACTGAGTTTAATCGTTTGGGTTATGGTTATGAACGGCAAACTTTATGTACAGTTGAATTAAGTAAAAAACTGATACCTAATTTGGAGTCTTATAAACTTGGCAGACTTTGCAGATCATTAGGAATTCCAGTTACAGACAGGCATAGGGCAAATGGGGATGCCATAGCAACAACCAAACTTTTTAAGTTATTAGTTGATAAAGATGTTCAAAAATCAATTATTAGTAATACAATCCGTTTAGAACCTAAATACCAATTAGATCCTAAACTAATAGATATCGTTGAAAACCTACCAACAAGTACCGGTGTTTATTATATGCATAGATCAGATGGTGAAATTATTTACATTGGCAAAAGCAACAATATAAAGAAACGGATCAATCAGCATTTTACAAGTACAAGCCCCAAGGCAAAAAAAATTCAATTACAAGTTGCTACTGTGACTTATGAATCCACAGGAAGTGAACTTGTTGCATTATTGAAAGAAAGTGAAGAAATTAAGAGAAATAAACCCATTTATAACAGGGCATTAAGACGAACTGTTTTTACACATGCCTTGTATAGCTTTATAGATGATGATGGCTATATCAATTTAAAGATCGATAAAGTAGATGGAAGAAAGAAACCCATCACAACATTTACCAATAGGCAAAGTGCCAAAAGTTTTATGTTTAATGCTGTTGAAAATTATACACTTTGTCAAAAACTAACGGGTTTACAAAAGGTTAGTAAAAACTGCTTTAATTATACTATAGAAGCATGTAATGGAGCCTGTATTCAAAAAGAACAACCCGAATTGTATAATCTAAGAGCTCAACAGTTAATTACCAAGAACAGTTTTGAAAATAGTAATTTAGTAATTGTAGATAAGGGGCGGGAAATTGACGAACGCAGTGCCGTTTATATAGAAAATGGTGTTTTTAAAGGATTAGGTTTCTTTAATTTGAATTATCAAATTAATACTGTTGAAGTTTTACAATCTTTAATCACTCCGATGGAGAATAACAGAGATGTTCAGCATATCTTAAAAAGTTATTTAAGAAAAAACAAAAAGTTGAAAATAATAAACTTACATACT
>CAZJCZ010000023.1:0-21083 GCA_964544575.1 uncultured Flavobacteriaceae bacterium | reverse complement strand
TGCAATCTTATCCAGTAATTCAAAAAGTTGATGGTGAATTTACCGTTACTTTTACCGTAGATGCTAACACAATCGTTACATCAAATGTCGATGAAAACGGTACACACTTACATTTGGTTGCCAATGGTAGTTCAAATAGTACAGCTACACATACATTAAAAGTTAGCGCTGGTAATATAGACTTTAATCATTATTTTGAAAGCAGTATGGATATAGCGTCCATAGATGGCACAATGGCAGTAAAAGGTTCGAAAAAGCCAAGAGGCATGATTCTTGACTAAGAAAGAAAAATTAAGTAATTTAAAATAGACTTATAATTGTTATTTATATAAATGCAATTGTAGTATAGAAAAATCCGAAAGTATTCTTTCGGATTTTTTTATTTATCTTTATTAGTATTGAATACAATATATGCTCTAATTTTTAGTTTTAAAATTGAGTTAAGATTAAATAGCGTATTTACTATGATAGATGAAGAGATCAAAGAGTTGATGAATGATAAAATAACGGTGCATATTGCTGATGATCATCAAATTTTAATTGATGGTGTTATAGCGGTACTCGGTTTAGAGAAGGATATAGAAGTAGTTGGCTATTCTTTGAACGGTGAGCAGGTACTCGATTGGTTTCATGAACATTCTTCAGATGTGTTGGTATTAGATATCAATATGCCAAAAGTTGATGGTATCGAAGTATTACGTCAATTTCAAAATTATGATGATGTGCCGCAGGTGATCATTTTATCTAGCTATGATGATATTAAATTAATAAAGGAAGTACTTAGTATGGGCGCAAAAGGGTTTGTGCCAAAAAAATCTGCTGGCGAACATATTGTCCAAGCCATTCGTAATGTATCTAAGGGCCAGCAATATTTTAGTGAAGAGGTTAAGGAAAAAATGATGAAGACCTTAATGGGTAAACCAATGCATGATAAAGATTCGCAGGAAGGAATGTTGATCAATTCATTAACTCGAAGGGAATACCAAATATTGAAGCTCATTGCACAGCAATACACTACTAAAGAAATAGCTGCAAGCTTACATGTAAGTGACAGTACTGTTGAAACCCATCGAAAAAATTTGATCAAAAAAGTAAATGCAAAAAATAGTGTTGGACTGGCCATTTTTGCCATGAAAAATGAAATTATCTAACCTTACTTATCTTGAGCGCAACCCCATCGCAACATAAATCTAGCAAGTTGTGTAAACAACCCTACAATGTGAGATTTAGTTTTTTTCTTGTGTTAATAGCCTTTGTTTTTAACTCGGCTGTTTTGTATTCACAGAGTGAAATGCTGGCAAAGCGTATTCAAGAAGATTTACAGGAGGTGGATGAACGCCTTTTAAATGAGGAATATGACAAGGCCTTACTTAAAATAGAACAGGTTGAAAAATATTCGGCTTATATTTCAATTGACAAAAACCGATTGAATTTAAATTTAGCAAAAGCAAAGGCATATTTAGGGAAAGAGGAGTCAGAAAAATCGATTAATATTTTATTAAGAGGGCTTGATGAATTGAATTCAAAAGAAGAATCACTTTTACGTGGGCAATATGCTATGTTTTTGGCAAAAACATTTGGATCAACCAAGGATTATAATAAAGCAATCAAATACTATAATATACTGTTAGATAATGGATTGATTAGAAATGATACGATTGATATTCTCCAATCATATTTATCCATAGGAAGTAACTATGATCGTTTGGAAGTTTTGGATAGTGCAGATCATTATTATAATAAAATCATTCAATATCCTGTTAATACTAAAACAGAAAGCTCTATTGCAGATGCCTATAATAATTTAGTTAACATAGCAAGAAACGGCGAGGACTTTGAATTAGCCTTCGATTATGCAAATAGAATTATTGACATTAAAAAACAGTTTAAGGATACTATAGGAATTTCATTGGGTTATCAAAATTTAGGTTATATTTATTTTAATAAAGAAGAATATACTAAATCTAAAATTAATTATCTTAAAGCTTATAAATCATTAGATAGTGTTAATTCTGAAAGAGGTTTAATTTATAAAGAAAACTGCTTGTATAATTTATCCTATGCTAGCGCTGCATTAGACAATTATGAAGAGGCCTATACATATTTAGATGAAGCTATTGTATTGACGGATAGCATAGCCGAAGCTTCTATTATACAAAATATTTCAGAAATAGAAGCAAAATATAATGTATCCGAAGCAGAAAAAAAAGAAGCAGAAGCAAATTCTCAGCGCTTAAAAACACAAGTTTTTTTCTATGGATTAGCCTTGGCATTTTTGGCATTTTTAGTATTTGGATATATATTTTACAATAATTACAGGTTAAAACAACGTAATAAATTAGAGCAGGTAGAAAATGAAATGAATACTAAAATTATTAATGCTACTATTGATGCCAAAGAAAAAGAGCGTAAAACCATTGCCGAAATATTACATGATAGTGTAAGTGCATTGTTATCATCAGCTAATCTGCATTTACAGGCCTCGAAGGCCCAATTAAAAAAGAGTTCTCCCAAAGAAATATCAAAAGCTCAGATAATACTTAACGAAGCTTCAATTAAAATCAGAGACTTGTCGCATAATTTAATTTCTTCTGTATTGTTAAAATTTGGATTGGCATTTGCAGTCCATGATATGTGTCAAAAATATTCGAATTCAGAGATCTCATTATTTAGTGATGATAACAACATTAAAAGGTATGATCAAGATTTTGAGATAAAAATTCATAATATTATAGAAGAATTGATCAATAATATATTAAAGCATAGTAAGGCTTCAAATGCGACTATTATGCTAACACATAGAGAAGATGATAAACTCGCTATAAGAATAAACGATGATGGAATAGGTTTCGATGTAGGATCCGCTAAAAAGAAAGACGGATTAGGTCTTAGCCATATTAATGCCCGAGTAAAAATAATGAAAGGAGTATTCAACATTGAGTCTTCAAAGGGTGAAGGTACTAGCATTTTTATTTTAGTACCAATAAAGCTAAAGGAAGAAGAAGCTGCCTAGACCCTTTTTTCTAATTCTATAATTTCTAAATTTTCCACCTTGCCATTATTAATCTCAAAGCGTAGCATCGTTCTAACTTGATGCATTCCATGTTTTCCAACTGCACCGGGATTTAAATGCAATAAATCTAACTTTTTGTCAGGCATTACTTTTAATATATGCGAATGTCCCGAAATGAATACATCAGGAGGATTTTTATGTATTTCTTCTTTTACATTGGTGTTATAACGTTGTGGGTAACCACCAATGTGGGTTATCCATACATCAACACCTTCTATAGAAAATCGATTATTTAAAGGAAATTCAACTCTAATTTCGCTATTATCGATATTACCAAATACAGCCCGTAATGGTTTTAAATTTTTTATGGTATCCGTTACTTTTATATCACCAATATCACCGGCATGCCATACTTCATCGGCCAGTTTTACAAATTTTAAAATTTGATCGTCAATAAATCCATGTGTATCAGAGAGTAAAAGTATCTTTTTCAAAAATTGAGATTTATTTAAGAATAGAAAAAAGTTGATTTCATATCTTTGCCAGGCAACAAAAATAATACTTCTTGAGATATTTTATTGAAATTTCATATAATGGTAAGAAATATCACGGTTGGCAAATTCAACCTAATGCAATATCTGTACAAGAAACATTGACGAATGCTCTAACAACTATTTTAAGAAAAGATATTTCAGTTGTTGGTGCTGGAAGAACAGATACTGGTGTACATGCCTTACAATTAATGGCACATTTTGATATAAATATTCCTATAAATGAGCGAGAAATTGTGCAAAATTTAAATGCATATTTACCTGATGACATAGTTGTAACATCTATTTTTTTGGTGCCTGATAACGCACATGCAAGGTTTGATGCTTGCAGTAGGAGTTATGAATATAGAATATGGTTAGGTAGAAATCCGTTTTTATTAGATACGACTTATCAAATTCATCGGAAACAATACGATATTAAAAAGATGAACGAAGCTGCCAGGGTTTTATTAGAATACACTAATTTTAAATGTTTTTCAAAATCTAAAACAGATGTTAAAACATATAATTGTGAAATAACTGAAGCGAAATGGGTGCTAGATAACTGTGAATTAACCTTCTATATTACAGCCGATCGGTTTTTACGAAATATGGTGAGAGCAATTGTTGGTACTTTGCTTGATATTGGCTCAGGTAAAAAAACAAAAGATGAATTTATAAATATTATTAAGAGTGAGGATAGAAGAAAAGCAGGATTGTCAGTACCTCCTCAAGGATTGTTTTTGTCGGAAGTTAAGTATCCGAACACAATTAAAAAATTATAGATGAGCGAAAAAGTAACAGGTAAAGTTTTTGATCTTAAATTATTTAAACGATTATTGACCTATATTAGGGCTTATCGTTTTCAATTTTTAATTTCAACGATATCAGTCCTCATACTTGCAGCATTGGCAGCAATTTATCCTGTTTTGCTGAGGAATATTGTTGATGATTTCATAATCAATAAGAACGCCGAACAATTATTGATCTTTAGTTTACTACTGTTAGGAGTAAAAATACTACAGGTAATTTTTCAGTTTTTATATATCTTTTTCACGAATTGGTTAGGGCAGCATATCATTAAAGACATAAGAACACAGTTGTTTGACAGAATGTTGCGTTTTAAGATGCAATATTTTAATACATCTCCGGTAGGGAAATTAGTAACCCGTGTTGTTTCAGATACGGAAACAATTGCTAGTATTTTTGGTCAAGGTTTATTTGTGATTATCAGTGATTTATTGCAAATGGCAGTTATTATAATGGTTATGTTTTGGATGAATTGGAGTTTAGCTTTAATTGTAATTGCCGTATTACCTATTATGGTTTATGCAACTAAAATATTTCAAATAAAAATAAAAGATACTTTTCAGGATGTAAGAAATCAAGTCGCTAACTTAAATAGTTTTGTTCAAGAACGAATTAGTGGAATGAAGATTGTTCAGCTATTTACTCGCGAAAAAATTGAATATGAAAAATTTGTGCAAATAAATGATAAACATAAAAAGGCCCATATTAGAACAGTATGGTATTATTCCATTTTCTTTCCCATTGTTGAAATTTTATCATCTATTACTTTAGGGGCCGTGGTTTGGTATGGTGGACTAAAAGCAGCAGTAGACGGTGCTACTACATTTGGCACAATTGCAAGTTTTATTATGATGACAAATGGCTTATTTAGACCGTTACGTCAAATTGCTGATAAATTCAACACATTGCAAATGGGGATGGTGGCTGCTGAAAGAGTATTTAATGTATTGGATCTGGATGCTGAAGAAATTGATACAGGAAAATTTGAAGCTAAAGACTTAGTAGGAAATATCGAATTTGATAATGTTAAGTTTAGTTATATTAAAGATGAACCAGTATTAAAAGGAATATCGTTTAAAGTAAATCAAGGTGAAACGGTTGCAGTTGTTGGAGCTACGGGAGCTGGAAAAACAACTATTATCAATTTATTGAATAGATTTTATAATATTGATTCAGGAGTAATTACTATTGATGATAGAAATATAAATGAATATCATTTGCAGGCCTTAAGGGATCAAATAGGTGTTGTTTTACAAGATGTTTTCTTATTTTCTGATTCTATTTTTAATAATATCACACTCAATAATAAAACTATAAGTTTAGAAGAGGTTAAAGAAGCAGCTAAAAAAATTGGAATTCATAATTTCATTATGAACTTGCCAAATGGCTATCATTATAACGTGAAGGAAAGAGGTAGTATGTTATCAGTTGGTCAGCGCCAGCTCATAGCATTTTTAAGAGCTTATGTGAGTAAACCTGCAATTTTAATTTTAGACGAAGCTACATCTTCTATCGATGCGGTATCTGAAAAATTAATTCAAAAGGCTACTGATACAATTACAAAAAATAGAACTTCAATTGTAATTGCTCATAGATTGGCAACCGTTAAAAAAGCCGATAAAATTATTGTCATGGAAAAAGGCAAAATAGTTGAGTATGGAACCCATAATGAACTATTAAAACAAAAAGGGTATTACAGCAAGCTATATGAAATTCAGTTTGTTACGGCTTTGGCGAGTTAGATTACTCTAAGTCTCTTTTAATTAAATCGACTAAGCTTTCGGTATCATCAAATAAAACAAACTCTCCATTTTTAATATATGAGATCTGTCCCGTTTCTTCAGAAACCACAATAGCCAATGCATCAGACCTCATCGTAACACCTATGGCAGCCCTATGACGTAAGCCAAAGCGAGCGGGGATAGAAATGTCTTTTTCAAGTGGTAAAATTACTCTAGTAGCAGTTATTATGTTGTCTTCTATAATAATAGCTCCATCATGCAAAGGACTATTTTTATAAAATATACTATTTAACAAAGGAACATTTACCTCCGCTTGCATTTTATCACCACTTTGCTTTATTAGATCCAGGTTGTTATTTCTTTCAATAACAATTAGAGCTCCTGTTTTTGTCTGTGCCATAGTTTTACAAGCATAAACAATACTTTCAACATCCGTAGTGATAATATCATCAGATTTTAAGAATTTTAATTGTTTAAGAAAACCCTTTTTAGAGGCGAAGTTGGTGGAACCAATCATGAGTAAAAATTTTCTTATTTCTTGCTGAAAAACAATGATTAATGCAATAAAACCTCCGCCAAGAAATTTTCCTAAAATATCACTCAGTAATTCCATTTGTAATGCAACAGTAAGCTTCCAGATCAGATAAACAATGGCAATACCTATAAAGATATTAATAGCAACGGTTCCTCGTATTAGCTTGTATACATAATAAAGTAATACCGCCACCAATACAATGTCAATGATATCTAATATACTAAAATCTAAAAATTTGAAAGTTTCCAATAATGAGGTTTTTTGTAAAAGTAATAATTTATTCTTTTGATTCTATCGCATTCACGATTATAATAGCCTCAACGGCTTCTTTAACATCATGAACACGCAAAATATTTGTCCCATTTAACAATGACATTGTATTAGCAACGGTTGTGGCATTTAATGCCTTAGCAGGTTTTATATCTAACAATTTATACAACATAGATTTTCTTGAAATCCCCGTTAAAATAGGAACCTCTAAATTTTTAAGAAGTGATAAATTTTTAAGTAATTCATAATTTTGTTCAGGGGCTTTACCGAAACCAAACCCAACATCAATTATTATATCATTTACATTTAATGCGTGTAGCTCATTAATTTTTTTTGAAAAATAATAGATGACTTCATGAACTATATCAACATGCTTAGGACTTTTTTGCATAGTTTGCGGGGTTCCTTGCATGTGCATGATAATATAAGGTACTTGCAATTTAGCAACGGTTGTGAACATTTTGACATCCATATTCCCTGCAGAAATATCATTGATCATACAAGCTCCAATATTGACACATTTCGTGGCAACATTGCTTCTAAAAGTATCAATAGAAATTAAAACTTCTGGCCATTTTTTCATCAATAATTCAACAACTGGAATAACCCTTTTCAATTCTTCATCTTCATTAATATGTTGAGCATTTGGTCTTGATGAATAACCACCAACATCTATAAAGGTTGCACCTTCACTTAACATTTTTTCAGTGTGCTTCAGAATATTTGCATCACTTCTAAATTTACCACCGTCAAAAAAAGAATCGGGTGTAATATTTAAGATCCCCATTACTTTCGGTGTAGCTAAATCAATGAGCTTTCCTTTGCAATTAATACTACTCATTTTGATTTAATTTATAACGGATTTCACGATTTTAGATACATCTGGAGCCTTATAATTATTCATTTTGAAGATTAATTCTTCTACTGAATTACTTACAATGATCATATTTCTATTTGACGATTTTAAAAATCCTTCTTTAACCATAACATCTAATTGCTTTAATAAGTGGTCAAAATATCCATTTGTATTTAAAATGCCTACTGGTTTTTTTTCAATACCTAATTGCCCTAAGGTCATAGCCTCAAATATTTCATCAAGAGTACCAAAACCTCCAGCTAAAGCAATATATCCACTTACTAGTTTACTGATGGTCACTTTTCGTTTTGACATTTTTTTGGTAACAATCATTTCGGTTATTTTAGTGTGAGCCACCTCAACATGTCTCAGCATATCAGGTATCACTCCAATTACCTCACCTTTATTTTCCAATACAGAATCCGCCAAAGCTCCCATAATTCCTATTTTACCACCACCATACACTAATCCAATATTATTTGTTGCCATGTAAAAGCCCAATTTTTTTGCTTCATTAGCATAAATCCTATTAAAACCGGCACTTGATCCACAAAAAACTGCAATTCGCTCCATAAGCCTTATTTATTAGTAATAAGTTTATATTACTTGTAAAAATAAACAAACGATTGAGATTAATTAGTAAGTTTTTTCATATTTTCGTCTGTGAAAATGTTGACAGCAGAAATTAATTGTTGTAAATAAATATGTGAATCTATATGCAGAAAACCTCTGAACAATATGATGCTGTAATTAAGCAATGTCGAGACCTTTTTATAAATAAAATGAATGATTATGGAAGTGCCTGGCGTATTTTACGTTTACCTTCTTTAACCGATCAAATTTTTATAAAAGCCCAGCGTATTAGACAGTTGCAGGAAAATGAAATCAAAAAAGTTGATGAAGATGAGATTCCTGAGTTTATTGGGATCATCAACTATTCTCTCATGGCATTGATTCAGTTAGAAAAAGGAGTTGTTGAAGAACCAGATCTAAATGTGAATGAGGCGACAAAATTGTATGATAAGCATATAGCCATTACCAAATCATTAATGGAGGATAAAAATCATGATTATGGGGAGGCTTGGCGTGAAATGCGAATCAGTTCTTTAACCGATTTGATTTTACAAAAATTATTACGAGTAAAACAAATTGAAGATAATTTGGGAAAAACGTTGGTTTCAGAGGGAATTGATGCCAATTATCAAGATATGATCAATTATGCAATTTTTGCGTTGATCTTAATGAATCTAAAGTAAATAAATGAAGTTTTTAACACACATAGCACGCATATTAGTTGCGGTAACTTTTATTTTTTCAGGATTTGTGAAATTGGTTGATCCGTTGGGTTCAGCGTATAAATTTCAAGAATATTTTGGTGCTGATGTGTTGAATTTAGAGTTTTTAATTCCATATGCATTACCTTTTTCAATATTCTTAATCCTAGCGGAAATTGTTTTAGGGGTTAAATTATTAGTAGGCTTTAAACCCAAACTTACTGTTTGGGCTTTGTTTATATTGATTATTATATTTTTATTTTTAACCTGGTATTCAGCCTATTATGATAAGGTTACTGATTGTGGCTGTTTTGGTGATGCGATTACCTTAACTCCTTGGGAAACTTTTTATAAAAATATAGTCCTAGTAGTTTTGATTGCGTTTTTAGTGATCAACACTAAGAATATCAAACCAGTTTTTAGCAAAAATTTTGCAATGTGGGTTTCATTCGCATTATTCTTAGGTTTTTTATTCATTACCTATTATGTATTGATACATTTACCAATAATAGATTTTAGAGCCTATGCTGTTGGGAAAAATATACCTGACGGTATGGTTTTACCTGAAGGAGCTAAACCGGCTGTTTATTTAGATACTTGGATCTATAATGTAAATGGTGAAGATAAGGAGTTTACTACGGAAGAAAAACCCTGGAATCTTGAAGGTTCCACTTTTGTGGATAGAAAAACAAAACTCATTGAAAAAGGCTATGAACCACCGATCCATGATTTTACAATGGAAAAAGATGATGTTGATTTCACAGATTTTTTAATGCAAAAAGAAAAATTGATGTTGGTTGTGATGTATAATTTGGACAAAACAGATAAACAGTCTTTAACGAAAGTGAAAGATATTTCTACCAGGGCAATGCAACAGGGTTATGATGTTTATGCCTTTTCGGCATCCAATCAATCCGATTATGAAATCATAAAGAAGGAATTCGATTTAGATTTTGATTTGCTGTTTTGTGATGAAACAACTTTGAAAACGATAGTGAGGGCAAATCCAGGGATTGTCACTTTAAGTAAAGGTACTATTACCGGTAAGTGGAATTCGAATGATGCGAATAGGGTTAAATATTAAAAAATGAAACAGTTAATATTGGTTTTTATTGGAGGAGGTTTTGGCAGTATATTCCGATATTTACTTTCCAAATATTTAAATAGTCCCGTTACTGGAATTCCTTATGGTACTTTTTTGGTTAATGTATTTGGCAGCTTATTTATCGGTATAATCCTGGGGTTGGCCATAAAAAACCAAGCGTTGAACCAGAATCAAACATTATTATTAGCCACGGGCTTTTGTGGAGGGCTAACTACCTTTTCTGCTTTTGCTTACGAGAACCACCTATTCTTAAAATCTGGAAATTTGACACTTTTCTTTTGGTACTCTATTGCCAGTTTTGCAGCGGGGTTAGCCGCTGTATTTTTTGGAATGTATGTAGTCAGAAGTATCTAGTATTTATTTTACTAAGGTCATAATAAATCTATCAACGCCAGAACCGGTTGACCTCATATTTTCATCAATTATAATAGTTTATTTAATAGCCTGACACCTGGCCATCTTTTCTTGATTCTGAAGCACCGTAATAAACACCATTTTCTGCATCCCACATAATAGCTTGATATCCACCATAACTCCCTAAACTAAAACCAACTTTATGTCTCTTTTTCATTAAGGCTCTTATGGTTTCATAATCAAACCCTGACTCAAGTAAGACTTGACCACCATCTGTCATTTTACCACCTGTAGGTTCTGAAGAACCCTCATGCTGCATTCTTGGAGCATCTCCTGCAGCTTGTAAATTCATGCCAAAATCAATTAAGTTCATAACGATTTGAGCATGGCCTTGTGGCTGCATGGCGCCACCCATTAAGCCGAAACTTACCCAGGGCTTACCATCTTTGGTTATAAATGCTGGGATAATGGTATGAAATGGTCTTTTATTAGGCTCAATCACATTGTAATGTCCTTTTTCCAATGAAAACAATTCGCCTCGATCTTGTAACATGAACCCTAACTTTGGAGGAACCATCCCAGAACCCATGCCCCGATAATTACTCTGTATGAGTGATACCATATTGCCATGTTTGTCTGAAACCGTCATGTAAATTGTATTGCCTTGTTCAAGTTTTCCCACGTCGTAAGTTCTTGCAGCATTGTTTTTGATTAATTTCCGACGCTCGTCAGCATATTCTTTTGATATTAATTGGTCAACCGGTAATTTGTTAAAATCTGGATCAGCATAATATTTCGCACGATCCTCAAATGCAAGTTTTTTAGCTTCAATAAAATGATGTACATATTCCGGGCTTCCAAACCCCATACTTTTAACATCGTAACCTTCCATAATATTAAGAATTTGCAAGGCAGCAATTCCTTGTCCATTAGGTGGTAATTCCCAGACATCATAGCCACGATAATTCGTTGAAACCGGTTCAACCCATTCTGATCTATGACCGGCCAAATCTTTTTCACTTAAAAAACCACCCTGTGCTTGTATAAAATCAGCAATAGTTTTTGCAATTACTCCTTCATAAAAAGCATTTTTGCCCTCTTTGGCTATTTTATCATATGTATCTGCTAAATAGGGATTTTTAAAAACAGTTCCTTTCTCCAATGGTTTACCATCGGGCATATAAGTTTCGGCAAAATTTGGATATGTCTTGAATCTTCTTGATGTTGAGGTCAAATAATATCCAATGAGTTCTGTAACTGGAAATCCTTCACGAGCATATCTTATAGCTGGAGCAAGAATTTCTTCCATTTGCATTGTCCCAAATTTTCCATGCATTTCAAACCATCCATCTACACAACCTGGTACACTTACAGGTAAAGGCCCAAAGGCTGGAATTTTGGACATTTTATTATCTTTAAAATATTTTAGATTCAATTTTCCGGGAGATCGACCACTTGCATTCAAACCGTATAATTTTTTATCCTTAGCACTCCAAATAATCGCAAATAAATCACCCCCAATACCACTTCCTGTTGGCTCCATCAACCCTAATGTTGCATTAACGGCTATAGCTGCATCAATTGCATTTCCACCCTTTTTTAGAATATCCAGGCCTACTTGAGTCGCTAATGGATGACTGGTTGCAACCATTCCATTTTTTGCAATAACTTCTGATCGAGTTGCAAAGGTTGGTCCTGTAACTCTATCTTGAGCCTCTATATTAGAGTAATTGAATATTAGAATTACGAACCATATTTTAAGTACGATAATATGTCTTTTATTTTCACTCATCTTAATTTGATTTATGGTTTTTGAATCTTCTGAATTCGACAATATCTATAAATTTTGATGTTTGACTTGAAGGAGATTAAATGTACTAACAATGTTTTATATCACAAAACTCCCATAAAGTTAAATTGTAAAATTATGAAGTTCAAATGAAATGGACTTATTATCGAATTATCTTAAAAAGGCAAGTTTTTAAGATCAACATTACCACCAGATAAGATTAATCCTACTTTTTTATTAGCAAATTCGGCTTTAGATTTTAAGATTGCAGCTAATGTCACCGCGGCTGATGGTTCCACTATGATCTTCATACGTTCCCATATCAAGTGCATTGCCTCCACGATTTCTTCTTCCGTGACTCTTATTATTTTTTCAACATGATTTTTGATAATATTAAAAGTTATATCACCTAGTAATGTTTTTAATCCATCAGCAATAGTATCAGTAGTTAAGTTATTTTCTATTTTACCACTTTGTATTGAACGATAGGCATCATCAACGGTATATGGTTCGGCACCAATCACTTTGCAGCTATTACTAAAGGAAATCGCACTTAAGGCCACTCCCGATATTAATCCGCCGCCGCCAACCGGCACAATAATTAAATCAAGATCAGGGTACTCTTCTAATAATTCTTTTCCCGCTGAAGCATTTCCTAATATTACATTGAAATCATTGTAGGGATGTACAAAAGTGGCCCCTTTTTCTTGCTGGATTTGTGCAGCAGTTTTTTTCCGGTCCTCTAATGTAGGTTCACATTCGGTGATAATTCCACCATACCCTTTTACTGCTTTTTTCTTTACTTCAGGTGAATTGCTAGGCATTACTATATAAGCTTTAATACCCAAACTTTTTGCGGATAAGGCTAATGCCTGGGCGAAATTACCAGAAGAATGAGTGACAACTCCTTTTTGCTTCTGCTCATCAGATAGTTGCAAAATAGCGTTTGTAGCCCCACGCATTTTAAAGGCACCCATTTTTTGAAAATTCTCACATTTAAAAAATAGCTCTGCACCCGAAATGTCATTGATCATTTGGGAAGTTAGAATGGGAGTTCGATGGATATAAGGTGAAATCCTTTGATGACTTTGAACGATGTCTAGTTTAATATCCATAGAATTTTAATGTTTTTCATACACTTTTACCCCTGCGTTTATTGCGATAGCCAGATCGTTTTCACGAGGCGGAATAGGACAAGAGTATTTATCATTATATGCACAATAAGGATTATATGATTTGTTGAAATCAATAACAATGGTTTCTCCTATAGGAATTTCTACATCCATATATCTCCCGCCGCCATAACTCTCGTTACCATTTGATTGATCTGTAAAAGGTATAAATAAGTGATTTATATATTCTGCCTTTTTAATAAGGTCCTGATTTTGATAGATATGAAGTTTTAACGCTTTTCCTCCTAAATTGAATGTAGCTGTTCCATATGTTTTATAAATTGGTTTTCTATCGGTAGTTGTAGTCATTTCAAATAGCCGTGGATCTTTTTCCAATTCAAATTTTGCAACCACTTTATAGGTAGAATCGATTGCGAAAAAATCTAATTCTATAAAATCGTTAAGACCTTCTTCAGTTAGAGGAGATTCTTCTTGGTTAGCAAATTCAACATTCATTTCGTATTGATAATCCTTAATGGAAGCAATATAATCGTTGAATTTTATTTTCTTTTGTGAACATGATGAAACGCCTGTCAATAAAAGAAAAGCAACAGCAATATTTTTCATTGTTTTTAAATTTATTCAAAGATAAGAATTATTAAAATTTTTAGATTGAAAATATTTTGTAGTTTTGAGTCTTAAATAAAACAAGAAAATGTATTCATCAAAAAGTATTGTCACAATAAAATCTTTTAAAGAGATCATCAGTCGGCGTATTAATTTGATGTAATTATATAACTATAAAAATTAACAATACAAATTTAGCCCGGCAAGTCGCCGGGTTTTTTAGTTTTATACTATGGTAAAGAGAACCGTACGGGTATATAAAGAATCATTCATGGGATTGTCTCGTGAAATATGGTGGTTGGCTTTTATAACTTTTATAAACCGAGCAGGTACGATGGTACTTCCGTTTTTGACCCTGTACTTAACTAAACATTTAGATTTTTCATTGTCTCAAGTAGGATGGATTATGACTAGCTTTGGTGTTGGGTCTTTTTTGGGTTCATGGTTAGGAGGTAAACTAACTGATAAAATTGGCTATTATAGAGTAATGTTTTGGAGCTTACTTTTGACTGGTTTTTTATTTATTGGTTTACAATATGTTACTACGTTTTGGGGCTTTGTTGTTGGAGTTTTTATAACTATGACTATTGCAGATACATTTAGACCAGCCATTTTTGTATCGTTAAATGCTTATAGTAAGCCAGAAAATCAAACCCGTTCGCTCACTTTAATACGGTTGGCAATAAATTTAGGGTTTTCATTCGGTCCTTTTTTAGGGGGATTGATCATTGCAATGCTAGGCTACCAGAGCTTATTTTGGGTAGATGGTTTAACTTGTATTTTGGCAATACTATTATTCAGAACGGTATTGAAAAATAAAGAATTTATCAAAAAGGAGAAAGAAATTGAAGAAACCAATTCTATTAGTTCAATTTTTAAGGATAAGGCATACTGGTTATTTTTAGTAATAGTTTTTTTAATGGGCTTTACTTTTATGCAATTATTTTCTACCATGCCTTTATATTATAAAGATATTCATGGTTTGACCGAAGTTCAAATTGGTCTGTTAATGTCTTTGAATGGAGGATTAATATTTCTAACAGAAATGCCTCTTATTCATAAATTAGAACAATCTTCAATCAATAAGATCAATATTATTGTTTGGAGTTTAGTGCTTTTTGCCCTAAGTTTTTTTGTGCTTAATATTTCGGATTGGGTTGGATTAATAGTAATCAGTATGATTATCATTACGGTGGCCGAGATGTTGGCATTTCCATTTTCTAATGCTTTTGCAATGACAAGAGCAGTTAAAGGTAAAGAAGGTTTGTATATGTCATTATATGCTATGGCATTTTCTCTGGCGCATATTTTTAGTGCTAAAACTGGTATGGAGGTTGTGGATAAATTCGGCTTTAACGCAAATTGGTATTTAATGGGTTTTTTAAGTCTAATAGCAGTTTTGTTGACGATAAGATTAAAAAAGATATTGAAATAGGATTTTATCTATCCCATCATTGTTGTATTAAGAAAATATTAAAAAATTCAAGGCGGCATAAAAAAAATAACACATTTACCTTTTTTATCATTAACGACATTTCAGCTCGTGACAAATCATTTTAGAACTGTAAACTCAATAGAAGATGAGGTGAAAACTGTATGAGTTTGTGTTTTAAAATCTTCTTTGTTAGCTTTAAAAATATTAGGTACAAAAGTTTGCGGATTTAGATCAATTAAAGGAAACCAAGTACTCTGAACTTGTACTTGTAATTTATGCCCTTTTTTAATGGTATGGAACACATCTTGTAATTTAATTGCAACTTCTGTTGGTTTGTTCGGAACAAAAGGTTCAGGAATAGAAAAACTATTTCTGAATTTACCACGCATCACTTCACTACGAACCATTAAATGATAATTACTCATTTTTAAATGATCTTGCATACCTTCTTCTTGTTCTTCTGCATCAGCTGGGTGGACATCAATAATTTTGACGATCCAATCGGCATCTGTACCAGTTGTCGCTACATTTAGTTTCGCTAAAATATCTCCCGCTAAGGTTAGGTCTTGTTCCAATATATCGGTTTCGAAAACCAATACATCTGGTCTTCTCGCCGAAAATCGCTGGTCGTCGGTCATATATTTTCTAGGAATAAATCCGGCCTTGATATCTTCAGTATAAGGTACAGGTCGTTTAATGTCGCTTACAAACTTTATCGGTTTAATATTTTGATTTATGACCGGCGGTGTATTTAATAATTTATTATTTTCAGAAAGAAAAAGTCTTTTCTTTTCAACAGATTTCGGCGGCCAGCTGTCATATGTTTTCCATTCTTTTTTCCCTGTGTCAAAAACATAAGCTTCAGGTAAACCTGAATTTATAGTGCCGTCATTTTTTAAAAAGTGATTAAAGAATTTAGTTTCGATCCTTTCTTGAAAAAATTCAGAAATTGAATCACCAAAATAATAATTTCCAACAAAATTTTTCCCCTTAGTTCCTGCCCATCCACCATGATCCCATGGTCCAAAGACCATTATATTAAAATTTCCTGGATTGTATTCTTCAATATTCTTATAAGTCTCTAAAGGGCCATACAGGTCTTCGGCATCAAACCAACCTCCAACAATCATAGTTGCCACTGATGGATTGATACTTTTTAAATGTTGGATGATACCTTTACTTTTCCATACGCTGTCATAATTAGGATGCTCTTTGAGCTCTTCCCAAAAGAAATCATCTACTTTGTCATTATTTTTGAGAGAGGGATCATCAACACTTTCATATTGAAAATATTTATTCAAATTGCTTAACGGACCTGCATCTAAATAGAATTGGTATTGATCTTGTGTTTTTATGTCGGGTATTTTATACCAGGATGTATCCGTTGGTTTATCTTTTTGAGTTCCAAACAATGATGTAGCTCTGAAATAACTTAACAAATAGGCGCCATTATGGTGAAAATCATCAAAAAAGAAGTCGCCAATGCAGGCTTGTGGGGAAGCCGCTTTTAAAGCGGGATGTGCATCTATGGCAGAATAGGTCGAATAAAAACCAGGATATGAAATTCCCCAAGTTCCTACATTACCATTATTATTCTGAACATTTTTTACTAGCCAGTCAATAGTATCATAAGTATCAGAACTTTCGTCAACATCAGTATTCGATTTTTTATTGGGGATATAAGCGCGCATGTTATCATAGCTTCCTTCACTCATCCAACGTCCTCTTACATCTTGATATACAACTATGTTTCCTTCTTTCATTAAATGAACATTAGGACTAATCTTTTTAGGAAACGTATCTGCACCATATGGCCTGCAACTGTACGGTGTACGCAATAATAGAATAGGGTATTCCTTACTTTTATCTTTAGGCGAGTAAATGGTAGTATGTAGTTTAATACTGTCACGCATTGTAATGGTCACTTCCTGTTTAGTATAGTTATCCCTAACATAGGTGTCAGGTTTATTCTCGGCAATTTTTGGTGTTTTTTTGCTACAATTGATGAAAGAAAAACTTAATAATAGAATAAGAAGAAGATTAATAAACAGTTTTTTCATGATAGCGTTTTAGAATGATTTAAAAAGTGGTTTTCTGCTTACATGTTCCTTCTATACTGACCCCCAACTTCAAACAAGGCATGGGTAATTTGACCTAAAGAACAAACTTTAGTAGCTTCCATTAATTGCTCGAATAGATTTTCATTGTGGATAGCTTTTTGTTGAAGCATTGATATTTGTTCTGAAGCTTTCTTTGCACCGCCTTTGATCAAATTTTCAACAACTGTAATTTGATATTGTTTTTCTTTTTCAGTGGCTCTTATTACTTCTTTAGGAATAACAGTAGGAGAGCCTTTGCTGCTCAAGAAAGTATTTACACCTATAATTGGGAATTCTCCATTATGTTTCAATGTTTCATAATATAAGCTCTCTTCTTGGATTTTAGAACGTTGGTACATGGTTTCCATGGCTCCTAAAACCCCTCCACGTTCGGTAATTCTATCAAATTCATCATAGACTGCTTGTTCAACAAGGTCGGTCAATTCTTCAATAATAAAAGCACCTTGAATTGGATTTTCATTCTTAGCCAATCCTAATTCTTTATTAATAATTAACTGGATAGCCATAGCTCTTCTTACAGAATCCTCAGTGGGTGTTGTGATTGCTTCATCATAAGCATTGGTGTGTAGCGAATTACAATTGTCATAGATGGCATATAAAGCTTGCAACGTTGTACGGATATCATTAAAATCAATTTCTTGAGCATGTAAAGAGCGTCCTGAAGTTTGAATATGATATTTTAACATTTGGGCCCTATCATTAGCTCCATATTTTAACTTCATGGCTTTCGCCCAAATTTTACGGGCTACTCGTCCTATAACGGCATATTCAGGATCTACTCCGTTAGAAAAGAAAAATGATAAATTTGGTCCGAATTTACTAATATCCATACCGCGTGATAGATAATACTCCACATAAGTGAAACCATTTGCTAGGGTAAATGCCAATTGTGAAATTGGGTTTGCACCGGCCTCTGCAATATGATATCCTGAAATAGAAACTGAATAGAAATTACGAACATTATTCGCAATAAAATACTCCTGAACATCTCCCATTAACCGGAGCGCGAATTCAGTTGAAAAGATACATGTATTTTGTGCTTGATCCTCTTTTAAAATATCGGCTTGCACTGTTCCTCGAACTTTTGCGATAGTTTCTGATTTAATTTTATTATAAACGTCACTAGGCAAAACTTCATCGCCAGTAACGCCGAGTAACAATAATCCTAAGCCATTATTTCCTTCCGGTAGTTTACCTTGATATTGAGGCCGATCAACGCCCTTCTCTTTATATATCTTGGCAATTTTTCGTTCCACTTCTTTTTCCAGTCCTTTTTGTATGATATATTTTTCACATTCTTGATCAATGGCTGTATTCATAAAAAAGCCCAACAACATTGGGGCAGGACCATTAATTGTCATAGAAACAGATGTCATGGTATTTGTCAAATCAAACCCCGAATACAATTTTTTAGCATCATCTAAACAACATATTGAAACGCCTGCATTGCCAATTTTACCATAGATGTCAGGGCGCGAATGAGGATCATTTCCATAAAGAGTAACAGAATCAAAAGCAGTTGAGAGCCGCTTCGCTTCCAAACCTAAACTAACATAATGAAAACGTCTATTGGTACGTTCTGGTCCACCTTCGCCTGCAAACATTCTTGCGGGGTCTTCACCAGTTCGCTTAAATGGATATATACCGGCGGTAAAAGGAAATTCACCTGGAACATTTTCTTGTAAATTCCATAATAACAAATCGCCCCAAGCTTCATATTTTGGTAAGCTTATTTTAGGGATTTGTAGGTGCGATAAGGACTCAGTATGTGTTTGTATATTAATCTCTTTATTACGAACTTTAAAAGAATAAACTGGTTCAACATACGATTGTTTCTTGCTAGTCCAATTGGCAATTATTTCCCAATTATGAGGATTCAGATCCATTTTTACTTTTGAAAACTCCTTTAGAAGTAGATCAACAAGTATTTTATCACTGTTATTCTTTACTTGGTTAAGAATCTTATCTTCATTTAAACCATTTTCAGTTATTAAAGATTTCTCGTCACTAAGCTCTGTTGAAATGACAGAACAAACAGAACATATAGTTTTAAAAATACCATATAATTTTTGAGCTATTTCTTTTTGGTCAAGAGACCATTTATCATAGGCCCTGTTATTTTCAGTTATTTCTGATAAGTAACGAGTTCTATTTGGTGGAATGACATACTGTTTTTCAGACATTTCTGCCCCAATTTTAAAAGAACTTTTAAAGTTCGCCTTAGTTTTCTCATTCAACTTGTCTAGTAAAACTCTATATAATGTATTGGCTCCGGGATCATTAAATTGTGAAGCGATGGTTCCATAAACAGGCATTTCATCGATATTGCTGTTCCATAAATTATGATTGCGTTGGTATTGTTTTTTAACATCACGCAAGGCATCTAAAGCCCCTCTTTTGTCAAATTTGTTTAAGGCAATTACATCCGCGAAATCAATCATATCAATTTTTTCAAGCTGGGTTGCAGCCCCGTAATCTGGTGTCATTACATACAATGAGACGTCAGAATGATCTAAAATTTCTGTATCAGATTGACCTATACCTGAGGTTTCAAGAATAATTAAATCGAACTGAGCCACTTTTAAAACATTAATGGCGTCACTAACGTGTTTTGACAATGCCAAATTAGATCGTCTCGTAGCTAAAGAACGCATATAAACTCTATCATTTTTAATAGCGTTCATTCTAATTCTATCGCCCAACAAGGCTCCTCCGGTTTTTCTTTTTGACGGATCAACAGAAACAATGGCAATTGTTTTTTCTTTAAAATCTGTTAAATATCTGCGAACAAGTTCATCTACTAAAGAGGACTTTCCTGCTCCACCTGTACCGGTAATGCCTAATACCGGAATGTTGCTTTTTTGAGCAGTTTTTCTAATACTAGTCAATAGATCTTTGTGTTCTGAAGGAAAATTTTCTGCAGCAGAAATTATGTTCGCTAATACTGCATCGTTCTTTTGTGACAAGTCTCTTGCAGATGATATTACTGTTTTTCCGGTTGGAAAATCACATAGGGCGATCATTTCATTGATCATGCCTTGTAATCCCATTCTTCTACCATCATCCGGTGAGTATATTTTAGTGATACCGTAGTCTATCAAATCGACAATCTCGTCAGGCAATATAACACCGCCACCGCCACCGAATACTTTAATTTGTGAAGCTCCTTTTTCTTGCAACAAATCAAACATAAATTTAAAATACTCGTTATGACCGCCTTGATACGAGGTAATTGCGATTGCATTGGCGTCTTCTTGTATAGCAGTATTTACGACCTCTTCAACACTTCTATCGTGTCCTAAATGAATTACTTCAACTCCAGTTGCCTGGATGATCCTTCGCATTATATTTATGGCAGCATCGTGACCATCAAAAAGAGAAGCTGCAGTTACAATTCTGATTTTATTTTTAGGTTTATAAGCTTGAATCTGCTTCATTATTACTACTAACGTTTAATGGTACAATTTACAATTATTAATTGAAAAATTTACTTATGATGATTTTACTCTGA